>NZ_JBHXSA010000019.1:0-156483 GCF_042716475.1 Streptomyces sp. NPDC058671 | reverse complement strand
ACGCTGTTGAGTTCTCAAGGAACGGACGCTTCCTTTGTACTCACCCTCTCGGGCTTTCCTCCGGGCTTCCCTTCGGTCTTGCGTTTCCGACTCTATCAGATCTTTCCGACCCGATTTCCTCGGTGCTTTCCGGTCCCGTTCGCTTTCGCTCCGGGCCCTTCCGGCGGTTCTGACTCTATCAGAACCTTTCGGTGTCTGATTCCCAGTCAGCGGGGTTTGTCCTCGCGGCTGTTGGGCCGTTCCGACGTCCCGGACTCTAGCGGATTTCCCCGGTGCCTCATAATCGAGGTTTTCGAAATGAATTTCGGCATGCCGATATTCATCCCGCTGGGGAGATCGTGCTGAGTAGGGGTGCCGCTATCAGCGGCGGAGTGGTCGCCGAAGAACCGTTCCGGCTCTGTGACAACTCGGAGAACACTACGCATCCGGCAGGGGGGTGTCAACCCCCGTTCGGGACCTCAGTCGAGGTCCGTCAGGCGGCCGCCGGCGTCCGGCTGAGTCAGCTCCACGCGCCGGAGGAGGCGGATGAGGGCCTCGCCGAGGACGCCCTTCTCCTCCGCCGTGAGGTCCTGGAGGAGGTCCTCCTCGAAGTCCGTGGCCATGCGCATGGCCTCCAGCCACTTCGAGCGGCCTTCGTCGGTGAGCTCGACGATCACGCGGACCCGGTTGTTCTCGTCGCGGTCGCGGGTGACCAGGCCCTCGCCGGCCATGCGGTCGATGCGGTGGGTCATCGCGGCCGGGGTGAGGCCCAGCCGCTTGGCGAGCTCGCCGGGGCCCAGCCGGTAGGGCTCTCCGGAGAGGACCAGGGTCTTGAGGACCTCCCACTCGGCGTTGCTGATGCCGAGGTCGGCGAGCTGGCGTCCGTACGCCACGTTCATCCGGCGGTTCAGGCGGCCGAGGGCCGAGACGACCTTCTCGACCTGGGGGTCGAGGTCGCGGAACTCGCGCTGGTAGGCGGCGATCTGCTCGTCGAGGCTCGGCTCCTGGGGAGCCTGCGGGCCGGGTCGCTCGGGGTTGTCGGACATGCAGGCGAGTATCCCATGCGTCTCGTTGGCGTTGAAGTCCTTCGGTGTGTACTGTTAAGCCGTTAACTTTAGTGTTGAAGTCTTCAAGGTTCAGGGGTACACCTCTGAACCTGCGACCGAAGTGGGTGAGTGTGACCAAGGCGAGGGGCGCAGCGATGCGCCGTATCCAGGCAGGCAGCGCGCTGAGCGCGTTCGGACTCGGCTTCACCGTGCCGTACCTCTATGTGTATGTGGCGCAGGTGCGGGATCTGGGCGCGGCCACGGCGGGCATCGTCCTGGCCGTCTTCGCCATGGCCGCGCTCGTGGTGCTGCCGTTCAGCGGGCGGGCCATCGACCGTCGCGGGCCCGTGCCCGTCCTTCTCGTGGCCTCGGTCCTCGCGGCGGTGGGCGCGGTGGGCATGGGCTTCGCGTCCGGCGTGTCGCCGGCCGTGGGGGCGGCGGCGCTGCTCGGTGCGGGTACGGCCGTGCTGCAGCCGGCCCTCGCCACGATGATCGTCTGGTGCTCGACGCCCGCGGGCCGCACCCGGGCCTTCGCCATGCAGTTCTTCCTGCAGAACCTGGGTCTCGGTGTCGGTGGTCTGATCGGCGGGCTGCTCGTCGACACGAGCCGGCCGGGCAGCTTCATCCTGCTGTTCTCGATCGAGGCGGCGATGTTCCTGGTGCTCGGTGCGGTCGTGGGGACCGTCCGGATGCCCGGTTCCCCCGCGCTCCGGGACGCCCGTCCCGCCGAGGGCGCCAAGGGCGGCGGTCTCCGGGCGCTGCTGGGGCACAAGGCGATGGTGCAGCTGTGCGTCCTCGGCTTCGTCCTCTTCTTCGCCTGCTACGGCCAGTTCGAGTCGGGTCTCGCCGCCTACGGCACCGAGGCCGCCGGCATCCAGCCGTCGACGCTCGGCATGGCGCTCGCCGCCAACACGGCGGTGATCGTCGCCGCCCAGTTCCTGGTGCTGAGGTTCGTCGAGCGCCGCAAGCGGTCCCGGGTGATCGCGGCCGTGGGCCTGATCTGGGCCGTGGCCTGGCTGATCGCCGGGTACGCGGGCCTCGGGCACGGCAGCCAGGCCATGGCGACGGCGGCCTTCGTCTCCACGTACGCCCTCTTCGGGCTCGGTGAGGCGATGCTGTCGCCGACCGTGGCGCCGCTGGTGGCCGATCTGGCACCGGAGTCGATGGTCGGGCAGTACAACTCGGCGTTCGCCCTGGTCAAGCAGCTGGCGCTGGCCGTCGGGCCGGCCGTGGGCGGGCCCATGGGAGCCGCCCTGCACGGTCCGTACATCGTGACCTTCGTGCTGTTCTCGCTCGGCATCACCTTCCTCGCCGTGCGGCTCGGCCGGCAGCTCACCCCGGAGCAGAACCAGCCGTCGCTCGCCGTGAAGCCGTCCAGGGTCGTGGCGCAGCACCTGCCGGAGAAGGAGACCGCCACCGCCTAGTCGGGCAGGGCGAACTCGCACCAGACCGCTTTGCCGCCGCCCGGCGTGCGGCGGCTTCCCCAGGACGAGGCGATCGTCGCGATGATCGAGATACCGCGACCCGCCTCGTCCTCCGTCTCCGCCCTGCGGCGGCGCGGCAGATGGTCGTCCCCGTCCGTCACCTCGATGATCAGGCGCCGGTCCGTGCGGCGCAGGCGCAGCCGCATCGGCGGGGAGCCGTGCTGGAGCGAGTTCGCCACGAGCTCGCTGGTGGCGAGGACACCCAGGTCCCGCAGCTCGACCGGGAAGCGCCAGGACGACAGGACGCCCGAGGCGAAGGCACGCGCGCGGGGAGCGGCCTCCACTCCGCCGAGGAGTTCCAGCGCGGCGTTGTGGAAGAGCTCCGCGTCCGGGCCCGTGCGGGAGGGGTGCTGGACGACGAGGACGGCGACGTCGTCGTCGTGCTCGGCGGTGACCCCCAGCGAGCGGAGCAGCCGGTCGCAGACGACCTGCGGAGTGCCGCTGGCGCCGGAGAGGGCGCGGGCGAGGGCGGCGACGCCCTCGTCGATGTCCTCGCGGCGGCGCTCGACCAGGCCGTCGGTGTAGAGGACGGCGGTCGAGCCGGGCGGCAGGGCGATGGAGCCGGAGGTGTGGAGCCAGCCGCCGGTGCCGAGCGGCGGTCCCGTCGGGTCCTCGGCGCACCGCACGGTGCCGTCCTCGTCACGCACGAGGATCGGGAGATGACCGGCGGAGGCGTAGACCAGCTTGCCCTCGCTGGGGTCGTGGATCGCGTACACGCAGGTGGCGATCTGGCTGGCGTCGATCTCGGCGGCGAGGCCGTCGAGGAGCTGGAGGACCTCGTGCGGGGGCAGGTCCAGGCGCGCGTAGGCCCGGACGGCGGTGCGGAGCTGGCCCATGACGGCGGCGGCGCGCACGCCCCGGCCCATCACGTCCCCGATGACGAGCGCGGTGCGGCCGGCGCCGAGGGTGATCACGTCGTACCAGTCGCCGCCGACGGCCGCGTCGGTGCCACCGGGCTGGTAGGTGGCCGCGATGCGCAGGTCGTCGGGCTGTTCGAGGTCCTGCGGAAGCAGGGAGCGCTGGAGGGTGACGGCGGTCTCGCGGTGGCGGCGCTCGCTGGCCCGCAGCCGCTCGGCGGCCTCGGCGTGGTCGGTGACGTCCGCGGCGTGGACGAGGACCCCGCCGCCGTCCAGGTGGGGGCTGTCCACCGGCAGGCACGTCACCGTGAACGAGCCGCCGTCCTGGGTGCGGCGGGACTTGACCGTGCGCGGTTTGCCGCTGCGCAGCACCTGGTCGATGAGGGGTCCGAGGCCGAGGTCCTCCGCCTCCGGGCAGGAGTCGGCGACGGTGCCGCCAGGGGGGCGGTGCCCGAAGGCGGCGGCGTAGGCGTCGTTGACGTACGCGATGCGGTGCTCCGGGCCGTACACCAGCGCGACCAGGCCGGGGAGACGGCCGAGGAGCTCCCGTACGGAGAAGTCCTCGAGGGCGGGGACGTCGGCGGTCCCGGACGTGCCGGCTGCGCCGGACGCCTCGGTCGCCCGGGGCGCGTCGACCGCGTCGGTCGCGTCGGCCGCGTCGGCCGCGTCGTCGATGAGACGCCCCAGCTGCCGCGCGTACTCACCGCGGGCGGCGGGCACGGAGCCTTCGCTCCCCCGCGCCGCGCGGCGCTGTGTGCCGGGGAGCCGGGCGCTCCAACGGGTGAAGTTCACGGATCTGTATGCCTCGTGGTGTCGGTGCCGTGCAGAGTCACGCTGTGCAGGTGTGGGCCCACCTATGGTCACACGTCCAGTGTGGACGAGCGCACTGACAGTGATGTCAGGACGACGGCTTGTGGCCGGGGTCCGGTGGGGGTGCGGCGGCGAGTTCGAATTCGGCGCGGGGGTGTTCCAGTGATCCCAGGGAGACGATCTCCCGTTTGAACAGGCCGGACAAGGTCCATTCGGCGAGGACCCGGGCCTTGCGGTTGAAGGTGGGCACCCGGCTGAGGTGGTAGGCGCGGTGCATGAACCAGGCCGGATATCCCTTGAGTTTCCGTCCGTAGACGTGGGCGACTCCCTTGTGGAGGCCCAGGGAGGCGACGGAACCGGCGTACGCGTGCGCGTACTCCTTGAGCGGTCGGCCTCGCAGGGAGGCCGCGATGTTCTCGGCGAGGACCTTGGCCTGGCGGACGGCGTGCTGCGCGTTGGGCGCGCACTCAGCGCCGGGTTCCTCCGCGGTCACGTCCGGTACGGCGGCGGCGTCCCCCGCGGCCCAGGCGTGGGCGGCGCCCACGACGGCGAGCTGTGCCGTGCAGCGGAGCCGGCCGCGCTCGTTCCGCGGGAGGTCGGTGGCGGCGAGGACGGGTGCCGGTCTGACGCCGGCGGTCCAGACGACGGTGCGGGTGGGCAGCCGGGTGCCGTCGCTGAGGACGGCGACCCGGTCCTCGCAGGACTCCAGGCGGGTCTCCAGGCGTACGTCGACGTTCCGGCCGCGGAGCTCCCTGATCGCGTACCGGCCCATCTCCTCGCCCACCTCGGGCAGGATCCGGTCCGAGGCCTCGACGAGGACCCAGCGCAGGTCCTCCGGCTTGATGTTGTGGTAGTACCGCGCCGTGTAGCGGGCCATGTCCTCCAGCTCGGCGAGCGCCTCCACGCCCGCGTACCCGCCGCCGACGAACACGAAGGTGAGGGCGGCGTCGCGCAGCCCGGGGTCCCGGGTCGAGGAGGCGATGTCCATCTGCTCGATGACGTGGTTGCGCAGCCCGATGGCCTCCTCGACGGTCTTGAAGCCGATGCCGTGGTCGAGGAGTCCGGGGACGGGGAGGGTGCGCGAGACGGAGCCGGGCGCGATGACCAGTTCGTCGTAGGTGAGGTCGACGGTGCCGGTGCCCTCCTCGGCGGTGGCGAGGGTCGCGAGGGACGCCGTCCGCTTGGCGTGGTCGACGGACCGGACCTCGCCGATGACGATCCGGCAGCGGTCCAGGACCCTGCGGAGCGGCACGACGACATGGCGCGGGGAGATCGAACCGGCCGCGGCCTCGGGCAGGAACGGCTGGTACGTCATGTACGGCTCGGGGGTGACCACCACGATCTCGGCCGCGCCGGCTCTCAGCTCGGCCCTGAGCTGCCGCTGGAGGCGCAGCGCGGTGTACATGCCGACGTAGCCACCGCCGACGACGAGAATGCGCGCAGGTTCGGTCACTGTCCCATGACGCACCCCCCGTCCGTGGTTTGTCCACAGCCTCGACAAATTGTGTGACCGGAAGGGTACGGAGGCGTGGGGTGGCGCGCCGGTCGGGCGCGGGGGAAACGGCGCAGGTCAGGGTGGCCGGAACGGGCCCGAGGGCGGGTCGGAATCGGGAGTGTTCCGGTCCTTGCTCCGATCGGGGGGCGCACCGTACGGAACTCCCCCTTCTGAATTGACCCGGACTCAACTATGTTCGTAGTTCATCGGGGTGTCGGAGGGGAGCGCGTGGACCGAAGCGCTCACCGGCCGGAGCCCCGTGTCAGGGCGGGGAGTCTCCGGGGGGAGACATCATGAGCGGGGGAACGCTTATGCAGATGCAGGATTCACGATGGCAGACGGGCGCCGGCACGGCGACCGTGGACGGCGGCCTCCACGCGGGCGCCGTCGGCCCCGAGCGCAACGGCGCACCGGTGGTGACAGGCGGCAGGTCCGCGCCGCTGCGGGTGGACGCCCAGCGCAATCTGGAGCATGTCCTGCGCGCCGCGCGTGAGGTGTTCGGCGAGCTCGGCTACGGCGCTCCGATGGAGGACGTGGCGCGCCGCGCCCGTGTCGGCGTCGGCACCGTCTACCGGCGCTTCCCCAGCAAGGACGTGCTGGTGCGGCGCATAGCCGAGGAGGAGACCTCCCGGCTGACCGAGCAGGCGCGGACCGCGCTGGGCCAGGAGGAGGAGCCGTGGTCGGCGCTCTCCCGGTTCCTGCGGACCTCGGTGGCCTCGGGCGCGGGGCGTCTCCTTCCGCCGCAGGTGCTGCGGGTGCGGGTGGACGACGCCGCGGTGCCGTCCTTCGGTGACGACGCGGACGACGCGGCCCGGGTGCCGTACCAGCGGGGTGTCGCCGAGCCGGCCGACGCACGGGTGGTGTCGCCGCGCGCCGTACCGGCCGAGGAGCGGGACGACGCGGGAGCGGCGGAGCTCCTCGAGGTGGTCGGGCGGCTCGTCGACCGGGCGCGGGAGGCGGGTGAGCTGCGGGCCGACGTGACCGTGGCGGACGTCCTGCTCGTCATCGCCACCGCCGCCCCGGCCCTGCCGGACGCGGTGCAGCAGGCGGCGGCCTCGACCCGGCTCCTCGACATCCTGCTCGAGGGGTTGCGCTCCCGGTAGGTCTCGCTCGTCCCGGCTCGGGGAACCGCGTCGCCGCGTTCACGGGTTCCGCGTTCACGGGATTCCGCGTGTGCGGTGATGGCGTTTCGTGGTCCGGGCGGACCGACGAGCATGACACGAACGTGCGAGCGGTTGCGCCCGGATCCGTGAAGTCGCCCCGGACGAGTGGTAAGTGGACGCGGCGCTCCGGCGTGCCCGCGCTCTGTGGCAGGCTGGCCGCTGTTCGGTCTGAGCATGCGTACGGGGGCTTCCGCGATGAGCGGTGACGGTCGGGACGAGCCGCTGGGCGACAGCGGCACCGCCGAGACCGGGGGCCTGCCCCCGGGGCAGGTGGTACCGAGTCAGGGCGGGCCGGGAGGCCTTCCCGGCGCGCCGGACACGGCGGCGGACCTGCTGGACGCGAGCGTGCCGCCGCAGCGCGAGGGCAAGGCGTACGGGTGGGCGACGGGCGCCGGGGCGGGAAGCGCGGGACCGCCGTCGGGAGACGACGCCGGGGCTGCGGGACCGCCGTCAGAGGACGGCGCCGGGGCGGGAAGCGCGGCACCGCCGTCAGGAGACGATGCCTGGGGCGGGGCCGGGGACGAGGGCGACGAGCACGGCTCCGTTCTCCCGCCGCCCGTCGAGCTGCCGCCCTCCGACTCGGAGCTCGTCCAGCTCATGCGGGACGGCGACGGCTCCGCGTACGAGGAGCTGTTCCGCCGCCACTCCGAGGCCGTACGCCGCTACGCCAGGACCTGCTGCCGGGACGCGCACACCGCCGACGACCTCACCGCCGAGGTCTTCGCCCGTACCCTCCAGGCGGTACGGGGCGGCGCCGGGCCCGAACAGGCCGTGCGCGCCTACCTCATGACCACCGTCCGGCGGGTCGCGGCGAACTGGGCCAGGACCCAGAAGCGGGAACACCTCGTCGAGGACTTCGCCGTGTTCGCGGCGGACGCCGCACGCTCCTCCGAGGTGTCCGACCAGGACACGATGGACCTCGGCGCGGAGGTGCGGGCCATGCACGACGCCGAGCAGTCGCTCGCCATGCAGGCCTTCCGCTCGCTGCCCGAGCGCTGGCAGGCCGTCCTGTGGCACACCACCGTCGAGGAGGAGTCGCCGAGCGAGGTCGCCCCGCTCTTCGGGCTCACCGCCAACGCCACGGCCGTGCTCGCGAGCCGCGCCCGCGAGGGACTCAAGCAGGCGTACCTCCAGGCGCACGTCAGCCAGTCCCTGACGGCGGGCGGCGACTGCGCCAGGTACGCGGACCGGCTCGGCGCCTACGCGCGCGGTGGCCTGCGGATGCGCGCCGAACGCGGACTGCGCAAGCACCTCGACGAGTGCGCCAGGTGCCGGCTCGCCGCCGGTGAGCTGGCCCATGTCAACGCCGGGATCCCCGCCCTGCTGCCGATCGCCGTCATCGGCTGGTTCGCCGCCGGTTACTCGCTCAAGGCCGCCGGTGTCGTCGCCGGTGGCGCGGTAGGCGCGGCCGGTGCGGGTGCCGCGGCCGCCGCCTCGGGCTCCTCCGGTGGCGCTGCCTCCGGGGGGGCCGCCGCCGAAGGGCTCGGCGCACCCGCGAAGGCCGCCCTCGCGGCCGCCATGGCCGTCGCCGCGGCCGCCGGGCTCGTCTGGGCCATGGTGGGCGATCCCCAGCCCGTGGCCGCGCCCAAGCCGACGCAGCCGGTCGTCACCCCCGTCGTACCGGCGGAGCCCGCGCCCCCGCCGAAGCCGACGCCGCCACCGAAGCCCGTACCGCCGCCCCTGCCGGTGACGGTCGAAGCGCCCGAGCCGGCCCCCACGCCGAATCCCCCTGAGCCCTCACCGACGCCGAGTCCCGAGAAGCCGTCACCGGCGCCGGCGCCGCCGAAGCCGAGCCCTCCGCCTCCCCCCTCGCCGACCCCCGCGCCGACGCCGACACCGAGCCCGGAGAAGCCCTCGCAGAAGCCGAAGCCGAAACCCCCGCCCGCGCCGCCGTCGGTCTATCAGGTCAACGAGCTGGAGTACGGCATCTTCGGCGACGGCACCAAGCCCGAGGTCGCCCTCTCCGACAGCAGCTGGATGTGGCAGCGCGAGGGCCTCTCGATCGGCGGCACGCCGTACGCGCACGGGGTGAGCGTCCAGGCCCCGTCGTCGCTGTTCATCGACCTCAACCGGCGGTGCACGGGTTACGACGCGGTCGTCGGCGTCGACGACCTGAGCGCCCCGCTCGGCCTCGGCGGTGTCCGCTTCTCCGTGTACGGGGACGAGGAGCGGCTCTGGCGGTCCGGCGTGGTCCGGCCGGGCGACCCGCCGATCCCGGTGCACGTCGACATCACCGGCCGCGGCACGCTCCGGCTCGTGGTCGAGGAGCACACGCCGTTCGGGCGCGCCGCGGTCGCCGACTGGGCCGACTCGCGGATCAGCTGCTCCTGACGAGGTCGGGGACGACCCTGCCCGTGTCGGGCCGCCCCTTACGCCGGCAGCGACCTCGACGCCGGGATCAGGGGGCCCTGGACCGCTCGGTGGGCGCGGGGTTCCGTCGTGTTGGTCCAGCAGGAGCCTCGGCGGGACATGAGGCGGCGGAGCCAGAGTTCGGTGGAGACCAGGTCGGCGAGGCCGTCCAGGGGGACCGGTTCGCCCTCGGCCGCCGCGCGGAGGGCCTTGCGGACCACACGGGCCTCGATCAGGCCGGCGTCGGCGAGGAGCGGGGCGTCGAAGAGGGCGAGGAGGTCGGGCAGCGCCGCACGCAGCCCCGCGCGTGTGGCGGCGGCCGGGACCGCGGGGTGGGAGGCGCCCCAGCCGGGCGGGAGGTCGTGGACGCCCGCGCCGGAGAGAACCGTACGGAGGACTCCCGCGCGCGCGTCCGGCTGGACCCGGAGCGATTCCGGGAGGTGGCGGCAGGCCCGTACGACCTGGTTGTCGAGGAAGGGGGCGTGCAGGCGCTGGCCGCGGATCTCGGCGGCCTGCTCCAGGACCCGGTGGTCGGCCGCCGCACGAGCGAGGGCCGCACGCGCGCGTGCCTCGCCCGGACGCTGGACGGAGGTCGGCAGGGTCGCCGCCCGGTTCAGGCGAACCGATACTTCAGCCAGCGCCTCCCCCGTCAGCCACCGCGCCGCCGGCCCCGGCCGCGACCAGGCGAGCGCGGAGAGGGACGCCTCCAGGGGGCCGAAGCCGTCCGGCGCCGTGCGGTTCGCCTCCAGGACCCGCTGGGCCGCCGACTCCAGGCCGGCCCGGTAGGGGGTGCGCGCCAGCTTCCGCGCCGCCCGGTACACCGTCAGCGGCACGAGCAGCGAACCCGCCGACGGCCCCGACGCCTTGGCGAGGGCCGTCACGGGACGCACGAGCGAGCGGCGCCTGCGGTCCATCAGGAGGTCGGCAAGGCGGGCCGGGTGCGCGTCCAGGACCTGCTTGGCGCCCATGCCGGTGAAGTGGTCGGCGCTGCCGCCCGCGAGCCGTCTCCGGTGCCGCTCGGCCGTCACGAGCGCGGGCCCCGGCTCGTCGGTGAGCGGCCCGTCGAGAACGGCGTACGGGAGCGCCTCCTCGCCCCCGGCGACGACCACGTGGTGCAGGCGCGGGTCGGCCGCGATCTCCCCGGCCCGTTTCAGTTCGTCCGCACGGCCCGAACCAGTGCGTGTCACCAGGTCGTTGAAGGTGACGGCGAGCAGCCGCTCCCCCGCGCCCGTGCCGTGTCCGGTGATCGTGCCGGGCACTCCCGGGAGCCCTGCCGCGAGCAGCGCGAGCGTGCCGGAGGCGCTGCCGCCGGACAGGTCGGCGCCGATGCCGGGCGCCGGGCCCGCGCCCCGGGCCGCACGCCGGTCGGCGGGCCCCATGCCGGGGACGGGGCCCGGGTCGGGAAGCGAGGTCTCCGGCGCGTGCCGTGGGGCCGTGAGCCGGGCGCGTACGGCCTCGATCAGGGCGTCCCGTACCCCGTCGACGGCCTGCCGGGGGTCGGTCTGGGCCGCCGCGACCGCGAGCGAGGCGACCTGCTCGTACCCGGTGATCTCTCGCGAGCCCTCCCGGAGGATCAGCGCGTGGCCGGGCGGCACCCGCCGTACTCCCTCGTACGGGGTGGAGTCGCGCAGCGCCTCCGGGGTCTCGGGGCAGGCGAGCAGCGCGCCCAGATGGCCGATGTCGAGCTGGGCCTCGACGAGGTCGGCGAGCGGCAGGGCGGCGGTGGCGTACGCGGTGCCGCCCTGCCACGGGGTGTGGAACACCGGCCGGGCGCCCGCGAGATCACCCGTGACGGTGACGCGGCGGCCGGCCTTGACGACCGCCGTGTAGCTGCCCGGCCAAGCCGTGAGGTGCCGCAGCGCGCCCCCGCGCGCGGTGAGCAGGCCGATCCGCAGCTCCTCGTCGCTCGCGCCGCAACAGCCGAGGACGGCGAGGCGGGTGTGGTCGTCGACGGCCACCACCCGCACCTCGTCCGGGCGCCAGTCGCCGACCGCCCACAGCGGATCGGGGTCGCCCCACAGGAGTTGTGCGCCCACCGGTTGCACCGCGCGCCCCTCGGTGGCGGCGGAGGGGGAGGAACCGCGGTGCCCGCCGCCGGACCCGTCGCGGTGCCCGCCGCCGTAGCCGCCGTCGTAGCCGCTCTCGTACCCGCCGCCGTAGCCGCCGCCGTGGCCGCTCTCGTACCCGCCGTCGTACGAGCTCCGCCGGCCGTACCCACCGCCGTACGAGCCGCTCACCGACCCCGCCCGCGTGCCGGTCGTCGTTGCGAAGCTCGCGGCGACGCTGCTCCAGCCCACCAGCCATCGCATCGGCGCCTCCACGTCCGTTCCGGTGGGAGACATGCTGCCACGACAACGGCGCACGGGGCGGGGTCCGGGTGCACGCGCGCGAAAGCCGAATGCGCCCCTGGCATGGGCCAGTTGGACACCGGCGTCATTCGGCCAAATATCGACCCTCCCCGGCGGGGGTGGAAGGTGTCCGGGCCTCCGCCCGCGCACACCGCTTCCCACAGGTCACCGGCAGCCCGGGAGGCGCTCGCGCCTCCCGGTGCCGGCCGCCGCCCGCGGGGAATGGGGCGGCGGTATCCCCCAGCCCACCGGTCCGGGACACCGATCCCGGCCGAGCGGGCCGACCCACGCGCTCCTCATGGAAGCGCTCCCCGGGCGGCCTCTGGAGAGCGCACGGCCGGGCGCACGGCCACACGGCGGGAGCACGATCCTGGCCACCGGTCCGACCCGTCGGCCTTTCACACAACAATCTCGCCATACGGAACTCTGCCCCTTAACGGTAGGGATGCGGCGAACTACGCTGTGTTGACGAATGCCGCACGCCTATGCCCGGCGTCGTGGCGGCCGGCTGGGTGGTCGAGGGGTGGCGTCATGTCCAGGGAGCAACGCGGGCCGAACGAAAAGCTCGGCACGGTTCTCGCCCTCGCGGGAATCAGCAACGCCGGGCTCGCCCGGCGCGTCAACGACCTCGGTGCGCAGCGGGGTCTGACGCTTCGGTACGACAAGACCTCGGTCGCCCGCTGGGTGGCCAAGGGCATGGTGCCGCAGGGCGCCGCCCCGCACCTGATCGCCGCCGCGATCGGGCAGAAGCTGGGCCGGCCCGTGCCGCTGCACGAGATCGGGCTGGCCGACGCCGACCCGGCGCCCGAGGTGGGTCTCGCCTTCCCGCGTGACGTGGGCGAGGCGGTGCGCTCGGCCACCGATCTGTACCGGCTCGACCTCGCCGGCCGGCGGGCCGGCGGTGGCGGGATCTGGCAGTCGCTCGCCGGGTCCTTCGCGGTGAGCGCGTACGCGACGCCCGCGTCCCGCTGGCTGATAACGCCCGCCGACCCGTCGGTGGAGCGGGAGGCGCCCCGCCCGGCGGGCGGCGTCACGGCCGCCACCGTCACGGAGCACGCGCGCGTGGGCCACAGTGACGTCGCCAAACTCCGCGAGGCCGCCGAGGACGCGCGCCGCTGGGACTCGAAGTACGGCGGCGGGGACTGGCGGTCGTCCATGGTCCCCGAGTGCTTACGCGTGGACGCCGCGCCCCTCCTCCTGGCCTCGTACTCCGACGAGGTCGGCCGGGCCCTGTTCGGCGCGACCGCCGAGCTCACCCGGCTCGCCGGCTGGATGGCCTTCGACACCGGACAGCAGGAGGCCGCCCAGCGCTACTACATCCAGGCGCTGCGGCTCGCCCGCGCCGCCGCCGACGTGCCCCTCGGCGGTTACGTCCTCGCCTCCATGTCCCTCCAGGCCACGTACCGGGGCTTCGCCGACGAGGGCGTGGACCTCGCCCAGGCCGCGCTGGAGCGGAACCGGGGCCTGGCCACCGCCCGCACCATGTCCTTCTTCCGGCTCGTCGAAGCACGCGCGCACGCGAAGGCCGGGGACGGGGTCGCCGCCGCGGCCGCGCTCAAGTCCGCCGAGGGCTGGCTCGAGCGCTCCCGGGAGGGCGACGCCGACCCGACCTGGCTGGGCTTCTACTCGTACGACCGGTTCTGCGCCGACGCGGCGGAGTGCTACCGCGACCTGAAGGCGCCCCACGAGGTGCGCCGCTTCACGGAGCAGGCGCTCTCCCGGCCGACCGAGGAGTTCGTCCGCTCGCACGGGCTGCGGCTCGTGGTGTCCGCCGTCGCCGAGCTGGAGTCGGGGAACCTGGACGCGGCCTGCGCGGCGGGTACGCGCGCGGTGGAGGTGGCCGGCCGGATCTCCTCGGCGCGGACGACGGAGTACGTGCGGGACCTGTTGCACCGGCTGGAGCCGTACGGGGACGAGCCGCGGGTCATGGAGCTGCGGGAACGGGCCAGGCCGCTGCTCGTCGCCCCGGCGTGACGCCCGCCCCGGTGGCGTGACCTGCGTCTCGTGCCCTCGCGCGAGGTTTCACGGGATTGTCAGTGGGCCAGTGCACTATCGGGGGTGGGAGGTGGCGCTGGTGTTTGACTGTGACGTGCTGGTGATCGGCGGCGGGATCGTCGGTCTGTCGACGGCGTACGCCCTGACGCGCGCCGCTCCCGGCACCCGGGTCACGGTCCTGGAGAAGGAGCACGCCCTCGCGCGCCACCAGACCGGACGCAACAGCGGGGTGATCCACAGCGGGATCTACTACCGGCCGGGCTCGCTCAAGGCCCGGTTCGCGGTCGAGGGCGCGGCCGAGATGGTCAAGTTCTGCGCGGAGTGGGACATTCCGTATGAGGTGAAGGGCAAGCTCGTCGTCGCCACCGCGCGCGAGGAGCTGCCCCGGCTGCACGCGCTCGTGCAGCGCGGCCGGGAGAACGGCATTCCGGTCCGCGAGCTGGGACCGGCGCAGATCAGCGAGTACGAGCCCCGGGTGCGGGGCCTGGCCGCGATCCACGTCGGCACCACCGGCGTCTGCGACTACCGGGCGGTGTCCGAGCGGCTCGCCGAGGCCTCCGGGGCCCGCATCCTGTACGGGGCGGAGGTCACCGCGATCGACCGGCGGCCGTGGGGGGTCGCCGTGCGGACGGCGGACGGCCGGGTGGTGCGGGCGCGGGTCCTGGTGAACTGCGCGGGGCTGCACTGCGACCGGATCGCGCTCCTCGCGGGTGACGACCCGGGCATGCGGATCGTCCCCTTCCGGGGCGAGTACTACGAGCTCGCGGACCCCTCGCTGGTGCGGGGGCTGGTCTATCCGGTGCCCGACCCGGCCTTCCCGTTCCTCGGGGTGCACCTGACCCGGGGCATCGACGGCGGCGTCCACATCGGGCCGAACGCGGTCCCGGCGCTCGCGCGGGAGGGGTACGGCTGGTCCGTCGTCCGCCCGCGCGAACTGGGCGCCACCCTGGCGTGGCCCGGCTCGTGGTCGATCGCCCGCGCGCACTGGCGATACGGGGCGGGGGAGCTGCACCGGTCGCTGTCGAAGCGGGCGTTCACCGAGGCGGTGCGGCGGCTGCTTCCGGTGGTGGAGGAGTCCGACCTGCGCCGGGCGGCGGCGGGGGTGCGGGCGCAGGCGGTGCTGCGGGACGGGACCCTGGTCGACGACTTCCTGATCCGCGAGGCCGCCCGGACGGTCCACGTGCTGAACGCGCCGTCGCCGGCGGCGACGGCGTCCCTGCCGATCGGCCGGGAGGTGGCGGGCCGGGCGCTGGCCCTGCTGTGACCCGGCCCCGCGCCGGGCCCGGTGGGGGGTGGGCGCGCCGTAGAATCGGGGCATTGTGTCTGAGCAGCCTGAGATGACCCCGCACCCCGCCCAGCCCCCCGCCCGACGCGGCAGCCAGAGGTTCGCCCCCGGCGAGGGCCCCCTGCCCGACCCCGCCGGGTCGCATCACGAGCGCCGGATCCGCAGCTTCCAGCCGCGCCGCAGCCGCGTCACCACCGGTCAGGCCGAGGCCATGTTGAAGCGGTGGCCCGACTGGGGTCTCGACATCGACGGCAAGCGGGTCCTCGACCTCGGCGAGATGTTCGGCGGGCTCCCGGTCGTCCTGGAGATCGGCTTCGGCATGGGCGAGGCGACCGCGCAGATGGCCGCCGCCGACCCCGGCACCGGCATCCTCGCCGTCGACGTGCACACGCCCGGCCAGGGCAACCTGCTCGGCCTGGCCGACCGCAACGGCCTGACGAACGTCCGGGTCGCCAACGGCGACGCGATCATCCTGCTTCGCGAGATGCTCACCACGGACGCGCTCGACGGCTGCCGGGTCTACTTCCCCGACCCGTGGCCCAAGGCGCGCCACCACAAGCGGCGGCTCATCCAACCCGAGTTCCTCAGCCTCCTCGCGACCCGGATGAAGCCCGGGGCCGTCCTGCACTGCGCCACGGACTGGGAGGAGTACGCCGAGCAGATGCTGGAAGTGCTCTCCGCGCACCCGGACTTCGAGAACACCCTGGCCGACGGCGGTTACGCCCCCCGCCCGGACTTCCGGCCCCTCACCCGCTTCGAGGGCCAGGGCCTGGACAAGGGCCACGTCGTGCACGACCTTCTCTTCCGCCGGAAGTGACCGCGCGGCGCTCCTGATCCGGTAACCCCGTCGCCCGCTGTCGGTGGGGGTCGTTAGGGTCGCTCACGTGTCGAACCCCGCCCCCGCCGACCAGCCGGAGACCGCTCCCGTCCCGCACCGGGACACCGAGGAGCCGGCCTTCCCCGCCGCCGCCGACCGGTCCCAGTGGCGGTACCGGCCACACCGGGCCTTCTGGCGCAGCCGGCTGGTCCGGGCCGTCGCCGTCATCACCGTGCTCGCGATCTGCGCCCTGTTCATCCTGGCCCTCGTCCGCGAGCAGACCGGCACCGAGGGCTTCCTCGTCGGCCTCGGGCTGGCCGTGCTTCCCGTACCGCTGCTCATGGCCGCGTTCCGCTGGCTCGACCGGGTCGAGCCGGGGCCGTGGAAGAACCTGCTCTTCGCCTTCGCGTGGGGCGCCTTCGCCGCCGCGCTCGTCGCCATCCTGGCGAACTCCTTCGCGGTGCGCTGGATAGCGACGGCCACCGCGGACCCGGACTCGGCGGACACCCTCGGTGCGACGGTGGTCGCCCCGGTGGTGGAGGAGAGCGCGAAGGCGGCCGCGATCCTGCTGCTGTTCCTCTTCCGCAGAAGGAACTTCGGCGGTCTCGTCGACGGGGTCGTGATCGCCGGTTTCACCGCGACCGGCTTCGCCTTCACCGAGAACATCCTCTACCTCGGCAACGCCTTCGGCGAAGACCAGGAGTTCGGCTCCTCCGGTCTGGGCTCGGTGACCGCGGCGACCTTCTTCGTACGGGTCGTCATGTCGCCGTTCGCGCATCCGCTGTTCACCGTGCTCAGCGGCATCGGTTTCGGCTTCGCCGCGCTCGCCCCCCGCGGCAAGCGCCTCCGGAAGGTGCTGCTGCCGCTCGCGGGCCTCCTGCTCGCCATGGGCCTGCACGCCGCCTGGAACGGCTCGGCCACCTTCGGCGGCCCCTGGGCCTTCTTCGCGGTGTACGGGGCGCTGATGGTCCCGGTCTTCGGCCTGCTGACCTGGCTCGCGGTGTGGGGCCGGCAGCGGGAGCTGCGCACGATATCCGGGGAGCTCCCGGCGTACGCGGCGGCCGGCTGGCTCTCGCCCGCCGAGCCGCCGGCGCTCTCCTCGATGCGGGCCCGTCAGCTGGCCCGCTCGTTCGCCGCCCGGACGTACGGTCCGGCGGCGGCGCGGACGGTGGGCGAGTACGAGTCCTTCGCGACGACCCTGGCGCTGCTCCGGGACCGGGCCCGGCGCGGCACGGCCGGGCCCGACTTCCCGGCCCGCGAACAGGAGCTGCTGCACCACCTGTGGCAGCGCCGCGAGGTCGCCTCCCCGGCGCTCACGTACGCGGCCAGGGCGACGGGCCGGGTGTGGGCGCCCCCGCAGTACCTGGACTACGACGGCTACAACCCGTACCGGAGCTGAAGGCCCCGCTCCCCCGTCCTCAGGGCCCTCGGACCGTCAGGGTCCCCAGCCGTCAGGGTCCCCAGCCGTCAGGGCCCTCGGACCGTCAGGGTCCCCAGCCGTCAGGGCCCTCAGACCGTCAGGCCCTTCGAGCGGAGCCACTCCGCCGGGTCGATGCCGGAGCCGCCGGGCGTGTGCACCTCCATGTGGAGGTGGGCGCCGGTGACGTTGCCGGTGGCGCCGACGCGGCCGATCGTCTCGCCGGTGCCCACGGTCTGGCCGACGCCGACCGTCATGGACGACAGGTGGCAGTACCAGACCTCGGTGCCGTCCTCCAGCTCCAGGACGATCCGGTAGCCGTACGAGCCGGACCAGCCCGCCGACTTCACGGTGGCGCCGTGGACCGCCTTGAGCGGGGTGCCGGTGGGGGCGGCGAAGTCGAGGCCCGTGTGGTGGCCGGAGGACCACATCGAGCCGGACTGCATGTAGGTGGCGCTCACGGAGTACGAGGAGAGGGGCATCGAGTAGCTCGCGGCGAGCTGCGCGAGGCGCTCGGCCTCGGCCTTCGCCCTGGCCTCCTCCTCCGCCTTGGCCTTGGCCTCCGCCTCGGCCTTCGCCTTCGCCTCGGCGGCCGCCTTCTCCGCCGCCTCGGCCTTGGCCGCGGCCTCCGCCGCGGCCCTCTCCGCCGCCGCCTTCTCGGCCGCGGCCTTGTCGGCGGCGTCGGCGGACGCCTGCTGCTGCTCGGCCTGCTGGAGGATGCGGGCGCGCAGGGCCTCGCCCGCGTCGGCGGTGCCGGTGGCCGCCGTGGCGGCCTGCGCGGCCGTCGCGCCCCGCTCGTCGTCGGGGGTGGTGTACGTGGCGGCGGTGAGCGGGTTCGGGTTGGAGCGGGGGGCCTCGGCGGCCGCCAGATCCATGTCCGAGGCCGTGTCGGCGTCCTCGTCCGGGAGAAGGTCGCCGACGCCCGGAAGGTCGTGGGCGTCCGGCAGGTTTAGGTCCGGGAGGTCCGGCAAGGAGATGGCTACGGGCGGCCTCTCCTGGGCGGTGGCGAGGCCGCCGGCGCCGACGGCCGCGATGACACCGACGCCGAGGACGGTGGAGGAGCGGGCGAAGTGGGAACGCTGCTTGACGACCCGGTGCCGGCCGCCGGAGCGGCTCTGGGCACGGAGGGAGTCCTCGGTGGGATTCCACTCGGTGCCGGGCGCGGCGGGACCCGCACCACCACCGAAGGCGTCGAAGGGTGCCTCGGGTGCGGGGGTGTTGGACGCCACGAAGGGGCGCTCCTTTCCTTCCTTCTCGCCTACCGGGTTAGCTGACGGGTTCGGAGCAGGAAGGTCTCCTACGGGCACGTCGCAGCGATGCGATGAGCCCGATTCACCCCAATTGGTGGTTCCCCGGTTCCCTTTCAGGATTCGGCGCGTGCGCACGGTGCCGCCTCTTGCGGCGGCTGGGACGACCGCGCTGCGTTATCGAACGTTAATAGACAGGGGGTCCCGATTCCAAGCCGTTCCTCTTGATCATTCATGGAATTGGGCGAGAATGGCCCGAGTTGACCGTCCTTCAGCGGGAGCAGCCCAAACCCCTGCGATCTGACGTTATGTCAATTGTTATCGCAGCGACACCTTCCGACTACGACCGGTGACCGGAGCCGCCCGGCGGCACCACCGGCATCGTGCGGCGCCGCTCCGGCTGCCCCGTCGCCGGACGGCTCAGGGCGAGCAGCGCCATGTCGTCCGTCGTCCCGCCGCCCGTGTGCCGCCGTACGTCGTCCACCAGCGCGTCGAGCAGCTCCTCCGGCCCCGGGAAGATCCGCCCGGCGAGCCGCTCCCCCGGGTCGTAGAAGACACCCGCCGCGTTCCGGGCCTCCGAGAGGCCGTCGGTGTAGAAGAGCAGCGTCGCGCCCGGCGGGTAGGGGCGCCCCTCGGCCCGGTCCGGCCACGCCGCCAGATCGCCCATGCCGAGCGGCAGGGCCGGCTCGGTCGGCTCCAGCGTGTCCAGACGCCCGTCGGCGTACAGGATCAGCGGCGACGGGTGCCCGCGGTTGACGACCCGCACGAAACCGTCGAAGGTGCCGTTCCCGTCGCCGCGCGGGATCTCGGCCAGGACGGCGGTGGTGAACCCCTCGACGGCGTCGAGCCCGTCCCGGCGGGTGCCCTCACGGGTCAGCGCCCGTTCGAGGCGCTGCGCCACGCCCTCCAGGCTCCGCTCCTGCTCGGCCGCCTCGCGGAAGGCCCCGATGACGACGGCGACGGCCTCGACCGCCTCCATCCCCTTGCCCCGGACGTCGCCGACGACGAGCCGCACCCCGTAGGGGGTGTCCTGGACGGCGAACAGGTCGCCGCCGATGAAGGCGTCCGCCTGCGCCGCCTCGTAGCGGGCCGCGCACTGCAGACCCCCGATCCGCTCGGCGGGCGTCGGCAGCACCGCCTTCTGCGCGGTCTCCGCGATGACCCGCGCCGAGGCGAGCCGCTCACCGCTCCTGCGCACGACCCGGCTGATGAGGAGGGCGAGCGCGGCGACGGTGACCACGGTCAGGGTCTCGGTCAGGGTGGGGATCTCGTCGGCGGTGCCGTTGTAGAGGTGCAGCCCGACGGAGGCGAGGACGGCGGCGATCCCCGTCAGGAGCGTCGTGAGGGTGGAGAAGAAGGGGGCGGCGATCAGCGGGGCGGCGGAGAAGAGGGGCGCGGCGGTGTACTCGGGCGGTGTCAGCAGGTCGAACACGACCCCGCCGGCGATGACCAGCGGAGGCAGCGCCCGGATGAACCGCCGGGCACGCCCGTACGAGCGGCGGCCCTCACCGCCCCGCCGCTCACCGCCGCCCGCTCCTAGGGGGTGCCCCACCTGTGCTCTCCTGCCCGGTCCGTACCCGGCCGCGGTCGGTACCGCGCCCTACCAGGGTGGCCGCCGCCCCGCCGGGCGGCGACTCCCACGGGGCCGACTGGCGTACGGGCGGGCGCCCGCCCCCGTCAGAGGTTCCGCTCCGCGTAGATCTCCATCGCGTCCCGGACGAGGACCGCGGTCCCCTCACCGTGCTTGTCGTAGTTCGCGGTGAACCGCGGGTCGTCGACGTACATCCGGCCGAGACCGATCACGTACTCCTTGGTCACCGCCGTGGTGTGCGTCAGCCAGGCGACCTGGCGGCGCGCGATCGCCTGCACCTCGTCGCTGCCGGCGGCCAGGCCGTCCCTGAGCGCCCGCCCGAAGTCGCGGGCGATGCCGGACTGCTCGTCCATGAACGCCTTCTTCTGCCCGGCGTCCAGCGACCGCCACCAGCGGTCGCCCTTCTCGTACGCGTCGCGGCCCCAGCGCTCGGTGACCTCCCCCTCGTACGCCGTGTGGTCGAAACCGTCGAACACTTCGTCGGCCATGAGTTCTTCTCCGTTCTCCGTCTTGTGGAGAGTGGTCCACACCGACGCGATCCGGCGTCCGATGCGCTCCCGCTCCTGCTCCAGGAGGGCGAGATGGGTGCGAAGGGCGGCGGACGTGTCCCGCTGCCCCGCGAGGACCTCGGCGATGGCGGGCAGCGAGAGCCCCAGCTCGCGCAGCAGCAGGATGCGCTGCAGACGCACGAGCGCCGCCTGGTCGTAGTACCGGTAACCGTTCGCGCCGATCCGGCTCGGTTCCAGCAGTCCGCGCTCTCCGTAGTGCCGGAGGGTGCGGCTGGTGGTGCCGGCCTTCTTGGCGACCTCTTGGATCGACCACTCCATACCGAGAACGCTAGATCTTGACGTCGCGTCAAGGTCAAGCCGACGCGGCCGCGGGGTGCCGCGGATACGACGAAGGCCCGGATCCGATCGATCTCGGATCCGGGCCTTCGTTGCTACTGAGTAGCGGGGACAGGATTTGAACCTGCGACCTCTGGGTTATGAGCCCAGCGAGCTACCGAGCTGCTCCACCCCGCGTCGGTAAACACGACTGTACGCCATGACCGGTGCGATCACGAAATCGGTTTACGTCGGCAACGATCGGCGGCCGGTCAGTCGGCGGGGCCGGGGGCGGATCGGCGCCGGCGCGCGGCGGGACCGGGAACGGATCGGTGCCGGTCAGCGGCGGTGGGCACGGTCAGTGGTGGTGGGCACGCGGTCAGCAGCCGCAGTCGTCCGAGTCGATCGGCGCCGTCAGCGGGTCCGCCGCCTTCTCCGCGGGCCCCTCCCAGGTCTCGTACGCAAAGCCCTCGCGCACCCAGTACTCGAACCCGCCGAGCATCTCCTTCACCTGGAAGCCCAGCTCGGCGAGGGCCAGCGCGGCGCGCGTCGCACCGTTGCAACCGGGACCCCAGCAGTACGTGACGACCGGCACGGACCGGTCGAGCAGCTGCTCGGCCTGTTCGGCGATGAGCGCGGTGGGCAGGTGGAGCGCGCCGGGGACGTGCCCCTGGTCCCAGGAGGCGGTCGAACGCGAGTCGATGACCACGAAGCCCGGGTCGGTTCCCTCGGCGGCGGCCGTGGCGAGCGCGGAGGCCACGTCGGAGACGTCGGCGTGGAAGGCGAGGCTCGCGGAGAAGTACGCGGCAGCGGCGGCGGGGGAGGCGGGCGGGGTGCGGAGTACCGGGTTGACCTGCGTCGTTGTCGTCGTCATGGTGATCAATCTACGGAGGAGGACCACCGCGCTGAAGTGAGGATCCACGGCGGTCGGGGGTGTAGACCGGGGAATCCCGCGCGTCGACCGGAAGACGGCGCGGATCTCACGCCTCGGGACCGTACGGCCGGACCACCGTCGCGCCTGCCGTGTCACATCGACGAGGTTTCGTCCGTCATGACGTCATGAAGAGGAGATGGCATGACGAGGTGATGGCGTGATGAGGTGACGGCGTGACGGGACGTGGACGGGGAGAGCGACGAGTGGACCACGACGAGAAGGAACTGCTGGCCCGGCGCTTCGAGGCCGACCGGGGGCACCTGCGAGCGGTGGCGTACCGGATGCTGGGCTCGCTGGGCGAGGCCGAGGACGCCGTCCAGGAGGCCTGGATCAAGCTGAACCGCAGCGACGTCAGCGGCGTGACGAACCTCAGCGGCTGGCTGACCACGGTCGTCGGCCGCGTCTGCCTCGACATGCTGCGCGCCCGTGGCTCGCGCCGCGAGGACCCGCTGGAGTACTACGTCCCCGAACCGGTCGTCCGGCTCCCCGACACCGCCGACCCCGAGCACGCGGCCGAGGTCACCGAATCCGTCGGTCTCGCGCTGCTCGTCGTCCTGGAGAGCCTTTCGCCGGCGGAACGGCTCGCGTTCGTCCTGCACGACATGTTCGCCGTGTCCTTCGACGAGATCGCCCGGATCGTCGACCGCACCCCGGCCGCCACCCGCCAGCTCGCCAGCCGCGCCCGCCGCCGGGTGCGGGACGCCTCCCCGGCCGCCGGACCGGACGCGCGGAGGCAGCGGGAGATCGCCGACGCCTTCCTCGCCGCCTCGCAGGGCGGCGACTTCGAGGGACTGCTCGCGGTCCTTGACCCGGACGTGGTGCTGCGCGCCGACGGGGGCAAGGCCCTCGCGGCCGTCTCCAAGATCGTCCGGGGCGCCGAGGCCGTCGTCGCCCAGGCCCTCACGTACGCCAAGTTCCGTACGGGGGCACTGCCGCTCCTGGCCAACGGCGCGCCCGCGGTCCTGTCGGTCGCGAACGGACGCCCGGCGGCCCTCATGGTGTTCACGATCGCCGGGGACCGGATCGTCGAGCTGCACATCCTGGCGGACCCGGAGCGCCTCGCCGCGCTCGACCTCTCGGAGGAGGACCTCGGCCGAGCGAGGTACTGACGCCCGGGCCGGCGGAGGCTCAGGCGGGCGGTCCGCCCCCGGCCGGCCGCGGGCCTGGGGCCGCCAGGCGGAGCCTCAGGCGCTCGGTCCCCGACCGGCCGCGGGCCTGGGGCCGCCGGGCGGAGCCTCAGGCGCTCGGTCCCCGGGCGGCGGATCCGCGGGCGGCGGACCAGGAGGCTCCGGCCGCCAGGGCGAGGCCGGCGCTGGCGATGCCGAGGACGGCGCCGGCGGCGACGTCGCCGGGGTAGTGGACGCCGGTGTGGACCCGGGAGTAGCCCACCGCCATCGCGAGGACCTGGAGCGGCACCGCGGCCGGGGGCAGCACCACTCCGACGGCGGTGGCGAAGGCGACCGCCGACGCGGTGTGCCCGGACGGGAACGAGGCCGAGTCCGGCATCGGCACATGGCGGCCCGCGACCACCCGGGCCGCCTCGCGGTCCGGCCTGTCCCGGCGCACCAGGCGCTTGCCGAGGAGGTTCGCCGCCGCCGAGGCCACGGCGATGGCCCCGACCCCGGCGAGGGCCGCCCGGCGCGGCCGGCCGGGGACCAGGGCGAGGGCCGCCGCCACCGTGAAGGAGATCTTGGAGTGGTCGGCCGTGTGGGAGAGCCTGCGCAGTCCCGCGTCGAGCGCGGGGCTGGGGGTGGCGGCCACGGCGGCGTACACGGCGCCGTCGATCGCGCGGAGGTCCCGGAGTACGGCCTGGAAGGGGGTCTGGGTGGTCGTCCCGGTCATGCGCCGCTCCTCGGGTAGGGGTGGGAAGGATGGTGGAAGGCGAGTTCGATGACGCGCCGCCAGTTCATCGGTGGCACGGGGTCGCTGGCTCCCGGCCGGTCGCGGGGCACCAGGACCCGCAGGGCACCGGGTCGGAGGGTACAGACGACGGGGGTGGGCAGGATCAGCGCCTCGCCGTCGACGGCTACGGCGATGGAGTCGGGGTCGAGGGCGCCGGCGGCGGGGAATCCGGGGTCATTGCGGGACCCCCTGGCAGGGCTGACCCCACTGTCCCCATCAGCCTCACCGGACTCAGGAGAGCCACCGGACCCACCGGACGCACTGGATGTATGAGACGCACTGGACCCACGGGACCCACCGGACGCCCCGGACCCACCAAGGTCCCCAGACCCACCGGACCCGCTAGCCCCATTAGCCCCATCGGCCCCATCGACCCCATCGGCCCCCTCAGCCCCGCCAACCCCACCGACCGCCTTCCCCGTCACCTCGACGCGCGCCGCCGTCAGAACGTTCAGGCCGGTCGACTGGGTTCCCCGTACGGCCAGTTCGGCGGCCCGGGCCGCGCCGTCGACGCGGACGCCGATCACCCCGAGCCGACCGCCGTCGAGCCGCGGTCTGCGGGCCGTGGCGGCTCCGAACGGATCGGGCGCCGCGTACGGGTTGTTGCTGACGAGGATCGCCTGCTGCGCGGGCAGCCGTACGTCGTCCGCGATGGCGTCGAGGCGGTCGCCCTCGCCGCCCTGGAGCAGATCGGGCAGGACGTCGAGCGCGGTGCCCGCCTTCGCGTCGCGGTACTCGGGGTGCTGGACGACGTCCGCGTACACGCCGAAGGAGACCGTGTTCACGAAGGCGCGCCCGGAGACGGAGCCCAGGTCGATCCGGAGTTCCTCGCCGTCGACGAGGGCGTCCAGGCAGGTGGCCGGGTGGGCGCGGTCGAGGCCCAGGTCGAGGGCGAAGTGGTTGCGGGTACCGGCCGAGATGACGAGGAAGGGCAGGTCGTGCTCGGCGGCCACGGCGGCGACGAGCGCCTGCGTACCGTCGCCGCCGGCCACTCCGAGCAGGTCGGCGCCGTCGGCCACGGCCGCCTGGGCGAGCGCGGTGACGTCGGACTCGACGGCCGGGTCGAGGAGGATGACCCGGGCGCCCAGCTTCTCGGCGCGCTCGACGAGGCCGAAGCGGGCGACCTTACCGCCACCGGACCGAGGGTTCATGATCAGCACGGCCCGCCGGGGCCGGGGCCTCCGCTCGCCGCGCGCCAGGTCGGTCCGCTGGCCCCTGCCGCCCCCGTTCAGGTCGCGGAGACGGCGGAGGGCGGCTCGCGCGCAGAGCAGGGCCACCGCCCACAGCCCGAGAGCGAGGAGCGCGGTCAGCCAGAGGCCGCCGACGATGTAAAGGCTGAGGACCGTGAGGGGCGCGCCGACGGCGAGCAGCCCCCCGAGGAGCCGCAGGGGCCCGCGGTGGGCGAGGAACCACCAGATCCCCACGGCCGAACAGGCGATCCCGACGAGCCCGCTGAACAGGATCAGCAGCCCCCCGGCGCCGAGTCCGGTCAGCAGGAGCACGACCGTCGCCGCGGCGGCGACCAGCGCCCACCGGGCGAGCAGCCGGGCCTGCCCGATCGGATCACGGGATCCGTTCTCCGTCACCGTCCCCACCTCCACGCTCGGCGCCCTCGTTCCGGACGCGCCACGGTGCCGCACCACGCGCCCGGCCTGACGTCACGTCACAGTACGACCCGTCCCCCGGTGCGTGCCCCCGCACCCGCCGGGCGGGAACGACGGAGCGCCCCGACCAGCCGAAACCGGTCGGGGCGCTCCGCAGCAGGTCAGAGGGGTTTCCCTCCCCTGCCACACGTAGGCCGTGTGGGACTCGAACCCACAACCAACGGATTAAAAGTCCGCTGCTCTGCCAATTGAGCTAACGGCCCGTGGACAAGCACACCCGTGCAGCATAGCCCGAGAGATCCACCGAACCGATCGGGTATCCGACACGGGCCGGGCCGCGCGCCGCACCGCGGCCGTCGTGGCCCGCGGTGCGGCGCGTGGGGCGGGGGATCCGCCGCGAGGATCAGAACAGCGCCTTGAACATGTTCCAGCCGCCGCCGATCAGTATGCGGGAGCTGTACGTGCCGCGGCACGTGCCCAGGTAGCTGTAGAGCGTGCCCGAGGTCTCGCGCGCCACCAGGTCCGGGCAGCCGTCGCCCGAGATGTCGCCTGTTCCGACCAGGGACGAGTAGATGTTCCAGCCGTGGCCGAGCTTCACCCGGGCCGTCACGCCGCCGGTCGCCGTGCCGTGGTACCGCCACAGCGCGCCGGACGCGTCCACGCCGAGCAGGTCGCCGCGGCCGTCGCCGTTCAGATCACCAACGCCGGTGATCTTCCTGTACAGCTTCCAGTCGGTGCCGATCCGGACGCGGGACTTCATCCGGTGATCGGCCGTGCCGGCGTAGAAGTACATGTCCCCGCTCGACGCCTGGCGCACGATCAGGTCGGTGAACCCGTCGCCGTTCGCGTCACCGGGGGACGTCAGGACGTCGTACTGGCTCCAGCCCGAGCCGATCAGCGTGTACGGCGACGAGGCCGACACCACCTTTCCGCACCCGGGCCGGTACGCCCGCAGCTGGTCGCCCACCCGGGCCAGGACGTCCGCGCAGCCGTCGCCGTTCACGTCGCCGAAGGGCACCAGGACGGACGTGGTTGCGAACTTCGCGCCCGTGCCCGCGTACCGCCCCGAAAGACCGCCGTACCCGTCGCCCCGGTACATGGACACCAGGCCCGCCGTGTCCATCGCCAGCAGGTCGCCCTGTGTGTCGTTCCCGGCCATGTCCCGCAAGGCCGGCTTGCCGCCGGTGACCGTGACGGTGCCGGTCAGACTGAGGTCCCGGCCCTGCCCGTCCGCCGAGTTCGCCTGCAGGTGCCAGCTGTACGTGCCGTTCGCCACCGGCTTCCCGGCCGCCGTCCTGCCGTCCCACGAGGCGTCGATACGGCCCCGGGTCTCGTCGGCCCCGAAACTGCGGAGGGGATTGCCCGTGTGCCGGTCGCGGACCGTCACCCGCCAGATCGACGCGGGCTTGGAGAGCGCCCAGGACGCCTTCCAGCCCTCCTGCATCCGCATCGACGCGGGCACGCTCGCCGAGGCCGCGGCCAGGTCGGACGTGGGGACACCGGGCCACACCACATGGACGCGGTGCTCGGCGTCCTGGTAGGCGACGGCGCCGCCGAAGCGGTCGACGGTCCAGGCCTCGCGGCGGGCGCCGTACACCGGCCGCGTGTCGACGAGGGGCCGTGCCGCCTTCGCCGTACCGCCGGAGAAGTCGGTGATGCGGAGGTACGAGCTGTACTGGTCCACGTAGTAGCCGTCGCCGAGGAGCCCGCCTTCCCCGTACGAACGGGGCAGCGCGATCCTGGCGCCGCTCTTCAGATCGACGACGCCCTGCTGGGCGAACTGGCCGCAGGCCCAGTACAGCCAGCGCCCGCCGGCCGTCTGGAGTTCCGTCAGCGGACAGCCGGAGCCGGTCGCGACCTTGCCGAGGTCCTTGCCGGAGGCCAGGTCCTTGCGGGCGACCTCGCCGACCGTCGCCGTACCCGTGAAGAGCGTGTCGCCCCACAGGGCGGCGGCGGTCTGCGACTGCCGCGACACGACCGTCGACGCGTCGAGGTTGACGACGACCGTCTCGCCGCCGGAGACGAGCGTCCCGGGGAACGTGGGCGTCCCGCTCTGGAAGACCGCCCATCGGCCGAAGGCGTCACCGATGCGGCCGTCCTGGTCGACGGCGACCCTGGTCGTCCGGCCCGTGCCGGCGCGGGAGACGACCGCTCGGGCCGTGTACGGGATCCGGGGGAGGGAGACCGTGCGGCCGTCGCCGCTGTCGAAGAGCGGCGTCCTCCTCCACTCGGCGTTCGTCTCGACGCCCTGCCACGCCGGCGTGCCCTGCCCGGTGTGGACCGGGCCGACCGGAAGCGTCCTGCCGTAGAACCCGGGCCCCTTCGGCCCGTCGTACTCCAGGGTGGTGAGCCGGCCGGCGCCCAGGGCGAGCCCGTCGATCTTCGCCGGGAGCGGCTCGAGCCGACGCAGCTTCTCCAGGGCGGGCGCGCCGCCGCCCTTGCCCGGGACGACCTTGAGGAGGGACCAGTCGGTGGCGGAGGTCCCGCCGACCACGGCGACGCCGGAGCCGTCGCCGATCTGGTTGATCTCCCCCTCGGCCCGCTCCAGGAGCGGGTGCGGCGCCCCCGTCGGGGAGAACGCGACGAGACGACGGTGCAGAGCCGCATCCGTACCCCCGGCCTCTCCGACGGCGATGACCCACTCGCCGGCGAGCCCGATGCGGCCGGCCGCGAATCCCTCGGGCAGTGGGTAGACCGTCCCGGGGGTGTCCAGGTCGGACAGTCGCCGGATGTGGACCGTGCGGGCGCTGTCGACCCAGGCGATCCGCTCCGAGGTCACCGCGACCGGTCCGACGAGCACGCCTGCCGACGGGGTGGATGAGGCGATCACCCGCATCGCGCCGGTCCGCAGGTCGACCACCGCGAGGTCGGTGTACGCGTACGAGGCCGAGCTCTTGAAGCGGAGCACCGCCGTGGCGCCGTCGCCGGCCACGAGCCGCGCCGTGTGGAGGTCGGCGCCCTCGGGCCAGCCGGTGACGGGGATCGGCGTCCCGTCCGGGTCTCCGGCGCGCCGGAGGAGGTACCCGGTGGTCGTGCCGTACGACGAGCCGGGCTCGTACTGCTGGAAGAGCAGCGTCTCGCCGAGGATCCCCCGGTAGCCGGTGTCCTCGGGGATGGTCAGCGGCTTTTCCTCACCGGTCTCCACGTCACGGAGGTAGTGGGTGCCGATGCCGTGCTGGAGGTAGACGTACCGCCCGCCGGTCCCCCGCTCACCGAAGGCCTCGTTACCGCTGCCGTACCCCAGCGGCACCGTCGCTCCGCTCGCGAAGTCGGTCCACAGCGGCTCCTCACCGCTGTGCTCGTCGGAGTCCTCCGTGCGGTGGGCATAGCCCGTGGGCCCCACCGCGAGAACGGTCTCCTGCCGCGGGACGGTCCGCCAGTTCGGCGTGATGTCCAGCTGGTCGATGCCGACGACCGGCGAGGCCTGGGCCACCGTGGCGGGTGAGAGGCCGACCGCCGTGGCGACGAGCGCGGTGGCGAGGACGGCGATACGCGCGCGGGGATACCGCGCGCGGGTGAAACGAGACAAAGAGGTCCCTCCCCGAGGCAACCTGAGGTGCGGGATGCGGGGAGAGACCTGCGCCGGGCCCCCTGGCCGGCACCTCTCGCCCACGTCGACCGGCTGAGCGTATCCGGTCGAACGGCGGTACGAGACGGGGAAGGGGGGCCGGAACGGGACAGGGCCCGTACGTCACCGAAGTGTCGTACGGGCCCTGCTCAGTGCTTCAGGCCTGATCAGCCGTTGCGCTTCCAGCGCGGCTTGTCGTCGCGGCGGCCGAAGGAGGAGCCGCCGGTCGAGCCGGTGCCGCGGGAGTCGCCGCCACGGTGGTCGTCACGACGGGCGAACGGACGGTCGCCGCCCGAGCGGAAGCCGCCGGTCGCCGGGCGCTCGTCGCGACGGTCACGGTTGAACGGACGGTCGCTGCCGCGGTGGCCGCCGGCCGGACGGTCGTTGTCACGGCGCTCGAAGGAACGGCCCGCGCCACGGTCGTCACGGTTGAAGCCACCGGACGGACGGTCGTTGTCGCGACGCTCGAAGGAACGGCCGCCACGGTCGTCACGGTTGAAGCCGCCCGACGGACGGTCGTCACGGCGGAAGCCACCGGACGGACGGTCACCGCCACGGAAGCCACCGGACGGACGGTCGTTGTCACGGCGGAAACCGCCACGGTCGCCGCCACGGAAGCCTCCGCGGTCACCGCCGCGGTCGCCGCGGTCGTCGCGGTTGAAGCCGCCACGGTCACGACGCTCGTAGTTGCCCCGGTCGTCGCGGGCCGGGCGCTCCTCGCGGCGCTGCTCCTCCGCACGCGCGGCACGCTCGGCCTCCACGGCGGCGGCCGCGACCTCGGCCTCGGCGGCCTCGGTCACCTCGGCGATGGCCGCCTCCGGGTCCTCACCGCGCTCACGGGCGGCGCGGGCCACCAGACGGTCGGCCTCCTCGCGGAGCTCGACGGCGCGACCCTTGAGGCGCTCCAGCTGCTTGGTCAGGTCGACGACCTCGCGCTCGGCCTGCTTGGCGGCGTTGTTCGCCGAGTCGGCCTGGACCTCGGTCAGCGAACGGGCGCCGGTGATCTCGGCGACCTCCGGGTCGAACGCGCCGGCGCCGCCGACGATGTGGCGCGAGGCGTCGACGCCCGCGTCCTCCATCAGACGGAAGATCTGGCGGCGCTGGTGCGGCAGGGCCAGGGAGACCACGACACCGGAGCGGCCGGCACGGGCGGTACGGCCCGAGCGGTGCAGGTAGTCCTTGTGGTCGCCGGCCGGGTCCACGTTGAGGACCAGGTCGATGCCGTCGACGTGGATGCCTCGGGCGGCGACGTCGGTCGCGACGAGCGCGTTGACGTAGCCCTTCTTGAAGTCTTCGAGGACGCGGGTGCGGGCGCCCTGCGTCATGCCGCCGTGCAGCGCGTCGGCCTTGACGCCGGTGTCCTGGAGCTGCTCGGCGATGCGGTCGGCGCCCAGCTGGGTGCGGACGAAGATGATCGTGCGGCCCTTGCGGGCGGCGATGGCGGCGGTGACCGGCGCCTTGTCCTTCGGCTTCACGACGAGGACGTGGTGCGTCATGGTCGTGACGTTGCCCTGCGCGCTGTCGACCTCGTGCGTGACGGGGTCGGTGAGGTAGCGCTTGACCAGGGTGCCGATCTCGTTCTCCATGGTGGCGGAGAAGAGCATGCGCTGACCGCCGCCGGGGATCTGGTCGAGCAGCTCGGTGACCTCGGGCAGGAAGCCCAGGTCGGCCATCTGGTCGGCCTCGTCGAGGACGGCGATCTTGACGTTCTCGAGGGAGCAGGCGCCGCGGTTGATGATGTCGCGCAGTCGGCCCGGGGTGGCGACGAGGACGTCGACACCGCGCTCCAGAGCGTAGATCTGGTTGCTCATGGAGGTACCGCCGCAGACGACCTTCATCTTGAGGCCGAGCACGTCGCCGTACGGCTGGAGGGCGTCCGCGACCTGCATCGCGAGCTCACGGGTCGGCGTGAGGATGATGCCGCGGGGCTTCTTCTTGTCGGTGTGACCACCGGACAGGGTGGCGAGCAGCGGCAGACCGAAGGAGAGGGTCTTGCCGGAGCCGGTGCGGCCACGGCCCAGGATGTCCTTGCCGGCCAGGGCGTCCGGGATGGTCGCGGCCTGGATCGGGAAGGGGGTGCTGACGCCGTTCTGCGCGAGCTTGCGCACGACGCCCTCCGGCAGACCGAGGTCGCCGAAGGTGACGGTGGGCTCGGCCGGCTCCTCGACGGAGTCGTCGAGGTCGGCGTCGGTGTCGAGCGCGTCGAGGGTGTCGACCGTGTCGACGAGGTCGTCGGCCTCGAACTGGACGATCTCGGTGACCTCTACGGCCTCGACGATCTCGTCGTTCTCGAGCATGACGGCGTGGTCAGAACTGAAAATGGACATGCGAAATGCGAAACCTTCCGGAGTCTCGGCACGCGCCCGTCAACTCCGTGAATTCGCAAATCGACCGCCTCAATGCGGTCAGCCACGGCTAGGGAGAGTACGCGCCACACGGCGCTCTTCTGTGTCGGCGCCGGGCAATGGGATCAAACGATCTACTACCATACGCACCCTCCCCCGCCTATGGCAAACCGGACTCCGTCACACCGGTCCGACCTGCGGAGATGCCGTCGGCTCGGGGTGCATCTCCAGCCCTTCCGCCGCCCGCATCGCACCCAGCTGGGGCTCGGGCCCGGGGGTCGGCGGATCGGTGGGGTTCGAGGTCGGTTCCGGCGTCGGCTCGGGGGTCGGCACGGTCGGTTCCGGCGTCGGCTCCGGACTCGGTTCGGTCGGCTCGGGCGTGGGCGTGACCCCGCCACCCGGAGCGCCGGAGCCGCCGGCGCTGCCGCCACCGCCTCCGCTCCCGCCGTCGCCGCCCCCGCCGTGGTTCCCGCCGCCGCTGCCGCCGCTCCCGTTCCCCCCCGAGGCACCGCCCGCGCCGCCGCCCGGACCGTGATGGCCACCGCCGGTCGGCTGCGGCTTCGACGGCCCACCGCGCCCGTCCGGGCCCTCCACGGGCAGGACGGCGCCCGGGGAGGGCTTCGCGGTGCCCGAGGACGAGCCGCTCGGCACCGGGGACGCCGTACCCGCGCCGGCCGCGTCCGGTCCGCCCGCGTCGGGCCGGCCGCCCCGGGAGCCGCCGTCGCCGCCGGGGGCTCCGGCGTCACCGCCACCGGACTCGGTCGCCACGCCCCGCTTCCCGCCGGACGCGCCGGGCGTCGGCTTCGCGTCGTCACTCACACTCATACAGCCGCTCAGACCGGCACAGGCCGCGACGGCCAGCGCGGTGGCGGCCCATCTCACCGGGGTGGGCAAATGGCGCACGGGGGCACCTCCAGGGACACAACAGGCAGGAACGGAACGCGTCACACTGCCCAACTCCCCCGGCGTCGCAAGGGACACGGCCCCCCACCGGGCGCTCGGCCCGACCGCGACCCGCGACGCGCGGCCGCACGGCCCCGGGGGTCACGGCCCCGGGGCCGTGCCGGCTCAGCCGTAGCCCAGCGCGTGGAGCCGTTCGTCGTCGATGCCGAAGTGGTGGGCGATCTCGTGCACCACGGTGATCTCCGTCTCCGCGACCACGTCCTCGCGCGACTCGCACATCCGCAGCGTCGGCCCCCGGTAGATCGTGATCCGGTCCGGCAGCACACCGGCGTACCACTCACCGCGCTCGGTCAGCGGCGTCCCCTCGTAGAGCCCGAGCAGCTCGGGGTCGTCGGGGGCGGGCTCGTCCTCCACGAACACGGCCACGTTGTCCATCAGCCGCGTCAACTCCGGCGGGATCCGGTCCAGGGCCTCGGCGACAAGCTCCTCGAACTCCTCACGCGTCATCTCCAGCACGCGCCCATTCTCCCCCGGGGGGAAACCGTTTTGGCGATAGCGGCCGGGATCCCATATGCTTCTCACGTCCCCGACGCGCTGAGAAGCACGAAGGTGGGTCTCCAGCCCTCATCGTCTAGTGGCCCAGGACGCCGCCCTTTCAAGGCGGTAGCACGGGTTCGAATCCCGTTGGGGGTACGCATTACCGTGTGCGAGACTAGTGCTCGCACATAGCAAGGTCCTGTGGAGCAGTTGGTTAGCTCGCCACCCTGTCAAGGTGGAGGTCGCGGGTTCAAGTCCCGTCAGGATCGCTGAAGCTGGAAACGGCTTCGTGGCTGGGTAGCTCAGTTGGTACGAGCGATCGCCTGAAAAGCGATAGGTCGCCGGTTCGACCCCGGCCCCAGCCACAAACAGAAGGCCCCGTTCGAAAGAGCGGGGCCTTCGTCGTGCGTCCGGAGAGAAGGCGGGTCTCCGGGGGAGGGGCCCGCGCCCCTCCCCCGTACCGTCACACCTCCTCGCCCTCCCGCGTCCGGTTCCCCCTCCTGCCCCGCACCGTGAGCACCAGCGCCACCACGGCCACCACGGCGACCAGCAGCGCCCAGTCCGGGACCGCGCGGCCCAGTGAGGCCACCCGCTGCTCCACCGCGAACGAGTCGTCCACCGACAGCGGGCCCGGCAGGGCGGTCGTCCCGTCGAAGCCCAGGAACAGCGCCCCGAGGGCGACGAAGAACAGGCCCGAGAGCAGTGAGGTCGAGTGGAGCGTGAGCCGGCCGAGCCGGACCGGGCGGCCGCGGAGCCAGGACCGCCGGCCCAGGTCGTACCGCTCCCACAGCAGCGCCAGGACGAACAGCGGGACCGCCATGCCGAGCGCGTACACGGCGAGGAGCAGGCCGCCGTACGCCGGGCTGCCGCTCAGCGCCGCCACCGTCAGGACGCTGCCCAGGATCGGGCCCGCGCAGAAGCCCGCGAGTCCGTAGACCAGGCCGAGGGCGTAGACGGACAGCGCCGACGTGGGGCGGATCCGGCCGCTCGCCTCGGCGATCCGGCGGGAGGCGAAGCCGAGGCCGAGGATCTGCAGGACGCCGAGACCGATGATCAGCCAGCCGCCGGCGGTGACGAGGAGGTCCCGGTGGCCGTAGAAGAGGCGGCCGGCGAAGGAGCCGGCCGCGCCGAGCGGGACGAGGGTGGTCGCCAGGCCCGCGTAGAGGACGGCGGTCCTCGCCGTCAGCTTCGCGCGCGTGTCGATCGAATACGCGAAGAAGGCGGGCAGGAGCAGGGCGCTGCACGGGCTGAGGAGGGCGAGCAGCCCGCCGAGGAAGGCGGCGAAATAGCCGATGCCCGAGGTCACGGCCTGCCCTTCGCGGCGGCGCTCCTGGCCGCCGCCTCGATCGTCTCCGTGAAGGTCTCCAGGGGCTGGGCGCCGGCGATCGGCCGGCCGTTGACGAGGAAGGACGGGGTGGAGGTGGCGCCGAGGGCGTACCCCTGCTCCTGGTCCTCTCGGACGGCCGCGCGGGCCGCGGGCCCGTCGGTGTCCTTCGCGAACCTGGCCGCGTCGGGGACGCCCGCCTCCTCGGCGAGGGCGGCGAGCCGGTCCTTGCCGAAGCCCTTCTCCTTGGCGCCCTCCGCGTAGGCGGCCTTGTGGAACTGCCAGAACCGGCCCTGCTGCCCGGCCGCCCAGGAGGCGCGGGCGACGGCCTCCGACTCCTCGCCGAAGATCGGGAAGTTCCGCCACTCGATGCGCAGCGTGCCGTCGGCGACGTACCTGTCGATGAGGACCGGCTCGGTGTCGCGGGCGAACTTCCCGCAGTAGCCGCACTTGAAGTCGGCGTACTCGATGAGGACGACGGGTGCGTCGGCCCGGCCGATCGCGAGCCTGTCGGAGGCGTCGCGGCGGGCGTAGGCCTCCAGTTCGGGGTAGACGCCGGCGGACGGGTCGACGGACACCTCGGCGACGGCCGGGGAGCCGGAGGCGCCGGGTGACGACGGCTTGGTGGCGGTGAACGAGACGAAGCCGAGCAGCGCGGCGGCGACGGCGACGCCGGAGACGATGACGACCGGCTTGGACTTGGGCATGCGGACGTGCTCCTGGAAGGGCGGTACGGAGAAGAGGGACGGAGGGCGGCCGTCCGTCTACACCCTCAGGACCGACAGCTCCACGGGAGACGGCGGTACGCGCGCGGGTGGCTCCCGCCCCGGTGCCGCGGCCCGCACGTCCGGGTCCGGCCGGGCCCCGCACGGCGTCCGGTCGGCGGCGAGCGCGGGCAGCAGCTCCGCGACGCCGTGCGCCCGCGGCGGTACGGCGGGACCCGCGGCCCCTTCGTCGGCGGGGTGACCGGGATCGCAGCCGGGGACGGCGGCCCCCACCAGGAGCGGGCCCGGCGCGGGCGCGGCCTGGGCCGCCGCTCCGCACACCAGGAGGCCCAGCACCAGTCCCGCGAGCGCGGCGAACGCCGCGAGCGCGCGGGTGGTGCGGAACATGCGAGACCTCTCCGGTCCGGACGACGTGCCCGAAATAGTACGCACTCCGCGAGTCCGGCGGCCCCGTGGAAGCCGTCCCGGAGACCGGCCGTCATCGGCTCCGGAGCGGCCACTCGTAAATCGGTTCGCCGCTTCTCGGCCACAGGTGCGATCCTGGATCCCGTATGTCTACTTCCTTCGCCGCCCTCCAGTCCGTCCTGGCCGAGGTCTCGCTGCGGGACTCCCACCGGCTCGGCCGCCGTCTCGAAGGCGCCCGCCGCATCCGCAAGCCCGAGGCCCGCGCGGCCGTCCTGGACGAGATCGCCGTCGAGGCGGCCAAGGCCAAGGAGCGGGTCGACGGGCGCGCCGCCCGCGTGCCCCCGGTCACGTATCCCGAGCAGCTGCCCGTCTCACAGAAGAAGGACGAGATCCTGGAGGCGATACGCGACCACCAGGTCGTGATCGTCGCCGGTGAGACGGGCTCCGGCAAGACCACCCAGATTCCCAAGATCTGCCTGGAGCTCGGCCGGGGCGTCCGGGGCATGATCGGGCACACCCAGCCCCGCCGGATCGCGGCCCGTACGGTCGCCGAGCGGGTGGCCGAGGAGCTGCGGACCCCGCTGGGCGAGGCCGTCGGCTGGAAGGTCCGCTTCACCGACCAGGTGAACCCCGACGCGACCTTCGTGAAGCTGATGACGGACGGCATCCTGCTCGCCGAGATCCAGACGGACCGCGAGCTGCGCGCGTACGACACGATCATCATCGACGAGGCCCACGAGCGGTCTCTCAACATCGACTTCCTGCTCGGCTATCTGGCCCAGCTGCTGCCGAAGCGCCCCGACCTGAAGGTCGTGATCACCTCCGCGACGATCGACCCGGAGCGTTTCTCCCGGCACTTCGGGGACGCCCCGATCGTCGAGGTGAGCGGACGCACGTACCCCGTCGAGGTCCGGTACCGGCCCCTGCTCGAAGAGGACTCCGAGGAGTCCGACCGCGACCAGATCACCGCGATCTGCGAGGCCGTCGACGAGCTCCAGGCGGAGGGCCCCGGCGACGTCCTCGTCTTCCTCTCCGGTGAGCGCGAGATCCGCGACACCGCGGACGCGCTCCTCAAGCGCAACCTCCGCGGCACCGAGGTGCTCCCCCTCTACGCCCGGCTGAGCCACGCCGAGCAGCACCGGGTCTTCCAGGCGCACTCGGGCCGCCGGATCGTCCTCGCCACGAACGTCGCGGAGACCTCCCTGACCGTTCCCGGCATCAAGTACGTGATCGATCCGGGCACCGCCCGCATCTCGCGCTACTCGCACCGGACCAAGGTGCAGCGGCTGCCGATCGAGCCCGTCAGCCAGGCCAGCGCCAACCAGCGCAAGGGCCGGTGCGGCCGTACGTCCGACGGCATCTGCATCCGGCTGTACTCGGAGGACGACTTCCTCTCGCGGCCGGAGTTCACGGACGCCGAGATCCTCCGGACGAACCTGGCGTCCGTCATCCTCCAGATGACCGCCGCCGGCCTCGGCGAGATCGAGAAGTTCCCCTTCATCGACCCGCCGGACCACCGGAACATCCGGGACGGCGTGCAGCTCCTCCAGGAGCTCGGCGCCATCGACCCGGACGAGAAGGACCCGAAGAAGCGCCTCACCCCGCAGGGCCGGAGGCTGTCCCAGCTGCCCGTCGACCCCCGGCTCGCCCGGATGGTCCTGGAGGCCGAGAAGAACGGCTGTGCCCGCGAGGTCATGGTGATCGCGGCCGCGCTCTCCATCCAGGACCCGCGCGAGCGGCCGGCGGAGAAGCAGACGCAGGCCGACCAGCAGCACGCCCGGTTCAAGGACGAGACCAGCGACTTCCTCGCGTACCTGAACCTCTGGCGGTACGTCCGCGAGCAGCAGAAGGAGCGCGGTTCCAGCTCCTTCCGGCGGATGTGCAAGCAGGAGTACCTGAACTTCCTGCGGATCCGCGAGTGGCAGGACATCTACGCCCAGCTGCGGACCGTGGCCAAGCAGATGGGCATCCACCTCAACGAGGAGGACGCGCCGGAGCAGTCCGTGCACGTGTCCCTCCTCGCGGGTCTCCTCAGCCACATCGGCATGAAGGACATCAAGGACGGCGCGAAGAACGACTACCTGGGCGCCCGCAGCGCCAAGTTCGCGATCTTCCCCGGTTCGGCGCTCTTCAAGAAGCCCCCGCGTTTCGTCATGTCCGCCGAGCTGGTGGAGACCTCGCGGCTGTGGGCCCGGGTCAACGCGCGCGTGGAGCCCGAGTGGATCGAGCCGCTCGCCCAGCACCTGGTGAAGAAGACGTACAGCGAGCCGCACTGGGAGAAGGACCAGGCGGCCGTGATGGCCTTCGAGAAGGTGACGCTGTACGGCGTGCCGATCGTCGCCGACCGCAAGGTGAACTACGGGCGGATCGACCCGGAGGTCTCCCGCGACCTGTTCATCAGGAACGCGCTGGTCGAGGGCGACTGGCGCACCCACCACAAGTTCTTCGCGGACAACCGCAAGCTCCTCACCGAGGTCGAGGAGCTGGAGCACCGGGCCCGCCGCCGGGACATCCTCGTCGACGACGAGACGCTGTTCGACTTCTACGACAGGCGCGTCCCCGAACACGTCGTGTCGGGCGCCCACTTCGACTCCTGGTGGAAGCACAAGCGTCACGAGGAGCCGGAGTTCCTCGACTTCGAGCGCGAGATGCTCATCAACGAGAAGGCGGGGGCGGTCACCAAGGACGACTACCCGGACTCGTGGCGGCAGGGGGCGCTGAAGTTCCGGGTGACGTACCAGTTCGAGCCGGGCGCCGACGCCGACGGCGTGACCGTCCACGTCCCGCTCCAGGTGCTCAACCAGGTCACGGACGAGGGCTTCGAGTGGCAGATCCCGGGGCTGCGCGCGGAGGTCGTCACGGAGCTGATCCGCTCCCTGCCGAAGCCGATCCGCCGGCACTACGTCCCCGCGCCGAACTTCGCGTCCCGCTTCCTGGACGCGGTCGTGCCCGTGCAGGAGCCGCTGACGGGGGCGCTCGCCCGCGAGCTCCAGCGGATGGTCGGCGTGCCGCTCACCGCCGAGGACTTCGACTGGGCGAAGGTCCCCGACCACCTCAAGGTGACGTTCCGGATCGTCGACGAGCGACGTCGCAAGCTCGCCGAGGACAAGGACCTGGAGACCCTGCGGCTGCAGCTGCGCCCCAAGGCCCGTAAGGCCCTCTCACAGGCCGCCGCGGCCGCCACGGGCGGCCCGGACGGCTCCGGGCCCTCCCTGGAGCGCACGGGGCTCACGGACTGGACGATCGGCAGTCTCACGAAGGTCTTCGAGACCAAGCGGGGCGGCCAGCCGGTCAAGGCGTACCCGGCGCTCGTGGACGAGGGCGTGACCGTCGCCGTACGGCTCTTCGACACGGAGGCCGAGCAGGAGCGGGCGATGTGGCGGGGCACCCGGAAGCTGATCATGCTGAACATCCCGGTGAATCCGGCGAAGTTCGCCTCGGACAAGCTGACCAACCAGCAGAAGCTGGCCCTGTCCTCGAACCCGCACGGCTCGATCCAGGCCCTCTTCGACGACTGCGCCATGGCCGCCGCCGACCGGCTGATCGCGGACCACGGCGGGCCGGCGTGGGACGAGGAGTCCTTCCGGAAGCTGTACGACAAGGTCCGCGCGGACCTCGTCGACACGACCGTACGGACGGTGGGCCAGGTGCAGCAGATCCTGGCGGCCTGGCAGGCCTGCGAGCGCCGGCTGAAGTCGACGAACAGCCCGGCGCTGATCGCCAACCTGGCCGACGTGCGCGCGCAGCTCGCCTGGCTGATGCCGGCCGGCTTCGTCACCCGCACGGGGCTCAAGCGGCTCCCGGACCTGATGCGCTATCTGGTGGCGGTGGACCGGCGGCTCCAGCAGATGCCGAGCGGGGTGCAGCGGGACACCACCCGGATGGAGAAGGTCCAGGAGATGCAGGACGAGTACGCCTGGCTCCTCGAACAGCTCCCGAAGGGCCGCCCGGTGCCGTCCGAGGTCACCGACATCCGCTGGATGATCGAGGAGCTGCGGGTGAGCTACTTCGCGCACGCGCTGGGCACGGCGTACCCCGTGTCGGACAAGCGGATCGTGAAGGCCATCGACGCGGCGGCCCCCTGACGGGCCTTCTCGAACGGGCCTGGCGGGCCCGGCCGCCGGTGAGTTCGACCCGACCGCTGACCTGCTGTACAGTCTTCCTCGCAGCCACTTAACGGGGCTGCGAGCAAGGTCCTGTGGAGCAGTTGGTTAGCTCGCCACCCTGTCAAGGTGGAGGTCGCGGGTTCAAGTCCCGTCAGGATCGCCTCCACGAAAGGCCCGCATCGCGAGATGCGGGCCTTTCGTTGTGTTCCCGTGTCTTGACGTGGCCACGCGTCCGCCGGTACCCCGGACATCAGGGAATCGGGGGCCCACACCGGAGGTGGTCGCGCATGGCCGCGGCGTCCGCAGCACGGCATGACACACGAGCACTGCTGCGCGCCCATCTGGCGGCCGCGTCGCGCTACGGGCACCTCACGCGCCACTGCGTGGTCTGCCATCGCCTCCTGCGGCTCGCCATGGAGTTCCCGGAGCCCGAGGAGCTCCAGGGGCCCGACGAGCCCGCCGCGGCCCCGGAGGACGAAAGTCCCACCGACCCATGACCAACGGCGGCTTGGGAGCGTTCCGGGAAGTGGCAGGCTGTTCCTTGGCAAGACTTCACCGGTGTGACGGGAGTCACTGAGGTGGTTTCAGAAACCGCTTCACTTACACCCTCCCTACACCGGGCCAATTTAATATGTGCAATTGCACCACCGGGCGACGAGTGGCGCCGGACACAAAAGAAGATCGCGCCAGACCCGGCGGAGTCCAGCGCGATCGTTGACGAAGGCCTGTTGGGGCAGGAATCCGTCGGCAGAGCTAGGGGTGGGCGACCGGATTGGGGGATCCGGACAGACCCGGTGTTACGGGGTACTGCGGGGTGTCAGCGCGACCTCAGGCCTCGCTGCGCTGCTGCGGAATACCCGCCAGCAGCGCGCGAACCTCAGCCTCGCGGTAGCGGCGGTGTCCACCCAGCGTGCGGATGGACGTGAGCTTCCCGGCCTTCGCCCAACGGGTCACCGTCTTCGGGTCCACGCGGAACATCGTGGCAACCTCGGCAGGGGTCAGCAGCGGCTCGGCATCAGGGGTGCGAGCGGTCATGAGCGGCCTCCTCGGGAGAACCGAACCTTCTCGGTTCTTTCCTCTAAATTCTGCACCTTGACCCGCGTTGCCCGAAATGGCAGAAGCGGGCCGAGTCGGTTATAGGACGAACGGCTTGTCCTCGGCACTACAACTACACCATCCGTCCAGCCACGTCGGCCAAACCGATGGAATTGCCCTCGCAGGTGTTCATCAGCGGCGGAAGTCGATGGACCATGCCATAACGGACAGTCACGCGTCTGTGACGATCAGTCACAGAGCGATCAGGAGTCCCCAGACCCCCCATAGAGTGCAATGTCGAGCGATCCGCCCATAGATGGACGGAAGGAACCCTCCCCGGACTCCTTGTCCTATTTTGGCACGAGGATGGGCGATGGGCGCAAGGGTGCGTTACGTGCTGTCCGTCACGCTTGAGCCAAAGGCCCGGATCGGGACCTATGACCCCGCCCGACGGGTGCCGAAAGACCCGCCCACCCCAGCGCCGAGATTCGGGCAGGCGAGATCCGGACACCCATGAAGATCATTTACACCGGTCGGACATGTCTTGTCGATACCGACCTGACGAAGATGCCGGACTGATGTCAATTCGCGAAGCGCAGGTCCCTGACCGCCCGCCAGCGCTCCGCGAGCCGCCCGTACGTGTCACCCGCCGCCTCGCCGTCGCCGGCCCGCAGCGCCGCGATCCCCTCCGCCATCTGCGCCGCCGACCGGTCCTCGGCCAGCCACTCCTCCGTGACCGCGTGCACGAGCCCGCCGAAGTCCAGCTCCACGAGCGCCCGCGGATGGAACTCCTCGAGCCAGCGCCCCACCTCGACCAGCCCTTCCGTCATCGGACCCTCGTCGATCGACTCCCGCAGCGCCCGCAGCGCCCGCGCGAGCCGCCGGCGCGCCTGCGCCATCGTCGTCCGGTAGCGCAGCACCGGCGCCCGGCCCGCCCCCTCCGCGCTCCCGGCCTCTCCCGGCTCGTAATGGCGGTCCTCGTCCCCGAAGAGCGCGAACCAGCGCAGGGGCACCTGCCAGACCGCCGTACGGATCCACGGCCGCGCGTCCGGGTTGGCGCTCAGCCACCGCTCGTAGTCGCTCGCCACCTGGACGCGCACCACCGGCGGCAGCATCGCGTCCAGCACAGGCTCGGGGAACTGCTCCGACAGGTCCTGGAGCGCCAGCCACGCCCGCAGCCGGGTCCGCCACGGGCAGATCACCACCACCCCGTCCACATGGGCGACGAAGGCGTCCCCGCTCTCGTGGACGGGCACCGGGACCGGGGGCGTCGCCAGCAGGTCCGCCAGCGAACGCCGCAGCTCCTCCTGGGCCCCGGGAGTCCGCGGCCGGCGCGCGTACCGGGCCCAGTGGGTCCGCTCCGGCTCGGGGAACGCGGTCAGCGGCTCGTACACCCGCAGATAGGACGCGTAGGGGATGGGGACCGAGGAGGCGACCGACATGTCGCGAATCCTTCCACGGAGGTACTCCAGGAGGGGGTGATCCTGAGCACTGCGCCCGATCTACGCGCAGGTAGGACTTACCCTCGTGCCGAACTGGTCCTCCCCCACCCGCAGGGGGGCCCGAAACCGCCGCTTCGTACTTGGGAGTCACCACCGTGACCGATGTGACCGGCGTTCCTGCTGACGTACTGCGCACTCTGTTCCACTCGGAGCAGGGTGGCCACGAGCAAGTCGTGCTCTGCCAGGACCGCGCCACCGGCCTCAAGGCCGTCATCGCCCTTCATTCCACCGCCCTGGGCCCGGCCCTCGGCGGCACCCGCTTCTACCCGTACGCCACGGAGGCCGAGGCGATCGCCGACGCGCTGAACCTGGCCCGCGGGATGTCGTACAAGAACGCCATGGCCGGTCTCGACCACGGCGGCGGCAAGGCCGTCATCATCGGCGACCCGGAGAAGATCAAGACCGAGGAGCTGCTCCTCGCCTACGGGCGCTTCGTCGCCTCCCTCGGCGGCCGGTACGTCACGGCCTGCGACGTCGGCACCTACGTCGCCGACATGGACGTCGTCGCCCGCGAGAACCGGTGGACCACCGGCCGCTCCCCCGAGAACGGCGGCGCCGGCGACTCCTCCGTCCTCACGGCCTTCGGCGTCTTCCAGGGCATGCGCGCCTCCGCGCAGACCCTGTGGGGCGACCCCGCCCTGCGCGGCCGCAAGGTCGGCGTCGCGGGCGTCGGCAAGGTCGGCCACTACCTCGTCGAGCACCTCCTCAAGGACGGCGCCGAGGTCGCGATCACCGATGTGCGCGAGGAGTCGGTGCGCCGGATCACCGAGAAGTACCCGCAGGTCACCGTGGTCGCCGACACCGACGCGCTGATCCGCGTCGAGGGGCTCGACATCTACGCGCCCTGCGCGCTCGGCGGCGCCCTCAGCGAGGAGACCGTCCCGTTCCTCACCGCGAGCATCGTCTGCGGCGCGGCCAACAACCAGCTCGCCCACCCGGGCATCGAGAAGGACCTCGTGGAGCGCGGCATCCTCTACGCGCCCGACTACGTGGTCAACGCCGGTGGCGTGATCCAGGTCGCCGACGAGCTGCACGGCTTCGACTTCGACCGCTGCAAGGCGAAGGCCACGAAGATCTTCGACACCACCCTCGAAATCTTCGCACGTGCGAAGGCCGACGGGATTCCGCCGGCCGCGGCGTCCGACCGGATCGCCGAGCAGCGGATGGCGGACGCGCGGCGCCGCTGAGCCGTGCGGGGGGACGGGCCGCCGAAGGGGTGAGCGCGGAGAGCACGTGGGCGCCCCGGTGGCGCCCCACGGGGAGACTTCGCTCACGCCCCTCGGCGGGTCGGCCCCCCAGAAGAGGTTAAAATCGCGGTTGACCAGCGAGGAAAGGGCACCTCGATGGTTCTGTACCGGGGTATGTGATGCGCGCGGCGTACCGTAGACCCGCGGAAACAGGTACCGTTGAAGCTCTACGGACCGGTCTCTCTGTCGAGAGTCCGTTCCGACTCATGAACGCGTGTCAAGACTCTGGGGCCATCGAGCCCCGTCACCGAGGGGGTCGAGCCATGGGGCGCGGCCGGGCAAAGGCCAAGCAGACCAAGGTCGCCCGCCAGCTGAAGTACAGCAGCGGCGGGACGGACCTGACGCGTCTGGCCAATGAGCTGGGCGCTTCGACTTCGAGTCAGCCGCCTAATGGCGAGCCGTTCGAGGACGACGACGAGGAAGACGACCCGTACGCCCAGTACGCGGATCTCTACAACACGGACGACGAGGACGAGGACGACGAGTCCGGTCCCGCGTCGTCCCCCCGTCGCGCTTGACCTTCTGAATCGCATCACCTTCTGAAGCGCACCTCAGAAACCCGGTCCGGGATCTCCCGGCCGGGTTTCTGTGCTGTCCGCGCGCGGACCGCGCCGACGGCGGGACGAGGACGGGGCGCCCCCTCAGGAGCGCCCGCCGTCGTACTGTCCGCGTCGCCGGTCCTACCGGGCGTAGTCCCCGACCAGCTCCGCGCCGGTCGTGTGCGCCCCGCGCTCGGTGATCTCGCCCGCGACCCAGGCCTCGACGCCCCGGTCCTCGAGCGTCGTCAGGGCCGCGTCCACGGAGTCGCCCGGCACGACGGCCATCATGCCGACGCCCATGTTCAGCGTCTTCTCCAGCTCCAGGCGCTCGACCTGGCCGGCCTTGCCGACCAGGTCGAAGATCGCGCCCGGCGCCCAGGTCGAACGGTCGACCGTGGCGTGCAGACCGTCCGGGACGACCCGGGCCAGGTTGGCCGCGAGGCCGCCGCCCGTGATGTGGCTGAACGCGTGGACGTCCGTGGTCCGGGTGAGGGCCAGGCAGTCGAGCGAGTAGATCCTCGTGGGCTCCAGGAGCTCCTCGCCCAGGGTCCGGCCGAGCTCCTCGACCTGCTGGTCGAGGGTCATCCCGGCGCGGTCGAAGACCACGTGCCGGACGAGCGAGTACCCGTTCGAGTGAAGACCCGAGGACGCCATCGCGATGACCGCGTCCCCCGTACGGATACGGTCGGCGCCGAGCAGCCGGTCGTACTCCACGACACCCGTGCCCGCGCCGGCGACGTCGAAGTCGTCCGGGCCGAGGAGGCCCGGGTGCTCCGCCGTCTCGCCGCCGATCAGGGCGCAGCCGGCGAGGACGCAGCCCTCGGCGATGCCCTTGACGATGGCGGCGACCCGCTCCGGGTGGACCTTGCCCACGCAGATGTAGTCGGTCATGAAGAGCGGCTCGGCGCCGCAGACCACGATGTCGTCCATCACCATCGCGACCAGGTCGTGGCCGATCGTGTCGTACACGCCCATCTGGCGGGCGATGTCGACCTTCGTACCGACGCCGTCGGTGGCGGAGGCGAGGAGCGGACGCTCGTAGCGCTTGAGGGCGGAGGCGTCGAAGAGGCCGGCGAAGCCGCCGAGGCCGCCGAGGACCTCGGGACGCTGCGTCTTCTTCACCCACTCCTTCATGAGTTCGACGGCGCGGTCGCCCGCTTCGATGTCGACGCCCGCGCTCGCGTAGCTGGCACCGGTGGTCTGAGACATGGGTTCAGAGCTTTCGTGTCGTCGTACTGCGGGTCGCAGCGGGTTCTTACGGGCGACGGAGGGCGTCGGCGGCCGCGGTGGCGGCCGGTCCCGCTGCCAGCTCGGTCTCCAGGAGCTGCTTGCCGAGCAGCTCCGGGTCGGGGAGCTCCATCGGGTACTCGCCGTCGAAGCAGGCACGGCAGAGGTTCGGCTTCTGGATGGTCGTCGCCTCGATCATCCCGTCGATGGAGATGTACGAGAGCGAGTCCGCGCCCAGCGACTTGCCGATCTCCTCGATCGACATGCCGTTGGCGATCAGCTCCGCGCGGGTGGCGAAGTCGATACCGAAGAAGCAGGGCCACTTCACCGGCGGCGAGGAGATGCGGATGTGGATCTCGGCCGCGCCGGCCTCACGGAGCATCTTGACGAGGGCGCGCTGGGTGTTGCCGCGGACGATCGAGTCGTCGACGACCACCAGGCGCTTGCCCTTGATGACGTCCTTGAGGGGGTTCAGCTTCAGCCGGATGCCGAGCTGGCGGATGGTCTGGGACGGCTGGATGAAGGTGCGCCCGACATAGGCGTTCTTCACCAGGCCCGCGCCGAAGGGGATGCCCGAGGCCTCGGCGTAACCGATGGCGGCCGGGGTGCCGGACTCCGGTGTCGCTATGACCAGGTCGGCCTCGACGGGCGCCTCCTTCGCGAGGCGGCGGCCCATCTCCACACGGGAGAGGTACACGTTCCGGCCGGCGATGTCGGTGTCCGGGCGGGCCAGGTACACGTACTCGAAGACACAGCCCTTGGGCTTCGCTTCCGCGAATCGCGAGGTACGGATGCCGTTCTCGTCGATCGCGATCAGCTCGCCCGGCTCGACCTCGCGGACGTAGCTGGCGCCGCAGATGTCGAGGGCGGCGGACTCCGACGCGACGACCCAGCCGCGCTCGAGGCGGCCGAGGACCAGCGGGCGGATGCCCTGCGGGTCACGGGCCGCGTAGAGCGTGTGCTCGTCCATGAAGACGAGGGAGAAGGCGCCCCGGACATCGGGGAGGATCTTCGCGGCGGCCTGCTCGATGGTGAGCGGCTCACCGTCCTCGTCGACCTGGGCCGCGAGGAGCGCGGTGAGCAGGTCGGTGTCGTTGGTCGCGGCCACGCGGGTCGCGCGGCCTTCCTTCTTGGGCAGGTCGGCGACCATTTCGGCGAGCTGCGCCGTGTTCACCAGGTTGCCGTTGTGGCCGAGCGCGATGGAGCCGCGGGCGGTCGCCCGGAACGTCGGCTGCGCGTTCTCCCACACGGACGCCCCGGTGGTCGAGTAGCGGGCGTGACCGACCGCGATATGACCTTGGAGGGAACCGAGAGAGGTCTCGTCGAAGACCTGGGACACGAGGCCCATGTCCTTGAAGACGAGGATCTGGGAGCCGTTGCTGACCGCGATTCCCGCGGATTCCTGGCCCCGATGCTGGAGGGCGTAGAGCCCGAAGTACGTGAGCTTTGCGACCTCTTCACCCGGAGCCCAGACACCGAAGACGCCACAAGCGTCCTGGGGGCCTTTTTCTCCGGGAAGCAAGTCGTGATTGAGTCGACCGTCACCACGTGGCACGTTTCCGAGTGTAGACGCGCTCGACCACTGGTCCGAATTGGCGAAATCCGAGACATCGCTGCTCGTGCGAACCTACGAATTGATCATCTGCGGCTTGGAGAGGCCTACGAACCAGGCGGGGTAAGGGCTCCGGCCCTCCGACCGCCCGGCGACGGACGCTCGTACCAGCCCCGGGGTACCCGCGCGATGTGACGGAGTTCGCATCGCCGGTCGCTCCGTAGCCCTGGGAACGGCCCGGGAAACACTGCCGCAACGCCCTCGCCACAGTCATCCCGGGGTACGAGACGGTCGTTGACAGGTACGCGGACCCTGGACGAAGCTCCAGCCCCATGCAGCCCCCGCGTGACCGCTCGGTCACCCTCGTCCAGCGCCTGCACGTGGACCTCGTCCGTGTCGCCGGCGCCGTGTGTCGCTGCGTCTGACCGCTTCCGCGGCCCCCTTTCTCTCCCCTCTCCTCTTCTTCGCACCTCTTCCGTGCCTCCGTCTGGAGACCCCGTATGTCCACACCCCTGTCCCGTCGTGCCCTCGGCGGTGCCGCCGCCGGTGCCGCGGCCGTCGCCGCCCTGGGCGCCGCCGCCTCCCCCGCCCACGCCCGGCCCGGCCCGCCCGAGGAGCGCGACTTCCGGGCCGCGAACCCGCGCCGGCACTCCCGGCGGCCCAACATCCTCTTCGTCCTCGGCGACGACCTCGGCTGGGCCGACCTCTCCTCGTACGGCTCGCCACAGATCCGCACCCCGAACCTCGACCGGCTCGCCCGCCAGGGCGTCCGCTTCACCGACGCCTACTCCGGCTCCGCCACCTGCTCCCCGACCCGCTTCAGCCTCTACACCGGCCGCTACCCGGGCCGTACGAAGGGCGGGCTCGCCGAACCCATCGCCGACCGCTCCGTCGGCCTCGAACCCACCCACCCGACGCTCGCCTCACTGCTCCGCGACTCCGGCTACGCCACCGCCCTCATCGGCAAGTGGCACTGCGGCTACCTCCCCGACTACTCCCCCACCCGATCCGGCTGGGACGAGTTCTTCGGCAACTTCGGCGGGGCCCTGGAGTACTACTCGAAGCTCGGCCTCGGCGGCGAGTACGACCTCTACGAGGGCGACGCCGAGTACAAGGACCTGCGCTACTACACCCGGATCCTGACCGAGCGGGCGAGCGAGTACATCGGCCGCGATCACGACCGGCCCTGGCTCCTCAACCTGAACTTCACCACCCCGCACTGGCCCTGGGTCGCCGACGGCGACAAGGAGACCAGCGACGAGATCACCCGCCGCATCAGGGCGGGCGACGGACGTGCGCTCTGGCACCAGGACGGCGGCTCCATCGAGAAGTACGGGCAGATGGTCGAGGACCTCGACCGGTCGATCGGCACGGTCCTCGACGCCCTGCGCCGCTCCGGCCAGGAGCGCGACACCCTCGTCTTCTTCGCCAGCGACAACGGCGGCGAACGCTTCTCCTACAACTGGCCGCTCACCGGCAACAAGGGCTCCCTCCAGGAGGGCGGCATCCGCGTCCCGTCGATCCTGCGCTGGCCCGCCCGGATCGACGGCGGCCAGGTCAGCCGCCTCCCGGTCTTCACCCCCGACTGGACCGCCACCCTCCTCGAACTGGCCGGGGCCCGCCCCCACCCCGCCTTCCCTCTCGACGGGACGAGCCTCGCCGGGCACCTGCTGCGCGGCCACGACGTCCCCGACCGGGACCTGTTCTGGCGGGTGCGGGGCGAGCGGGCCCTGCGCCGGGGCGACTGGAAGTACTACCGGGGCAAGACCGGCCGCGACCAGCTCTTCCACCTCGGCCGGGACGTCCGCGAGCAGGCGGACCTGGCCGCTGCCGAACCCGGCCTTACCGCCTCACTGCGAACGGCCTGGGAACGGATCGACGCGGGGCTCCTGCGCTACTGAGCGGGGGCGGCGACCGCGGTGAGGCCCTCGCCCGAGGCGTCGGTGAGGGTCAGGGTCCGGTGATCCAGGCGGTAGCCGAGGGGGCCGTCGAGGAGCTCGTACAGCTTCGTCTCCAGCGTCATCTGCGGGCTCGCGCACATCATGCGGGTGGTCGCCGCCGGGCCGTCGACGGTGAGGGTGCGGGCCTTCTCGTCGACGCGGGCTGTCGCGGAGAAGTTGTTGCACCCGAGGTTGCCGCTGACCCGCCCGTCCGCGCCGATGACGATCCGCGCCTTGCCCTCGCCGCCGGCGGGCAGCGAGGCCGCGGTCTTCCCGGAGACGAGACCGTCGACCTTCCAGGTGGTGCCGCGCAGGGGGGCGGCCGGTTCGGAGGTCAGCTCCAGACCGTTCTTGCCGTCGGCCGAGTCGAGGGTGAACCTGTCGCCCTCGATCGTCCCCTTGAGCCGACCGGAGAACGCCTTGAGCAGCTCCTGCTCGAAGCGCTGCCGGTCGGGCGGGCAGCCGATCTCGGTGACTTCCTGCGGGGAGACGGTCAGGGTGTCACCGTTCACCGCGACGGCGGCACCGAAGGTGTTGCAGCCGCTGTTCCCCCGGGCGCGGCCGTTCTTCTCGAAGTCGACGCGCGCGCCGTCCGGGGCGGTAGACCTGCGCCCGTCGACCGTCACGGCGCCGATCGTCCAGTGGGTGCCGGCGACGGGCAGGTCGGGGGAGACGGTGGCCGCACCACCTGATCCGGTACCTCCTTCCGTACCGCAGGCGGCGAGGAGAAGGACCAGGGCGGCTGCTGCGAGGGGCGTACGCGGCGTCTTCATGGCGATGGGACGGGCGCGCGGAGGAGTCGGTTCCCTCAGCCCATCAGCGGCAGCAGCCCGGCCAGGTCGGCGCGTTCACCGCTGGCGCGGACCTTCGCCCCGTCCAGCTCGGTGGCCCACCCGGCCCGGCCGGTCGCCAGTCTGATCCACGTCAGCGGGTCCGTCTCGACCACGTTCGGCGGGGTGCCCCGGGTGTGCCGGGGGCCCTCCACGCACTGAACCACCGCGTACGGCGGGATCCGCACCTCCACCGCGCCGCCCGGGGCCTTCGACGCGAGCGTGTCGGCGAGCAGCCGGGTGCAGGCGGCGAGGGCCTGCCGGTCGTACGGGACGGCGGCACCGGTCGCCGCGTTCAGGTCGTCGGTGTGGACGACCAGCTCCACGGTCCGGGTGACCAGGAAATCGGCGAGGGTCATGGGGCCGAAGCTCACCGGCAGGAGCCGCTCGTCGGCGGCGCCCGCCACCGCCCGCTCGTAGTCGTCCGCCACCCGCGCGTACAGCCCCGCCAGGTCGGAGGCGTCGATGTCCCGGGTGTGCGCGTCGATCCGCTCGGCCGCTCCGGCGGTGACGAACGGCCAGTCGAGGAGGGCGAGCCGGTCCCCGCCCCGCTCCGGCAGGGCCAGGAGCTGCGGGACGGAGTCGACCATCCAGGCGAGGTGCGCAGCCAGGTCCCGTACCGTCCACTCCCCGAGCCGGGTCGGCCCGTCGAGCTGCTCGGGCGTGAGCGCCCCGACCGCCTTCCGTACGTGCCCGAACTGGGCGAGCACGGCCGCCCGGATCCTGGCGGAGTCATAACTACGGGTGCGCTTCTTGGCCGGTGGCATGGGGGCGAGGGTAGTCGGAGACTGGAGGGGGAGGGTCGCCCGCACACCCCCACCTACGAGAGGGGTCGATCAGCCATGGCTGAGCACCCTGACGCAGCCCTGGTCCGCCGCGGCTTCGAGGCATGGACCAGCGGGGACATGGAAACCGTCGGCGCCCTGATGACGGCGGACTGCACGCACCACATGCCCGGTGAGAGCCAGATTTCCGGGCACTTCAAGGGCCGGGACAACATCCTCGCCATGTACCGCCAGATGTTCGAGCTCACCGGCGGCAAGATGCGCGTCGAACTGCACAGCGTCTGCGTGGACGGTCGCGGCCATGCCGTGGCGGCCAACAAGTTCTTCGCGGAGCGAGGTGACCGCGGCATCGAGATGCAGGGCGCACTCGTGTTCACCATCGTCGGCGGGAAGATCACCGACATCGACGAGTGCGTCGAGGACATCGATCAGTCCGACGCCTTCTGGGGCACGGCCGCGTAGACGCCGCCGGGCACGCGTACGGCCCCCGCCCGAGGGCGGGGGCCGTTTCACGTGAAACGTCCGAGCATCAGGCCAGCAGGGCCGGGATCGTCGCCTCGTGCGCCTCGCGCAGCTCCGCCAGGGAGAGCATGAACTCGCCCTGCACGTCCACCGCGTCCCCGTCGACGACACCGATCCGGGCCGCCGGCAGACCCCGCGCCCCGCACATGTCGGTGAAGCGGAGTTCCTCGCTGCGCGGGACGGCGACGACCGCACGGCCGGCCGACTCGCTGAAGAGGAACGTGAAGGCGTCCAGGCCCTCCGGGACCACCAGGCGCGCGCCCTTCCCGCCGCGCAGGCAGGACTCGACGACCGCCTGCACCAGACCGCCGTCGGACAGGTCGTGCGCCGCGTCGATCATGCCGTCGCGGGAGGCAGAGATCAGGATCTCGCCGAGCAGCTTCTCCCGGTCGAGGTCCACGGCCGGCGGCATGCCGCCGAGGTGCTGGTGGATCACCTCGGACCAGGCCGAGCCGCCGAACTCCTCGCGCGTGTCGCCCAGCAGGTAGAGGAGCTGGCCCTCTTCCGCGAAGGCGATCGGCGTACGGCGGTTCACGTCGTCGATCACACCGAGCACGGCCACGACCGGCGTCGGGTGGATGGCGACCTCACCGGTCTGGTTGTACAGCGACACGTTGCCGCCGGTCACCGGGGTGCCCAGCTGGAGGCAACCGTCCGCGAGACCACGGGTGGCCTCCGCGAACTGCCACATCACGGCCGGGTCCTCGGGCGAACCGAAGTTCAGGCAGTCCGAGATGGCCAGCGGCTTGGCACCGGACGCGGCGACGTTGCGGTACGCCTCCGCCAGCGCGAGCTGCGCACCCGTGTACGGGTCGAGCTTCGCGTACCGGCCGTTGCCGTCGGTCGCCATGGCCACGCCGAGGTTGGTCTCCTCGTCGATACGGACCATGCCCGCGTCCTCGGGCTGCGCCAGCACCGTGTTGCCCTGCACGAACCGGTCGTACTGGTCCGTGATCCACGCCTTCGAGGCCTGGTTCGGGGACGACACCAGCTTCAGGACCTGGTCCTTCAGCTCGGCGCCGCTCTGCGGCCGGGGCAGCTTGCCGGCGTCGTCGGCCTGGAGCGCGTCCTGCCACTCCGGGCGGGCGTACGGCCGGTTGTAGGTCGGACCCTCGTGGGCGACGGAGCGCGGCGGCACGTCGACGATCTGCTCGCCGTGCCAGAAGATCTCCAGGCGCTCTCCCTCGGTCACCTCACCGATGACGGTGGCGATGACGTCCCACTTCTCGCAGATCTCCAGGAACCGCTCGACGTGCACGGGCTCGACGATCGCGCACATGCGCTCCTGCGACTCGCTCATGAGGATCTCCTCGGGCGAGAGGGTCGCGTCGCGCAGGTGGACCCGGTCGAGCTCGACGCGCATGCCGCCGGAACCGGCCGAGGCCAGCTCGGACGTGGCGCAGGAGAGCCCGGCGCCACCGAGGTCCTGGATGCCCGCGACCAGCTTCTCCTTGAAGATCTCCAGGGTGCACTCGATGAGGAGCTTCTCCTGGAAGGGGTCGCCGACCTGGACGGCGGGGCGCTTGGTCGGCTTCGTGTCGTCGAAGGTCTCGGACGCGAGGACCGAGACGCCGCCGATGCCGTCGCCGCCGGTGCGGGCGCCGTAGAGGATGACCTTGTTGCCGGGGCCCGAGGCCTTGGCGAGGTGGATGTCCTCGTGCTTCATCACGCCGATGCAGCCGGCGTTGACCAGCGGGTTGCCCTGGTAGCAGGAGTCGAAGACGACCTCGCCGCCGATGTTCGGCAGGCCCAGGCAGTTGCCGTAACCGCCGATGCCGGCGACGACCCCGGGCAGTACGCGCTTGGTGTCGGGGTGGTCGGCCGCGCCGAAGCGCAGCGGGTCGACGACCGCGACCGGACGGGCACCCATGGCGAGGATGTCGCGGACGATGCCGCCGACGCCGGTGGCCGCGCCCTGGTAGGGCTCGATGTACGAGGGGTGGTTGTGCGACTCGACCTTGAAGGTGACCGCGTACCCCTGGCCGACGTCGACGACGCCGGCGTTCTCGCCGATGCCGACGAGCATGGCGTCGTTCTCCGGGACCTTCTCGCCGAACTGCTTCAGGTGGACCTTGCTGCTCTTGTAGGAGCAGTGCTCGGACCACATGACGGAGTACATGGCGAGCTCGGCGCCGGTGGGACGGCGGCCGAGGATCTCGCGGATGCGCGCGTACTCGTCCTCCTTGAGGCCGAGGTCCTTCCAGGGCTGCTCGCTGTCCGGCGTCTCGGCCGCGTGCTTGACCGTGTCCAGAGTCATCAGGCGTTGACCAGCTTCTTGAGGATCGAGGTGAAGAAACCGAGGCCGTCCGTCTTACCGGTGCCGACCAGGGGCTCGACGGCGTGCTCGGGGTGCGGCATGAGGCCGACCACGTTGCCCGCGGCGTTGGTGATGCCCGCGATGTCGCGCAGCGAGCCGTTGGGGTTCATGTCCAGGTAGCGGAAGGCCACCCGCCCCTCGGCCTCCAGCTCGTCGAGGACGCGCTCCTCGGCGACGTACCGGCCGTCCATGTTCTTGAGCGGGACCTCGATCTCCTGGCCCTCGGTGTAGTCCGAGGTCCAGGCGGTCCCCGCGTTCTCCACCCGCAGCTTCTGGTCGCGGCAGATGAAGTGGAGGTGGTTGTTGCGCAGCATCGCACCCGGCAGCAGATGCGCCTCGGTGAGGATCTGGAAGCCGTTGCAGATACCGAGGACGGGCATGCCCGCCCTCGCCTGCTCGATGATCGGCTCCATCACCGGCGAGAAGCGGGAGATGGCTCCGGCCCGCAGGTAGTCGCCGTAGGAGAAACCACCGGCCAGGACCACGGCGTCGACCTGCTTGAGGTCCTTGTCGCGGTGCCAGAGCGAGACGGGCTCGGCACCCGCGAGACGAGCGGCACGCAACGCGTCCTGGTCGTCGAGCGTTCCGGGGAACGTGACGACACCGATGCGTGCGGTCACGATTCCACCTTCACGATGAAGTCTTCGATCACGGTGTTGGCAAGGAACGTTTCGGCCATCTCATGGATGCGGGCGAGGGCGGCCTCGTCGACCGGTCCCTCCACCTCCAACTCGAAGCGCTTCCCCTGGCGGACGTCGGCGATTCCGGCGAATCCCAGGCGGGGCAGTGCACGCTGCACCGCCTGCCCCTGAGGGTCGAGGATCTCCGGCTTGAGCATGACGTCGACTACGACGCGTGCCACTGGCACTCCCGGTGGTGTGTTGCGTGGGCGGTTCCCTCAGCGTACCTGCCTCCAAATTCTACGCGGGTAGAGATCTGAAGGATCCTCCAAATGCCCGGCCGCGGAGGGGCTCACGGCACGCGCACCGCCCATGCCCCCGGCCGGGCACACCCACGCAAAATTCGAGTGAAATATTGCGGATCTCATTGCCTCAGGACACGCGGAAACAATTGCCAGGGCTTCACAATGCGACACCTGCCGCTGTACAAAGGAATCCAGAAGAAAGCATTATTGTCCCGGAACAGCCGCAAGGCCGACATCACCGCACGTCAGAGGTGCCACAAGCGCCTCCCCCGCGGCGTCGGCCGCAGGAAAGGACCGATATCCGTGGCTCAGCGTGTGGTGGTCACTCTCTCCGACGACATGGATGGCGGAGAAGCGGCTGAAACGGTCGCGTTCGGTCTTGACGGGAAGATGTACGAGATCGACCTGAATGCTGCCAATGCAAAGAAACTCCGCAAGGCCCTCGCGCCGTACCTCGCCGCCGGCCGCAGGCTGCCGGCCAGGGGCGCGGCCGGCCCGACCCCCTCGGCGGAGACGTACACCCACACCTCCCTCGCCCCCGATCCGGCGGCGGTCCGGGCCTGGGCCCAGTCCAACAAGATGGAGGTGCCCGCTCGCGGACGGATCCCGAAGCGGGTCTACGAGGCCTTCCGCGAGGCGAGTTGAGCGGCGCCGCTCAGCGCGGCGGGCCCGGGCGGGCGACTCGGCGGACCGGGCCGGGGGAACCGATTTGCATTGCACCCCCCATGATCCGCTAGAGTCTGGAACACGCCGAGGGGCGAGGCCGCAAAGCCCCACCTCACGCAGCGTGCGGGTGTAGTTCAGTAGTAGAACATCCCCCTTCCAGGGGGAAGGCGCAGTGTGCAATTCCTGTCACCCGCTCTGCATCGCTCGACCGACCACCGTTGTGGATCAGGTAGAGTAGTGCTCGCACCGCCCAGTGGTCCTCTTTCGAGAAGGCCGATGTGCGGCAGCAATGCGGACGTGGCTCAGTTGGTAGAGCATCACCTTGCCAAGGTGAGGGTCGCGAGTTCGAATCTCGTCGTCCGCTCAGGAAGTCGAAGGCCCCGGTTCTCAGGAACCGGGGCCTTCGCCGTGTCCCCGCGTTCTCATCGTCTCCGCCGCATCACCCTCGCCCTCATGACATGTGTCAGAAGTCGTGGTGACAGCGCGCACTGCCGGACGGCCGCGCCCGCCGGAAGTCTGGACGCATGACCAACGCGATCGAAGCGGAAGGCCTGCGCCGCGGCTACGTCGGCGGCTTCGAGGCCGTGCGCGGCATCTCCTTCACCGTCCCCCGCGGCGAGATCTTCGCCCTCCTCGGCACCAACGGCGCCGGCAAGACCTCCACGGTCGAACTCCTCGAGGGCCTCGCGGCCCCGAGCGCCGGCACCGCCCGCGTCCTCGGCCACGACCCGTACCGCGAGCGCGCGGCCGTCCGCCCCCGCATCGGCGTGATGCTCCAGGAAGGCGGCTTCCCCGGCGACCTGACCGTGACCGAGACCGTACGGATGTGGGCGGGGTGCACCAGCAACGCCCGGCCCGCCGCCGAAGCCCTCGCCGCCACCGGACTCACCGGCCGCGAACACGTCCGGGTCAAGCAGCTGTCCGGCGGCGAACGACGCCGACTCGACCTGGCGCTCGCGCTCCTCGGCCGCCCCGAGGTCCTCTTCCTCGACGAGCCGACCACCGGCCTCGACGCCGAGGGCCGCCGCGACACCTGGGAACTCGTCCGGGCACTCCGCGACGACGGCACCACCGTCCTGCTCACCACGCACTACCTGGAGGAGGCCGAGACGCTGGCCGACCGGCTCGCGATCATGCACGCCGGCCGGATCGTCCTCTCCGGCACCCCCGCCGAGGTCACCGCCGCCCGGCCCGCCCGCATCCGCTTCACCCTCCCCGACGGGGTCCCGGCCGGACGGCTCCCGCTCCACCTGCGGGCCGCCGAGGACGGCGGGCGGGTGGAGATCCGTACCAGCTCCCTCCAGGACGACCTCACCGCGCTCCTCCGCTGGGCCCGGGAGCACGACGTACGCCTCGACGGACTCGACGCCCGGTCCGCGTCCCTCGAAGAGGCGTTCCTCGACATCGCGTCCCGCACCACGGCGGGGACACCGACCCACGCGCAGGAACCGGAGGCCGTCCGATGAGCTCCCTCACGCACCTCGCCGCCCGTACCCGGCTCGCCGCACTCGGACGGGCCGAGCTGACCCTGCTCGTCCGCAACCGCACGGCTCTCTTCGTCGCCGTCTTCGTCCCCGTGCTCATGATGGGCGCGATCCGCAGCTCCCTCGACAGCGTCGACCTCGGGAAGACGGGCACGACCGTCGCGGAGGTCGCCGTGACCGGCGGCATCGGCATGGCGCTGCTCATGGTCGTGCACTCCAACCTCGTCTCCGCGTTCGTCGCCCGCCGCGAGGCGCTCGTCCTCAAACGGCTGCGGACCGGAGAGGTCACCGACATCGAGATCCTCACGGGGATCGCCCTGCCGGCCGCCGTACTCGCGCTCGCCCAGTGCGCCCTCATGACCGTCGGCGGCATCACCGTCCTCGGCGTGTCCGCACCCGCCCGGCCCGCGCTGCTCCTCGTCGGCGTCGTCCTCGGCCTCGTCCTGCTCACCGCCGTCGCCGCCGCCACGTCCGCCCTCACCCGCACCGTCGACAGCGCCCAGCTCACGACCCTGCCGCTGTTCCTGGTCTCCTGCATGGGCTCCGGACTCTTCGTCCCCCTCTCCCTCCTCCCCGACCGGATCGCCTCGCTCTGCGAACTGCTGCCGCTGACCGGCGTGATGACCCTCGTACGGGCCGGGTGGACCGGCGGGGTGGAGGCAGGGGAGCCGGCGGGCGCCACGGTGACCGCGCTGGCCTGGATCGCGCTCTCGGTGTTTGCTGTCCAGCGGTGGTTCCGGTGGGAGCCCCGGCGGTGAGCGAGCGGGCGGTGAGCGGGGGGTGCGCGAGCGGGAGGTGCGCGAGCGGGCGGTGCGCGACCGGCGCCCGCACTGGTGTGGCACCGACCGACCCGCGCCGGGAGACCGCGCGTTGAGAGTTGCCCCGAGAGGCCGGGAGGACCCGTCGTGAAGAGCTGGAGCGGCCGGAGCGGGCCGGCCAAGGTGGACGTCTACACGCGCGTCACCGCGTACATGCTGCTGTGGGCCGCCATGTTCGGCCTGGGGCTCCTCCTCCTGATCCGGCCGATCCGGCACGAGGCACCGCTCCTCCTGGTCGTCGTGGCCCCCGTGCTCAACCTCGCCAACGGCATCCTCTGCCACCGCTTCCTGCGTCGCGGGATGGACGTCTATCTGCGGCCCGGCACCGCGTTCGGCCCGCGCGAGGTCCTGCCGGCCGCCGTGGCCGGCGCCGCCACCGCGGGGGCCGTCCTCGCCGAGTCCGCCACCAGCGACGTGACGGGGCTGCTGCCCGGGATGCTCGGGGCGGCCCTCGTCCCCTTCGTCGCGGGGCACTGCCTGGTCTTCCCCGTACGGACCGTCGTCCTCCACCAGGCCCTGCTGGCCGGCGTGCTCCTGGCCGCCGTACCCCTCGGGGGCCTGGACACCCTGCAGACCGTCGTCACCGTGGTGACCGTCCTCATGATCACCGGCTGGCTCGCCGTCACGATCCGCCTCTCGCTCTGGGTGCTCAGGGTCCTCTTCGAGCTGCGCGAGGCGCGTGACGTGCAGGCCCGGCTCGCGGTCGCCGAGGAGCGGCTGCGGTTCGGGCGGGACCTGCACGACATCCTCGGCCGGAACCTGTCCGTGATCGCCCTCAAGAGCGAACTCGCCGTCCAGCTCGCGCGGCGCGAACGCCCCGAGGCCATCGACCAGATGATCGAGGTGCAGCGCATCGCCCAGGAGTCCCAGCGGGAGGTCCGGGACGTCGTGCGCGGCTACCGCGAGGCGGACCTGAGGGTGGAACTGGAGGGCGCGCGGGGTGTCCTCGACGCGGCCGGGATCGACAGCGCCGTCGACACCCCCGCGCTCGCCCTGCCCGACGAGGTGCAGGCGGCGCTCGGGTGGGTGGTCCGGGAGACCACGACGAACGTACTGAGACACGGGGACGCGCGGCACTGCGCGATCTCCGTACGCGAGGAGGAGGGCGCGGTGCTGCTGACCGTGGAGAACGACGGGGTGGCGGTGACCACGAACTCCCGAGGACCGGACGGTCGGGGCGGAGCGGGTGCCGGGCACGGGACGGGGGCCGGGCGCGGGACCGGGTCCTGGCGCGGGACGGGGTCGGGTGCCGGGCACGGGACGGGGGCCGGGCGCGGGTCGGGGCTCGCGGGGCTTCGGGAGCGGCTCGCGGCCGTCGGCGGGACCCTGGAGGCCGGGCCGGGCGAGAGCGGTACGTTCCGCGTGACGGCCAGGGTCCCGGTGGCGAGCCTCCGCACCCGTACACGTACCGAGGCGGCCCCGTGACCCACCCCGTATCCCGTACGCGTCCTCGACGCCGCCCCCTTCCTCGTCCCCTTCCCCTTCCTCGTACCGAGGTGGCCCCGTGACCGTCCCCCTGCGCGTGCTGCTCGCCGACGACGAGCATCTGATCCGTGGCGCTCTCGCCGCGCTGCTCGGGCTCGAGGACGACCTCGTCGTCGTCGCCGAGGCCGCCACCGGGCCCGAGGCGCTCGCCATGGCCCGGGCCCATCGCCCCGACGTCGCCGTGCTCGATCTTCAGATGCCGGACGCGGACGGTGTGACGGTCGCCACGGTCCTGCGGGACGAACTCCCCGGCTGCCGCACCATGATCGTGACCGGCCACGGCCGTCCGGGACACCTCAAGCGGGCCCTCTCCGCCGGCGTACGCGGCTTCGTGCCGAAGACCGTCAGCGCCCAGCGACTCGCCGAGATCATCCGTACCGTGCACGCCGGAAACCGTTACGTGGACCCGGAGTTGGCAGCCGACGCGATCGCCGCGGGGGACTCCCCGCTGACCGCGCGGGAGGCCGAGGTCCTCGAACTCTCCGCCGACGGGGCACCGGTCGCGGAGATCGCCCGGCGCGCCTCGCTCTCCCCCGGAACCGTCCGGAACTACCTCTCGTCGGCCGCGGCGAAGCTCGGCGCCGAGAACCGTCACACGGCGGTGCGGCTCGCGCAGGCGAAAGGTTGGGTATAGTTGGCTCCGCGCTACGGCGCATGCGGACGTGGCTCAGTTGGTAGAGCATCACCTTGCCAAGGTGAGGGTCGCGAGTTCGAATCTCGTCGTCCGCTCCACGAAGAAGCCCCCGGTCGAATCGACCGGGGGCTTTCTCGTGCCCCGCGCGACGGTGCGGCTGGGCGCCTAGAAGCTGTCGGACCAGGTCTTGCCGGTCAGCAGCTCGTACGCCTCCAGGTACTTGCCGCGCGTCGCGTCCACGATCTCCTGCGGGAGGGGCGGCGGCGGCTGCTCGCTCCTGCGGTCCCAGCCGGAGGCCGGGGAGGTCAGCCAGTCCCGGACGAACTGCTTGTCGTACGAGGGCTGGGCACGGCCCGGCTCCCACTGGTCGGCCGGCCAGAAGCGCGAGGAGTCCGGGGTCAGGACCTCGTCGGCGAGCACCAGCGTCTCCCCGTCGAAGCCGAACTCGAACTTGGTGTCGGCGAGGATGATCCCCCGGTCGCGCGCGATGTCACGGGCCCGGCCGTACACGGCGAGGGTCGTCTGGCGCAGCAGGGCGGCCGTCTCGGCGCCGACCTGGCGGGCGACCTCCTCGTACGACACGTTCTCGTCGTGGTCGCCGACCGCGGCCTTCGTGGCCGGGGTGAAGATCGGGGCCGGCAGCTCGGAGCCGTCGCTCAGCCCCTCGGGCAGCGCGAGGCCGCAGACCGTACGGGACTCGTCGTACTCGACGAGACCGGAGCCGGTGAGGTAGCCGCGGGCCACGCACTCGACCGGGACCATGTTCAGCGACGTGCAGACCAGGGTGCGGCCCGCCCAGTCGGCGGGGGCGCCGGCCGGGAGGTCGGTCGAGAGCACGTGGTGGGGGACCAGGTCGGAGAGCCGGTCGAACCACCACAGGGAGAGCTGGGTGAGGACCCGCCCCTTGTCGGGGATCTCGGTGGGCAGGACCCAGTCGTACGCGGACAGGCGGTCGCTCGCCACCATCACGAGGTCACCGGCCTCGTTCCGGTACAGGTCGCGCACCTTGCCCGTGTGGAGATGGGTGAGGCCCGGGACCTGGACAGGCTCGGGCTTTTCTACGAATCCGGACACGGTTCCTCCGCGTAGGTTGATCCAGGAGCGGTTCGATTCTCTCGCACCGGGACCGGTCGGCGGTGGGCGGGCCCGGTCAGTCCTGGTCGGCCCCGGTCAGTCCCTCTTACAGATCCGGTCGAGAAGGTTCGCGGTGGCGCGCTGGACCCGGGCGTCGACATGGCCCGGCCGGTCCAGCGCCGGCGACCACGCGAACGTACCGGAGGCGAAGACCCAGGCTCCCGAGGGCGCCCGGTAGAGCGAGGTCTCCTGGTGGCGCAGTGCCCCCTCGCCGTCCCGGTAGGGCGAGTGGGCGAGCAGGATGCGGCCCTCGTGCTCCGGAAGCGCCGTGCGCGGGAAGTAGCGGTCGGCCTCGCCCGCGACCAGGCCGGGCAGCTCGTCGCCGTCACCGGCGCCGGTGGCCTCCCAGAGCCAGTGCTCGGCGTTCCGTACGACCAGCGGGTGCGGTTCGGGCACCCGGCCCGCGTACTGGATACCGAGGAGCTGCTGCTCGGGCCGGTCCACCTCGCGCCAGAGTGCCGGACGGCCCGGGCCGCGCCGCTTGCGGCAGGTGAGGAGCCGGTCCGGCACCCCGGACGGCGAGGGCCCCAGCTCCACCTGCCAGTACATGGTGTTCGCCGAGAGGAAGACCAGCGACGTGCCCTGGTCACGGGCGAGTTCGACGGTCCTGCGCATCGGCACCGACCAGTACTCGTCGTGCCCCGGGAAGACCAGGCCCCGATAGCGGCTCGGATCGACCCGGCCCGCGTGCAGGTCGCGGGTCTCCGCGTACGCCAGGTCGTAGCCGTAGCGCTCGGCCCAGCGGATGAAGTCGTAGGCGTGCCCGACGTGGAGCGGAAGCCCCGCGCCCGCGTACGGGCGGTCGAAGGAGACGGTGACGGCCGCGTCCTGCTCCCCGAGCAGCCGGCCGTCCTCGTCCCATGCGTGGTAGAGACTGGCGCCGGTGCGGCCGTCCTCCGGGTACAGGTTGTACGCCTGCCAGGTCACGTCCGGGAGGACGAGGAGCAGATCGGCCGGGTGGTCGTCGCGGACCGTGAAGGGGATGTGCGAGCGGTGGCCGTCGACGGTGGTGAGGACGGCGACGTACGCCCCGATCGACCAGTACGTGGGAACCTGCAACCGCCACGACTGCCACCAGTGGTGACAGGAGACCGTACGGTCGGCGGTCAGCGGGGGCGGCTGGACGATCCCCGAGAGACGCGGACTCGTGGTGATCTTCGCGGCGCCATCGCCGCCGTAGTGCCCGATCCGGTAGACGTCGACCGAGAACTGCTGCGGCGGGTCCACCGTGATGTGGAAGTCGATCGACTCGCCCGGCGCCACGGCCCCGTCGGACGCGAACCCCTTGATCTGGCGCCGGACGTCGTCGGCCGTACGCGGGCTGCCGCTGCCGCCCCGGGCCAGGATCTCGTCCGCGTACCAGGGGACCACCTGGCCGGTGTCGTCGAAATAGTTCTCGGACCCGCGCAGCCAGGGCAGGGGGCCCTGGCCGAAGGGATCGGTGACGGCGTGCGCGAGCGCGCCCGACTCCCACCGCCTGATCTGCTCCGCCCCCATGCTGCGCCCTCCCTCGACTCCCCCGGGTCGGCTGGTCAGTGCCTCTGATGTGTCCTTGTGTCTGTGCCTCTGCTGCGCGCTCGCGCTGTGTGCCTCCGGCGCGTGCTGCTGGTGCGTGCTGCGGCTCGGTGCTTCCCATGCGCGCTCCTGTCAGTGGCGGTCTCCAGCACATCACATAACGCGCGCACTCCGTCACCGTTCGTCGTGAATTGGCGAGAGTGGAACCTCTGGCTCCGAGAAACCCATGCCATGGACGGGGCCCCGGAAGGCCTCAGACCAGGCGTACGGGCTTCTCCGGGCGCACTCCCGTGCGGGCCAGCCAGACGCGCAACGGCTCCGGATCGCCGTCCTCGACGAGGGCGAGGACACGGGGGCCCAGGTCCGCCGCCCGCTCGCCGCCGACCAGGAGGGCGGGCCCGTCGAGCCAGTCGAGGCCCGGCGCGGCCTCCGCGGTGTCCACGGCCGCGCAGCAGACCATCGCGGTGACGTGGTCTGCGAGCAGATCCCGGCCGGAACGGGGCGGCTGGAGCGGGAACAGCGGCAGGGGCCCGTCGGGGCCGCTGACGGCGCCCGGGTGCGCGGCGCCGGGCCGGTCGTCCTTGCCGCCGCTCCGGGCCGCCGTCTGGGCGGTCCGAGCGCCGGCGGCGGCCACCCGCGCCTCCCGCGCGGCCTCTTCGCGCGCGAGGAGCGCGCTGAGCGCCCCGGCGAGCGCCTCGGCAGCGGGGTTGACGGGCTCCTCGTCGTCCTCGTCGTCGTGGATGTCGAGGGGGTCGGGGTCGGGGTCGATGCCGGGGTCGGGGCCGATGCCGAGATCGGTCTCGGTGGCGGTGTCGGTGTTGGTGTTGGTGTCGGTGGAAGCCTCGGCTGCGGGGTCGACGTCGGCAGGGGCGGTGGCGGCGTCGAGGTCGGCTTCCGCGTGAGCGGTGTCGGCGTGAGCGGTGTCGGCGTGAGCCGTGTCGGCGTGAGCCGTGTCGGCGTGAGCCGTGTCGGCGTGAGCCGTGTCCGCGGCTACGCCCGCCTCAGGGAGCGGGACGGGCGCCGTCGACAGGTGGGCGATGACACGGGTCAGGGTCGGGGCGTCGGCGGCGGACGCGGTCCCGGCCGGGGCGTCGGCGGCGGACGCGGTCCCGGCCGGGGCGCCGGCCGCGCCGAGACCGTCGAGGACCTGGTGCAGTCGGGCCGCGTCGGTACGCCACTTCCGGTCGACGACCTCCTCCGGGTACTGGCTCCACTCCACCGGGGACCAGTCGGGACCGGGTTCGGCCGGGCCGCCGTGGAAGAGGCGGGCGGCGAGCAGCGAGGTGACCTCGTCGACCGCTCCCGGCTCCTCCAGGAGGTCGCACGCGGGGCGCTCGCCCAGACGCGACGAGAAGCCGTCCGCGAGCCGGTCCCGGCGGGAGAGTTCGGTCAGGGCGGAGACCACGCCCGCGTCGAGCTGGGAGGGCCAGCGGCCCATGCGCCAGGCGGGCAGCGCGACCCGGGTGAGGAGGCGGTCCCAGCCCGCGTAGGCCAGGCCGACCTGCTCCTGGGCGACGATCCGCACGCCGTAGTCGACGGCCTGGGCGCGCTCCGAGCCGGCGACGGCGACCCCGCGCTCCATCTCGGCGGCGTGCCCGCGGCAGGCGCGCAGCAGGACGCGGGCGACCTGCCCCACGCCGTGCGCGCCGAGTCTGCGGAGCGGGTCGAGGCCGGAGTTCCGTGGCACGGCGACGGCCGCGTCCAGGCCTCGGACGAAGCGGCGGGCGGCGGCTATGTCGGGGTGGGCGGCGGGGCCGGTGCCGGCGACGACGGGGGCGAGGACCGCCCGCAGTTCGCCGACGCGCATCCACCACAGGAAGGGTGAGCCTATGACGAGGACGGGCGCACCGTCCGAGTCGCCGTCGGCGGACGTGCGCCGCGCGCGGTGGGCCCGGTGGGTGCGGTCCTCGAGCCAGCTGTCGCAGTCCGGCGTCAGGGCTATCGCGGCGGGTGCCGGCACGTCGAGCCGGTCGGCCAGGTCCCGGACGAGCCGGTAGAGGTCGGGGGCGGCGGTCTCGGAGAGCTCCACCGTCGGCGTCGCGGCCGGACGGGCCCGGGCGACGACGAGGGCGACGGCCGTGGCGGCGAGGAGGACGACGACCGCGAGCACGGTCACCGCCCAGCGGGCCGCGTCCCAGCCGGAGCCCGCGAAGTGGCCGGTGACCCCGCCCGCGTACAGGACGACGGCCACGGCGGCGGGGAGGACCGCGAGGCCCAGGGCCCTGCCGCGGACCCGGAGGACGCCGATGGCTCGGGAGCGCGCGGCGCGCACGCCCCATTCGTCACCGACAACGGAACCGGTACCGGACACGCCGTACATCACCCCCTTCTGTCCATGTCGGGACCGCCCGTCTCCGGACCGTCCATGCCGGGACTGCCTGTGGCGGTGTTGCTCACTCCCCCACTGTGGCACCCGCCACTGACATCGCAATGCCGGTGGGCCAAGTGCCGGAACGCCTTCGCCGCACCCTAGTTGGGGCGGTGGCGGACGTCATCCGGATGGCCGAGCCGTCACTCGATGGAATGGCTTTGGGTAAAGGTGATGGCATTCGCGCGGCCGTGCGGTCCACCGCACGGCCGCGCGAGAAAAGGGCGGCGCCGTCAGGCCTCGGCGGCCTTCCGCGCGATGTCCGTACGGTGCTGGGAGCCGTCAAGGCGGATACGGCCGACCGCCGCGTACGCGCGCTCGCGTGCCTGCTCCAGGTCCGTTCCGGTGGCGGTGACGGAGAGGACGCGGCCGCCCGCGCTGACGATCGCGTCGCCGTCCCGCTTCGTACCGGCGTGGAGCACGTACGCGTGCGGGGCGTCCTTCTCGGCGACCTCGTCCAGGCCCTCGATCGGGTCGCCCGTGCGCGGGGTCTCCGGGTAGTTGTGGGAGGCGATGACCACGGTGACGGCGGCGTCGTCGCTCCAGCTCAACTGCGGCTGGTCCTCCAGGGTGCCGTTGGCGGAGTGCAGCAGGACACCGGCCAGCGGGGTCCTGAGCCGGGCCAGGACCACCTGCGTCTCGGGGTCGCCGAAGCGGGCGTTGAACTCGATGACCCGTACGCCACGGCTGGTGATCGCCAGACCCGCGTACAGCAGACCGGAGAACGGCGTGCCACGGCGGCGCAGCTCGTCGACCGTCGGCTGGAGGACGGTCACAAGGACCTCGTCGACCAGCTTCGGGTCGGCCCACGGCAGCGGCGAGTAGGCGCCCATGCCGCCGGTGTTCGGGCCCTCGTCGCCGTCGAGCGCGCGCTTGAAGTCCTGCGCGGGGCGGAGCGGGAGGACGGTGACGCCGTCGGTGATCGCGAAGAGGGAGACCTCGGGGCCGTCCAGGTACTCCTCGATGACCACCCGGTCGCACGCGAGCGCGTGGGCCCGTGCCTGCGCGAGGTCGTCCGTGACGACGACTCCCTTGCCGGCGGCGAGACCGTCGTCCTTGACCACGTACGGAGCGCCGAAGGCGTCGAGCGCCTCGTCGATCTCCTCCGGGGTCGTGCAGACGTAGCTGCGGGCGGTGGGCACCCCCGCACCGGCCATGACGTCCTTGGCGAACGCCTTGGAGCCCTCCAGCAGCGCGGCTTCCCGCGACGGGCCGAAGGCGGGGATGCCGACCGCGCGGACGGCGTCGGCGACGCCGGCGACGAGCGGGGCCTCCGGGCCGACGACGACCAGTTCGGCGCCGAGCTCGGTGGCGAGGCGCGCGACGGCTTCGCCGTCCAGCTGGTCGACGGGGTGCAGCTCGGCGACCTCCGCGATTCCGGCGTTGCCGGGCGCGCAGTGCAGAGCGGTGACGTCGGGATCGAGGGAGAGAGAGCGGCACAGGGCGTGTTCGCGGGCGCCGCCGCCGATGACGAGGACCTTCACGCCTGCCAGAGTAGCCCGCGGGGCGGGATGCCCCTTGTGGGGGCCACTGAACGAGACGCCCCTACTCGTTCGTGTATTCCTCCACAACGGTCGCTCCGAGCTCGCGCACGATCAGGTCGTGCCCGGAGAGCGCGGAGTCGACGAGGTCCGGATCGTCCTCCTCCGGTACGTCGTCCTCAGGGGCCACGGGCTGCGGCGCGGGCGGCGTGTACGCGGGCGCGGAGGCCCCCGACGACGCGGACGGGGACGGCTGCGGGAAGGCGGAGGAGGATGCGGACGGGGCCTGCGAGGGTGCGGAGGCGGACGGCGGGGACTGCGGGAAGGCCTGGTCGGGCGCCGACGGCCGCCCACCGCCGAAGCCACCGCCTCCACCCGAACCGCCGAAGCCGCCGGATCCCCCCGTACCACTGGAACCGCCTGAGCCGCTTCCGCCTGAACCGCTGAAGCCACCCGTTCCGCCCGACCCGCCGAAGCCGGTGGCGGCGGGCGGGGGCGAGGCGCCGCCCGAGGGGTCGATGATCGCTTCGATCTTCCAGTTCACGTGGAACTGCTCGGCGAGCGCCTGCTTGAGGACGTCCTCGCTGCCGCTGCTCGCGAAGTTGTCCCGGGCCCCGGCGTTGAGGAAGCCGAGCTGGAGCGTCGTGCCGTCGAAGCCCGCCACCTGGGCGTTCTGGCTGAGCAGGATCCAGGTGAAGCGGCGCCGGTTCTTCACGGCGTCGAGGATCTGCGGCCAGAGGTTCCGCACCTGCGCCACGTCCCCACCGCCACCGGTGGACGCCGGGGCGGGGGCCTGCGGCGCGGGCTGCGCCTGCACGGGAGCGGGAGCCGGGGCTGCGGGAGCCGCCGGGGCGGACGCGCCGGGCCAGGCACCGGGCCCCCCGCCGCCGGGGGTCGCGGCACCAGGCCAGGCACCGGGGCGCGGAGCGGCGGGAGCCTGAGTGGGCTCGGAGTGCTGCGGGTGTACGGGGGTGGGGGCGGGCTGCGCCTGCACCGCCGGTACGGGAGCGGGGGCCGGGGCGGGCGCGGGCCGCGCGGGGGCCGGCGGGGGCGGGGCCATCGGGGTCTGGGCGTCGGGCCCGGGCACGTACCCCATGGTGGGCGCCGGAGGGCCGGGTGTGAAGACGGGCGCGGGCGCGGCGGCCGCCCCGCGCTCCAGCCGGTCCAGCCGCGCCTGCACCGAACGCTCGTCGTCGAAGGCGGCGGGCAGCAGCACGCGCGCGCAGATCAGCTCCAGCTGGAGCCGGGGCGAGGTGGCGCCCCGCATCTCGGTCAGCCCGCTGTTGACGAGGTCGGCGGCCCTGCTGAGCTCGGCGGCACCGAACACGGACGCCTGGGCCTGCATGCGCTCGATCACGTCGACCGGGGCGTCGATGAGCCCCTTCTCGGCGGCGTCCGGCACAGCGGCCAGGATCACCAGGTCGCGCAGCCGCTCGAGGAGGTCGGCGACGAACCGGCGCGGATCGTTGCCGCCCTCGACGACCCGGTCGACGACCTCGAACGCGGCGGCGCCGTCCCCGGCCGCGAACGCCTCCACGACGGAGTCGAGCAGCGAACCGTCCGTATAACCGAGCAGCGAGGTCGCCATGGCGTACGTCACACCGTCGTCGGCGGCCCCGGCCAGGAGCTGGTCCATCACGGACATCGAGTCACGCACGGACCCGGCGCCGGAACGCACGACGAGCGGCAGCACCCCGTCCTCGACGGGAATGCCCTCGCGCCCGCACACCTCGCCCAGGTACTCCCGGAGGGTGCCAGGGGGCACGAGCCGGAAGGGGTAGTGGTGGGTCCGGGACCTGATCGTCCCGATGACCTTCTCGGGCTCGGTCGTGGCGAAGATGAACTTGAGGTGCTCCGGGGGCTCCTCGACCACCTTCAGGAGGGCGTTGAAGCCCGCCGAGGTGACCATGTGGGCCTCGTCGATGATGTAGATCTTGTACCGGCTGGACGCGGGCCCGAAGAAGGCCTTCTCGCGCAGGTCACGGGCGTCGTCCACGCCACCGTGCGACGCGGCGTCGATCTCGATGACGTCGATGGACCCCGGCCCGTTCCTCGCGAGGTCTCGACAGGACTGGCACTCCCCGCACGGCGTCGGGGTGGGCCCCTGCTCGCAGTTCAGACAGCGCGCCAGAATCCGCGCGCTGGTCGTCTTGCCGCACCCACGGGGCCCGCTGAACAGGTACGCGTGATTGACCCGGTTGTTCCGCAGGGCCTGCTGCAACGGGTCGGTGACATGCTCCTGCCCGATGACCTCGGCGAAGGACTCGGGGCGATAGCGGCGGTAGAGCGCGAGAGACGACACATGTACGAGGTTATAGGCGCCCACCGACAACCCGGGAACGCAAGCGCCCCCCACGCACCTGCCAGAGCCGACCTACCCTTGCTGCCTTCCGGCCCTGGGGGAGTTCAGTCAGATAGCACCGCGTGAGGGGCTCCGCCCAGCGTACCCGATCCCGAACCCGCCCCCGACCCCCTCCCCCACCGGGAACCCTCCACCGGCCCCCACCTGGATCGAGTTCGCGAGCACCCTCCCCGGTCATGTAATGTCTGCGACGGAGGATTCGCCTAGAGGCCTAGGGCGCACGCTTGGAAAGCGTGTTGGGGGCAACCCCTCACGAGTTCGAATCTCGTATCCTCCGCCATTGCTCTCACCGGGCAATTCGTTGAAGGGCCCCACCGTTCGCGGTGGGGCCCTTCGGCGTTGTCCGGGACAGTCCGGCGCCGGTCAGTGGTCCGTTACCGATGTCCTGCCGGCTCTCGCCGCGTCAGGCTTCCGTGGGCGGGTGGGCTTCGAGGCCGGTGGCGAGGAGGTCGAAGACGTACGTGGCCTCCTCGGCCACGGTGGCCGCGATCCGTTCGTCGGGCTCGCCGGCCAGGGTGAGTTCCTGGATGCGCTGGAACAGCAGCCGGTGCGCGGCCCCGAGGAGTGCGGCTGCGGCCCGGGGGGCGATGGGCGGGGCGTCGGCGGGGGCGATGTCCGCGAGGGCCGCGGCGAGAGCCTCCTCGCGCTGGTCGTGCAGTTCACGCAGGCGGGCCGTCAGGGTCGGACTCTCGGCGATCATGCGGGCGAACGCCGGGCCGGCGAACCCCGCGACGGGGTTGCACTGCTCCACCGCGGCGGCGAACTCCCGTCGCAGCACGGTGAGCGCCGACTCCCCGGCGGGCCGGTCGGCGACCGCGGCGGCCAGGCCGGCGGTGAACGCCTCGTGGTGGTCGAGGGCCAGGTCCTCCTTCCGCGGGAAGTAGTTGGTGACCGTCTTCTTGGCGACGCGGGCCGCTGTGGCGATCTCGGCGATGGTCGTCTGCTCGAAGCCCTGCTCGATGAAGAGCCGGGTGGCGTGGTCGGAGATCAGCTGCCTGGTCTCCTGCTTCTTGGACTCGCGGAGTCCCATGCTCTCGATACCCATGGGCGAATCTTACACTGAGCGCAAGTTTACGCTTGACGCACTCGTTGCGTCGTGCGTAAAGTTATGTCCGTTGCAAAAAGCGCCCCCTGCAGGACGAGCCCCGGAGACCGCGTATGCGAAGCCAGAACCGCTCCTTCACCTCCCCCAGCACCCCGTTCCCCACCGTCAAGCTCGCCGCCACCCAGGAGGCCGGTCCGGTGTCCGGCACCCCGCGTCCGGCCCGCGAGCTGCCGCGCACCGGCCACCGCCAGGCGCCCACCCGCACCAGGTTCCAGGCGCCGCGCCGCACGTACTGACGCGCGCCGCGCCCAGTACCCCGCGCAGTACCGCGCCGCACGGCGTTTCAGGCACCGCACGCACCACACAGAATGCGTCTCAGCCACACCAGCACCAGCACCAGCCGCCCGTAGGTCCACCCGTCGAGGAGCCGCAGCCTTGAACGTCTCTACCTCCACCCTCTCCCTCACCGTCGCCGACGTGGACGCCTCCCGGGAGTTCCTCACCACCCACCTCGGCTACCAGGTGGCCATGGCCGCCGACGGCTTCGCCTCGCTGACCCGCGAGGACGCCGCGGTCGACATCGTGCTGCTCCGGCGCGGCACCGACGTCCTCCCGCCCGAGCAGCGCGACCAGCAGGCGGCCGGACTGATCCTGGCGTTCACCGTCACCGACCTCGCGGCGGAGGAAACCCGCCTGCGCGAGGCGGGCGCCCCGATCACGATGCCGCTGCGCGAAGAGCCGTGGGGAGAGCGCCTGTTCCAGCTGACCGACCCCAACGGCGTCGTCATCCAGCTCGTCGAGTGGGTCACCCCGGCGGCCCCTGACAGCGCCGAGTAGCACCCGTACGCGCGTGCGTGCGCGGACCGCTCTACGTCTATACGCCTGTACGCCGGAGGGCCGAACCGCTCGACGCGGTCCGGCCCTCCGGCGTATGCGCCTACACAGGGCAGGGGCGGTACTCGAGGCTGAGCTCGCGGTCGACGGCGTAACTGGTCCGCATCGACGCGTCGGTCACCCGCTGCCAGGATCCGTACTTGGCGTAGAGCTGGTCAGCGGTGGGGCCGAGGGGGTTTCCGTACGTGGCCATGTTCCGCTCCTCCAGGATCCGTACCTCCTGCGGAGTCATACCGGCGCGGGTGACCTCCTTGGCCTGGTTCCGCATGTCGACCAGCTCGCGAGCGACCTCCTCGTCCGTGGCCCCCGCCTCGCGCATGACGACCTCCGTACGCCGCATGTCCTCCAGGAGCCCGTGGTAGCGCATCCGGGTCCGCTGCGCCTCGACCTTCTCGTCCATCGGCAGGACGCGGATCCGGCATACGACCGGGTCGGCACTCGGACAGGGATCGTCGGCGGACGCGGGCCGGGCGAGCGGGGCGGTGATGACCGAACCACAGGCCTCCACCGCGCCGGCTACGGAGGATCCGGCCGTACCGAGGAGGGCGACGGCGGCCGCGAAGGGGACGAGGGCACGGCTGAGCGGGGAGGAGGGGGAGAGAGAGCGCATGCGCGCATCTTTGGGGGCCCGGACGCCTTCCCTGACGCAGGCGCACCGGTGATCACTCCTCGGGAACCCGGTGCGCTGTCCCCACCTGACGGCCGGCCTTCGAGCAGCCCGCCCGTTCCGCCCCCCCTTGCCGGGCCCGGCCGCCTCGCGTCGATGACGACGCCGGTCCTGGCGGATCCGGAGCGGATCGCGACGCAGGTTGACGTCGGCGCGACCGAGGCGAGAGGAGGAAACACCGCTGGTCCCCCGGCCGCTGACGGGCGCGCGAAGGTGCGCTGGTCGCGGTCCGCGAAAGCCGCGTTCACCGGATCGGGGGGCGATGGGACGGAGGGACGTTACTGCGGGCACCGGTGTGTAGTGATGCCGATACTTTCTGTGATGACCGGTAGGCCAACCAAACAGGGGTTATCCATGAGGAAGTTCGCTACGGCAGTGGCGGCAGCGGGGCTGTTCTTCGGGGGGATGGGGGTGGCGGTTGCGGACTCGTGGCATACCCTCGCCGACCCACTCACCACCGGGGGCGCCCACTTCGAGAAGGTGAAGTACAGGTGGGAACCCGCCGGGGTGAGGCACGGCGGGTTCCGCTTCAAAGGTGCGCTGCGGGACGGTGACCACAACGACGGTCACAACATCTACCTGGAGGTGCGTGCGCACTCCTACGGATGGCAGCGATTCAAGGGGATTCAGAAGCGCACCGTGAACCTGGAGGACGCTGTCCACGACGGCGCAACTCGTTACACGAATTCAGCGGACATGCGCGTATGCCGGGACCGGGGTGCGCTTCGACCGAACAACTGCTCGCCGATTCGAGCCTTCACGCGCTAGCAGTCACCGGTTGGGGAGCCACCGTCAACCAGTGGCTCCCCCCTTATAGAGAGTGCGGACCACGATGGACGTTATTCTCCGCGCGGACGGCGTGGACCTCTTCTACGGCACCGAACAAGCCGTCAGTAGCGCCGATTTCACGCTGAAGCGCGGCGAAGTAGCCGCCATCATGGGCAGCAGCGGGTCCGGAAAGTCATCGCTGCTGTACTGCCTCGCCGGGGTTCTTCCCCCTACCAGCGGCTTCGTGACCTTCGACGGGGTACGACTCTCCACCCTCCCCGACGGCGAGTTGAGCGCCCTGCGCCGTACGCGCCTCGGCTTCGTCTTCCAGTACGGCGAGCTGTTGCCGGAGTTGACCGTCGAGGAGAACGCGGCACTTCCCCTCCGGCTCGCCGGGATCAGCAAGGCTCATGCCCACGTGATGGCGGCCCAGGTGCTGGTGCGGCTCGGGATGGGCGATCTGCTGCGGCGCAGGACCTCCAAGTTGTCGGGTGGCCAGAGTCAGCGCGTTGCGGTGGCACGGGCTCTGGTCCACCGGCCGGACGTGGTGTTCGCGGACGAGCCGACCGGGGCGCTCGACAGTGCCAACGCTGCTGCTGTGCTGGACGAGTTCCTCCATCTGGCGCGACGCCAGAAGACTGCCGTGGTCATCGTCACCCACGATGCCGACGTGGCTGCCAAGGCCGATACGCAGTACACGATGGCGGACGGTGTCATCACTCAACGGGTGGCAGTGTGAACGCGTTTGTCCTCGGTATGCGTCTGCTGTGGGGCAGCGGGCGCCGAGGACGAGCACGATTCCTTTTGATGACACTCGGTTCGGCCCTCGGCGTGGCGTGCCTCGCCGCAGTACTCACCATCCCGTCGATCCTCACTGCTCATGACACGCGCACAGCCGCCCGTGAACCGAGGCAAGGCGCAAGCGATTTCCTCTACCAAGAGTTTCGTGATCCGTACGGGGCGCAGCCGCTTCACCGTGTTTTCCTCGCCCGGACGGGCCCTGGGCGTGTTCCTGTGCCTCCGGGCATCGGGAAGCTTCCCGAAGCCGGCGAGGCGATCGTCTCGCCCAAACTTGCCGAGATTCTGGCTGCCAATCCGAGGACTGCCGGTCTTGTTCCCGGCCGTGTCATCGGCACCATCGCACCGGAGGGGTTGGGGGACACCGAAGATCTGTATGCCTATATCGGCACCACTCCGGACGAGCTGACCGAAGCAGAAGAACTAGGCGGATTCGGCACGGGCCGACCGTGGCGGACAGTGGTTGAGCCGTCGACCCTCAGCATTCTCCGGTTCACCCTCGGGTGCATCGTGCTGCTCCCCCTCGTCATTTTCCTCTCCGTGTGCGCGCGGCTCTCCGGAGAGTCCCGTGCCCGTCGGCTTGCCGCTCTGCGGCTTGTCGGACTCAGCGCGAAGGACACACTGCGAGTAAACGCTGGAGAAAGCGTTACCGCCGCTCTGTGTGGGGCCGTGCTCGGGATCCTCGGGTACTTCGGCGTCAACGAGGTCATGGCACGGGTAGGGCTGCCTGGGCTGCATTGGTATCCGGCGGACGGTCGGCCCTCGGGATGGACCCTTGCCGTATGCCTGCTGGGGTGCCCGGCGCTCGCATGGATGGTGGGACAGGGCAGTGCGAGGCGTGCCGCTCTGACACCCATCAGTGTGCGGCGGACAGGTGAACGTCAGCCCCCAAGGAAGTGGGGGGTGCTGTTGTTGGTGCCGGGGATCGGCGTCATCGGCGGATACTGCGTGCTGAGTGTGTTGGGACGGGACCCGTCGGGGGGTTCGGCCAATTCCGTGTTGGTACCTGGTGCGGTGCTCTTGACCGGACTGGGACTTGTATTCGGCCTGGCACCGATCACTGCGTGGCTGGCGCGGCGACTGGCGGCGGTTTCGAAGTCGCTGTCGATGGCGCTGGCGATGCGGCGCACGGAGGTCGAACCCGGGTCATCGTTGCGCGTGGTCACTGGGCTCGTACTGCTGGTATTCGGAGCATCGCTCACCCAAGGTGTGCTCGTTGAAGTGGACCAAGTGAGCCGTCGCACAAGTCCTGTCCAGGAGTACACCCTTCCGTTTGCCCACCTGAGTGAACGTCAGCGTGCTGAGGTCGCCCGGCTTGCGGGCGTGCGCGCCCACGGGATGTCTTCACCCTCATGGCAGGCGTCACCTGATGACGAGACTCCGCAAACGTATGCCGTAGTGGCCACTTGTCAGCAACTGGTTGTCTTCGTCGAAAGGGCGGAGGGGTGTGTCGAGAGCAAGGTGCTACGGATCCGGGACCAGAACTTCTCCACAGACGCCGAAGCCGTGGTGGGAAGAAGCTTTCCGTTCTTGCTCAGCAATGGCCGAAAGTTGGACGTGACGGTCCCCCAGGGGAGTGTCTCGGTTCGAGCCCATCAACCCTCTGAGTTCGCCGGACCCAGCCTCCTCATTCCGCCGTCGTTCCTCCCTCCTGGAGTGAGTCTGCTCGAAGGCAACCTCGTTCTCGTCAGTGACGCCGACCCCGCCACCATCCGTTCCGTTCTCGACGGCATCGGGGCCGTCGCGCCCACCGCCGGTGTCGATCCCGTCGGGATCGTCATCGACTCGCTGGCTCAGCTCACCGTCATCCGCAGTCTTCTGGCTGTCGGGATGGTGCTCGGGCTTGTCATCGGGGTTGCTGCGTTTGTGGTGTCCGTGGCTGATCGGGCCCTGGAGCGGCGGGGGCAGGTGGCTGCGCTCGTGTTGTTGGGGGCTCGGGCTGGGACGTTGCGGGTGGTGCAGGTGGTGCAGGTGGTGTTGCCCTTGGGGGTGGGGTTGGGGGCGGCGATCGTCACCGGGTGGTTGGCCGAGTCCAGTTATCTGATCACCGGGGGTGGGGCGGTGCACTGGGACTGGGAGGGGTTGCCGTTGCTGGTCGCCTGTGCGCTGGGGGTGCTGTGCGTGGCCGCGCTCGCCTCCGTGCCGATGGTGCGGCGGCACATCGATCCTGAGCACATCCGACGGGATTGAGTGCGGCGGCGATGAGTTCTCGGGTGGGCGGGAGTCTTGTCCTTCGTCGCACTGCCCCGCCCGCCCCCGCGCCCAGGAGAGCTCCATGGCCGAGAACGTCGTCAAGGGTCCCGCCAGTTACTTCCCCTCCATCGAGAAGAAGTACGGGCGCCCGGTCTCCGAGTGGCAGGAGCTCGTCCGTTCCTCGCCGCTCACCCAGCACATGGAGCTCGTGTCCTGGTTGAAGGCCGAGCACGGACTGGGCCACGGGCACGCCAACGCGCTCGTGGCCCACACCCTTGCCGAGGGGAGGTAGCGCGTTCGTTCACGCCGCCAGTTCGTGGGCCGTTCGGGTCTCGACCCGGGTCCTCAGGGCCACCGTCGCCGCCGCCGTGACCGTTCCCGCCGCCAGGGCGGTCCACCACAGGACCGTCGGGCTCAGCGTCGTGTAGGTCGCGACGCCCAGGGTGAGGGCCGCGAAGCGGGCCGTTCCCCAGGTCCAGCTGAACGCTCCCTGGTAGCGGCCCCTGGCGTGGGCCGGGGCCAGGTCGGCGATGACCCCGGCGGCGATCCCGGCGACCATGACCTCGCCCAGGGACCAGACGACGACCGACACCGCGTACCCGGCGACGCCGTCGGCCAGGCCGGTGAGTGCCACTCCCAGGGCGATCAGCGTGCTGCCCGCGCCCTGCACCGCCAGCCGCGGGAACCGGGCCAGCCAGGACGTCGCGAAGGGCTGCAGGGCCACGACCAGGACGGCGTTGACCGCCGCCATCGCCCCGTACACCGCCGGTGAGAGGCCGCTGTCGCGGATGGCGAGCGGCAGGGCGACCTCGGTCAGCGAGTACACGAAGAGCTGGACGCCGAAGAGCGGAAGCAGGAGCAGCGCGAGGCGGTCGCGCAGGACCACTCCGTAGCCGATGCCGTCCTTCCGCTCCCCGGGCCTGCCCTCGGGGTTGCGCCCGGCCGTCGTGCGCTTCGGCTCCGGCAGGCGGAACACGACGACCAGGGCGTACGCGAGCATCGCGCCCGCGTCGACGGCGAACAGGAGCCAGTAGCCCCGGGCCGCCAGGTAGCCGCCGAGGATGCCCGCGACGGCGGTGCCGATGTTCACGCCCCAGCCGAAGAGGGCGTACGCGCGCTGCCGGCGCTCGCTGTCGACGGCGTCCGCGAGGAGCGCGTACGCCGCCGGCGAGACCGTGCTGCCCGCCGCGCTGATCAGCAGCGCCGCCGCGGCCATCGTCCACACCCCGGGCGCGAGGAAGAGCGCGCCCTGCGCGGCCGACGCGCCGATCAGGCCGATGAGCATGGTGGGGCGGCGCCCGATGCGGTCGGCGAGGATGCCGCCGACGGCGGGGCCGACGAGGTTGCCCGCGCCGAGGGCACCGAGGACGTACGAGGTCTCGGTCCCGGTCACTCCGCGCGAGGCGAGGAAGAAGACGAGGAACGGGGTGACGAGGTAGCCGAGGCGGTTGACGACCGTTCCGGCGAAGAGCGTCCAGACGACGGGCGGGAGGTCGCGGAAGGAGGACGGGATGCGTGACGCCAGGGATGCGGACATGGGAGGAGACTGCGGGAACCCTGCCGCCGCCCTCCATTGATTAAGCTCAGACCGAATCCGATCTCGTGGGTGGGTATCGGATCACGTCCCTCGGACAGGGGCTCCCTCGGCGATCGGCTCCCTCGCCTCCCGCCCCGCCCCCGCACCTAGGACGTGGAACCTGTGGAATCCGGGCTCAGCTTCTCCGCCGCCGATCTCGCCCAGACCCGCTTCGCCGTCTCCCCCATGTGGGAGGTCGTGACCAGCTACCGGCTCCTCGTCCGCCGCCCCGACTCCGCGCCCCATCGGCGCTGGGCCGACCAGGTCCGGCCACGGATCGCGCGGGCCGGGCTCGACCGGGGCTGGCTCGCCGCGCTCGTGCCCGCCGACGGCTACCTCGCCGACTTCCTCAACCCCACCCCCGCCGGACCCTTCCCCGCCCTGGGAGCCGAACTCGACGCCATCCGCCGCACGCCCGCCGGTCAGGTACGGGACGACCTCGACATGCTGGGGAGGGAAGCGGGGGCCGGGGCCAGGGCGCGTCTGCTGCGCGACGATCCCGCCGCCGCCCTTCCGAAGGTCACCGACGAGATCGAGACGTACTGGGAACTCGCCCTCGCCCCTTACTGGGCCCGGATCCAGCAGGTCCTGGAGGCGGATGTCTTCCACCGGGCCCGCCAGGTCGCCGAACACGGTTCCGCGCGGGTCCTGGGCGAACTCCACGAGACCGTACGGTGGGACGACGGCACCCTGCGGCTCGTACGGCGTCACTGTGCGCTCAGCCGCGACCAGGCCGGCTCCGGGCTGCTGCTCGTCCCCTCCGTCTTCGCGTGGCCCCGGGTCCTCACCCGGTCCGTCCATCCGGACCCTCCCCAACTCGCCTATCCGGCGCGCGGGTTCGGCTCCGTATGGGAGCCCCGCACCACCGGTGCGACCGAGGCCGTCGCCGCCGTCCTCGGGCGCTCCCGGACCCTGCTGCTCACCGAACTCGACACCCCCGCCTCCACCACCCGACTCGCCGCGCAGTGCGGTCTGTCCCCGGCCGGGGTGTCCCAGCACCTCATCGCCCTGCGGAACGCCGGCCTGGTGACCGCCCACCGCAGCGGGCGTTCCGTCCTCTACGCCCGTACCCACGTCGCCGACCAGCTGCTGAATCCGTAGGGGTGGCGAACTCGCCTCAGTGGCGGGTGTACAGGCCCGGGACGCCCAGGTCCGAGAGGCCGTCGAGGACCAGGTCGACGCCGACCGCCGCGAGCAGCAGGCCGAGCAGGCGGCCGAGGAGCTCGATCATGGCGTGGTGGGTGCGGCGCAGGACCCGGGTGAGGAGCAGCACGCAGATCACGTCGAGGGCGATGACGGACACGTACGCGCCGACGACCGTGGAGCGCCAGCTGAAGGAGTCGCGGGCCGCCGCCTCGATGAGTACGGCGGTCATGGCGAGCGGGCTCACCACGTACGGCATGAGCAGCTCGCGCACACCGCTGACCAGGTCGGGGGCGTCCTGGTGGGTGGTGGTGGAGCCGAGGTGGAGACCGAGGACGAGCCCGACGGCGTAGAGGAAGAAGATGACGCCGCCCGCGAGCTGGAGCGCGGGGGTGCTGATGTGGAAGAGGTCCAGCAGCCACGGGGCGGTGATGCCGGTGACGAGGCCGACGAGGACGGCCGCGCCGGAGGAGATCAGGGCGATGGTCCGCAGCTGGCGGGCGGGGTGGACCTGCGCGAGGCCGGCGAAGGCGAGAAGGACCTTCGGGGGGCCGACGACGGAGAAGAAGGTGATGAAGGCGGCGGAGAAGCTGAAGGCGTTCACCCCTGAATCATGGTGCGGTCGGGTGATTTCTCCCGTTTTTACGGTCGCCGCCCGCGCGGTGTCGAGAACGGGCCCCCGGCTCCGACTGTCCTGCGAGAGGCAGTGACGCACACGAGGAGGACGTCATGAAGTATCTGGTAATGGTGCAGGGCGCGGAGGCTGACTACGAGGCCATGGTGGGCCGCCCCGCCCCGAGCAGTCCGGCCTGGAGCAAGGCGGACCTCACGGCGATGTTCGACCACATGAACGCGATCAACGAGGAGCTGTCGGCGTCCGGCGAGATGATCGACGGCCAGGGCCTCGCCGCCCCGTCCACGACCCGGTTCGTGACGCTCGACGGAAACGGCGAACCGCTGGTCACGGACGGCCCGTACGCGGAGACGAAGGAGGTCATCGCGGGCTACTGGGTCCTGGACTGCGCCTCGCTCGAGCGCGTGACGGAGATCGCCGCCCGGGTCGCCCGCTGCCCCCAGCCGGCCGGGGCACCGGAGTACCCGGTGGTCATCCGCCCGATCGACGAGACGGGACCGAGGCAGGAGTGACGGGTCGGACAGGTCGCCCCCGACAGGTGACCCCGCACTCCGCCGCGTCCCCTTAGCTCCTGTTCCCCGCGACCCCACCGGGTCAGTCGTCCGCGAGACCCCTCAGGCGCTTCGCGATCCTCGTGAGGCGTGCGCCCTGGTAGCGGGCGGCCTGGAGGACGTTCTCGTCGGGGGCGCCGTGGGAGCCCGGGTGCGCGGTGCCGTAGGGGTTGCCGCCGGCCGCGTACACCGACGGGTCGGTGAAGCCGGGCGAGACGATGACCGAGCCCCAGTGGTGGAAGGTGTTGTAGAGCGCGAGGAGTGTCGACTCGTTGCCGCCGTGCGGGTTGTGCGCGCTGGTGAAGGCGGTCGCGGGCTTGTCCGCCATGACGCCCCGCTGCCAGAGCCCGCCGGTGGTGTCGACGTACTGCTTCAGCTGCGCGGCCACGTTGCCGAAGCGGGTCGGGGAGCCGAGCGCGTACGCGTCCGCCCACTCCAGGTCGTCCAGCGTGGCGACCTCCACGTCACCGGTGGCGTCCAGATGGGCGCGCCAGGCCGGGTTCGCGTCGATGGCGGTGTCGGGGGCGAGTTCGGGCACCCGGCGCAGGCGCACCTCGGCGCCGGTCTTCTCGGCGCCCTCGGCGACGGCCTGGGCGAGCTGGTGGACGGTTCCCGTGGCGGAGTAGTAGATGACGGCGACCTTGACGGACATGACGATTCCCCTCAACCGGATTACTTTCCGTTTCGATGCCACGAGGCTAAACGGATCGATATCCGTTTAGCAAGGGGAGCCGGTATGCTCAGTACGACGAACGACCGGGAATGACCGGGAATGACCGGTGGCGACCGGAGCGGGGGATACGGGCCGACCCGTACGAAGGACAGAGGAGCCGACAGATGAGCACGGAGAACCCGCAGGCCGCCGGCGCGACGGCGCCTCCCCTCGGCCTGCTGCCCACCGTCGGCGCCCCCGTCCCCGAGCGCGCCGACGCGGCCCGCAACCGGCGCAAGATCCTCGACGCCGCCGCCCGGATCGTCGCGGAGGACGGCCCCGACGCCGTCACCATGAACCAGGTCGCCCACGCCAGCGGCATCGGCGTCGGCACCGTCTACCGACGCTTCGGCGATGTCTCCCAGCTCCTGTGGGCGCTCCTCGACGACCGCGAGCGCCGGTTCCAGGAGGCGTACATGAGCGGGCCGCCGCCCCTGGGCCCCGGCGCGCCCGCCGCCGAGCGGCTCGACGCCTTCCTCGACGCCCTCGTCGACCGGGTCGGCGAGCAGCGCGAGATCCTGCTCGCCGCGCACTCCGCCGCGCCGCGCGGACGCTACCTCAGCGGCGCGTACCGGGTGATGCACACGCATGTGGCCCTGCTCATCGGGCAACTCCTGCCCGGGTCCGACAGCGCGCTCCTCGCCCATCTGGCGCTCGCGCCGTTCTCCCCGGACCTCATGCACCACCTGTCGGTCGACCAGGAGCTGTCGGCGGACCGCCTGAAGGCGGGCGTACGGGAGCTGCTCCGGCTGCGCGCCTGAAGCCGGACCCGAGGACAGCCCGGCCGCGCGCCTGAGCCAGACCCGAAGACAGGGGATCGGGGCGGGTTACCGCCTCCCTACGGGACGGGCTGCAGCCTCCCTACGGGACGGGCTGCCGCTCCCCTACGGGACGGGCTGCCGCTCCCCCAGCGCCTCCAGCCCGTCCAGCACCCTGCCGAGCCCGAAGCGGTACGCGTGCTCCGCGTCGTACAGGCCGTCGTACGCGACCGCCGCCGCCTCCCCCACCCGCGCCGCCAGCGGGAACCGGGTCCCGTCGAGGACCCGGGTGAGCAGGGGCTCGTGGGCGTCCCACCACTCCCCGTCGGACATCGCGCTCTCGCGCGCCACGGCCCGCGCGTCCAGCTCCGCCCGCGCCCCGGACTGCACGAAGCCGAGGACGTACGTCAGCGCGGAGTCCCGGGACACGTCGTCGAGCCCGAGCCCTTCGAAGGCGCCGAGTTCGTACTCGTACTTGGTCATCACACCGGGCCCCAACGGAGCGCGCACGATGCGGAGTTCGACCAGCCAGGGGTGGCGCAGGTGCAGTGCCCGGTTCGCGTCGGCGACCGCCGTGAGCCGGGTGCGCCAGGGCTCTCCGGGGCGGAACGGCGGCCGGTCCATGCGCAGGAAGACGGCGTCGAGCATGAGGTCGAGGAGCTCGGCCTTGCCGGGGACGTAGGTGTAGAGCGTCATCGGGGTCACGCCGAGGTGCTGCGCCACCGCCCGCATGGTCAGCGCGTCGAGTCCGCCGGCGTCCGCGAGGGCGAGGGCGGCGTCGACGACCGCGTCGACGGTGAGGCCCTGCCGGGGGCCCCGGCGCCCCGCGGGGGCGGCCGAGCCGTCGCGCCACAGGAGTTCCAGGGTGCGCGCCGGATCGCCCGCGCCGCTGCTGTTCTTCCCCTTCGCCGCCGCCATGTCGTTCCGTTCCGTTCCGTTCGAGATATCCGGATCGCCGCAGGTCAGAGCCGGTCCCACTTATTTTATACGTTGTATAGAGTACCCTTCCCCGGCAAGCAGGCAGACCATCGGAGGGCGCACGCATGAACCACCCCGTCGCAGCGGACAGCCACCACGTCATCCAGGTCCGCGGGGCCCGGGAGAACAACCTCAGGAACGTCGACGTCGACCTTCCCAAGCGCCGCCTCACCGTCTTCACCGGAGTCTCCGGCTCCGGGAAGTCCTCCCTCGTCTTCGGCACCATCGCCGCCGAGTCGCAGCGCCTCATCAACGAGACCTACAGCGCCTTCCTCCAGTCCTTCATGCCGTCCCTCGCCCGCCCCGACGTGGACGGACTGCACAACCTGAGCGCGGCGATCGTCGTCGACCAGGAGCGGATGGGCGCCAACTCCCGCTCCACCGTGGGCACCGCCACCGACGCGTACACGATGCTGCGGATCGTCTTCAGCCGCCTCGGCACCCCGCACGTCGGCACCTCCGGCGCCTTCAGCTTCAACCTGCCCGAGGGCATGTGCCCGCGCTGCGAGGGCGCGGGCGAGATCTCGGACATCGACGTCGACGAGCTCGTCGACCGGTCCAAGTCCCTCAACGAGGGCGCGATCACCGTCCCCAACTTCGCCGTGGACTCCTGGTACTGGCGGATCATGGCCGAGTCCGGTTTCTACGACGCCGACAAGAAGCTCGCGGACTTCACCGAGCAGGAGTGGGAGGACTTCCTCCACAGGCCGTCCTGCAAGGTGAAGGTCGGCAGCAACACCTTCACCTACGAAGGCCTGGTGCCGAAGGTCCAGCGGCTCTTCCTCGCCAAGGACCGGGAGTCACTCCAGGCCCACATCAAGGCCTTCGTCGACCGGGCGGTCGGCTTCCGCACCTGCCCCGAGTGCGAGGGCGCCCGGCTCACCCGGGCCGCGCTGTCCTCCCGTATCGACGGGGTGAACATCGCCGAGTGCTCCGCCATGCAGATCAGCGACCTCGCCGCGTTCGTCCGTCGGATCGACGACCCCTCCGTCGCCCCGCTCCTCGCCGGTCTGCGCGAGCTGCTCGACTCGCTCGTCGAGATCGGCCTCGGCTACCTCTCCCTCGACCGGTCCTCCGGCACGCTCTCCGGCGGCGAGGCCCAGCGCGTGAAGATGGTCCGCCACCTCGGCTCCCCGCTCACCGACGTCACGTACGTCTTCGACGAGCCGACCACCGGACTCCACCCGCACGACGTCCGGCGCATGAACGACCTCCTCCTGCGGCTGCGCGACAAGGGCAACACCGTCCTCGTCGTCGAGCACAAGCCCGAGGTCATCGAGATCGCCGACCACGTCGTGGACCTCGGGCCCAGGGCCGGGGCCGCCGGCGGCGAGATCTGCTACAGCGGGAACGTGCCGGGGCTCCGCACCTCCGGCACCCTCACCGGCGACCACCTCGCCCACCGGGCGAAGCTCCGGACGGAGGTACGGACCCCCACCGGCGCCCTCGCGATCACCGGCGCCACCCAGCACAACCTCAAGGACGTGAGCGTCGACATCCCGACCGGCGTCCTCACCGTGGTCACGGGCGTGGCCGGCTCCGGCAAGTCCTCCCTCATCCACGGCAACCTGCCGGGCCGCGACGGGGTCGTCGTCGCCGACCAGTCCCCCATCCGCGGGTCGCGCCGCTCGAACCCGGCGACGTACACCGGGCTGCTCGGCCCGATCCGAACGGCCTTCGCCAAGGCCAACGGCGTCAAGCCGGCCCTCTTCAGCGCCAACTCGGAAGGCGCCTGCCCGCGCTGCAACGGCCTCGGGCTCGTCTACACCGACCTGGCCATCGCGGCCGGTGTGGCCTCGGTCTGCGAGGAGTGCGAGGGCAAGCGGTTCACTCCCGAGGTCCTCACCTACCGGCTGAACGGCAAGAACATCCACGAGGTCCTGTCCCTGTCGATCGAGGAGGCGTACGACTTCTTCACGACGAAGAGCCAGGCCCGTACGATCCTCGGCCGCCTCCAGGACGTCGGCCTCGGCTACCTCCGTCTCGGCCAGCCCCTCAACACCCTCTCCGGCGGCGAGCGCCAGCGTCTCAAGCTCGCCATCCACATGGCGGAGAAGGGCGCCGTCTACGTCCTCGACGAGCCGACCACCGGCCTCCACCTCGCCGACGTCGACAAGCTCCTCGCCCTCCTCGACCGTCTCGTCGAGGCGGGCAACACGGTCGTCGTCATCGAGCACCACCAGGCCGTCATGGCCCACGCCGACTGGCTGATCGACCTCGGCCCCGGCGCGGGCCACGACGGCGGACACGTCGTCTTCGAGGGCACCCCGGCCCAACTGGTCGAGAAGAGCGACACGCTGACGGCCCGCCACCTGCGGGAGTACGTGGGCGGCTGACCGGCCTTCGGACGCCGGTGGACGGAGCCGGTCACCGACCGCAGGATCGTGGCATGACCACGTATCTGATCCTGCACGGCTACCAGAACCACCGCCCGCCCGGTCACTGGCAGCACTGGCTCGCCGGGGAGCTGCGGGCGCGGGGGCACGAGGTGCGGTATCCGCAGCTGCCCGCGCCCGACGCGCCCGTCCCCGAGGAGTGGCTCGCGGCCCTCGGGGAGCACGCGGAGCGGCCGGGCGAGGGGGAGTTCGTCGTCCTCGCGCACAGCCTGTCCGTGCTGCTGTGGCTGCGGGCGGGTGCGCGCAGGCCGGCCGCCGACCGGGTGCTGCTCGTCGCGCCGCCGTCGCCGCCGGTGACGGCTTCGATCCCCGGGATCGCCGCCTTCGCCGACGGGCTCGACCTGACGGAGACGGGTCTCGGGGCCCGGCTCGTGTACGCGGACGACGACCCGTACTGCCCCGAGGGCGCCGGCCTGCACTACGGGGTCCCGCTCGGCCTCGACGTGGACCACGTGCCCGGGGGCGGGCACCTCGATCCCGACTCGGGGTACGGGGAGTGGGCGTCGCTCCTGGAGTGGTGCGAGGACCCCGGAGTACGGATCAAGGGGCGGTAGGGCGCGCGGGGGCACCCCGGTGACCGGGACCCGGGGCACCGACCCGGGGCACCTGTTGGGCGTCGTCGACCGCTTCGCGAAGGGGTGAACCCACCGGGCGGGCGGCTCGCGGCGGCGGGATGATCGGGGAATGAGCCCCGAGATCCATCTCGCCCAGCACCCGGAGGCCGACGCGCTGCTCGGCCGGTCCCCGCTCGCCGCGCTCGTCGGCATGCTCCTCGACCAGCAGGTTCCGATGGAGTGGGCCTTCTCCGGCCCGTACACCATCGCCACCCGGCTCGGCGCGGACGACCTCGACGCGCACGCCATCGCCGCCCGGGACCCGGAGGAGTTCGCCGCGCTGCTCTCCGAGAAGCCCGCCGTGCACCGCTACCCGGGGTCGATGGCCCAGCGCGTGCAGCAGCTGTGCCGGTTCCTCGTCGAGGAGTACGGGGGCGACGCCGAGGCCGTCTGGGCGGACGCGGGGACCGGGCGGGAGCTGCTGGCGCGGCTCCAGGCGCTCCCCGGCTTCGGCAAGCAGAAGGCGCAGATCTTCCTGGCGCTGCTAGGGAAGCGGTACGGGGTGCGGCCCACCGGCTGGCGGGAGGCGGCGGGGCCGTACGGCGAGCAGGGCGCGTACCGCTCGGCCGCCGACATCACGGGGCCGGAGTCCCTCGCGAAGGTGCGGGCCCACAAGCAGGAGATGAAGGCGGCGGCGAAGGCCGCGAAAGCCGCCAAGGGGCCCAAAAGCACCGAGAATTAACAACTCCAGATTGCAATCCTGCTTAACGTGACAGGAATTGTGGAGAAGGTGTTCACAGAAGGCACCGCAGATCGCTAACTTCCCCTCAACCTCGTCCGTAACGGGAAGGACTTCTGTGAACGCTACCCAGCGCCGAGCCGCGGCCATTCTGGCCGCCGCCGCCCTCGCCACCCCGATGGTCCTCGCCTCCCCCGCCACCGCGGGGCAGGACCCCACGGCCGCACCCGCCCGCGATGCCGCCAAGCTGGCGAAGAAGCTGGTCCGCGAAACCTCCGCGCAGGACGCCTACAAGCACCTGCAGAAGTTCCAGGCGATAGCCGACTCGGCCGGCGGCCACCGCGCCGCCGGTTCGCTCGGCCACGACGCCTCGGCCGCGTACGTGTACACGCAGCTCAAGAAGGCCGGCTACAACGTCTCGTACCAGCGGTTCGACTTCGAGTACACGGAGACCCTCGCCGAGAAGGCGTCCGTCGTCTCGCCCGCGCCCCGGGCCTTCGACATCAAGGCGATGACGTACACCAAGTCCACCCCCGTCGGCGGCCTCACCGCGGGCCTCGTGGCCGTGCCCGTGGACGCCGACGGCACCACCGGCTGCGAGCCGGGCGACTTCGCCTCCGGCACCTTCACCGGCAAGATCGCGCTGATCAAGCGCGGCGGCTGCGCCTTCGCGGTCAAGCAGCAGAACGCCGCCACGGCCGGCGCCGCCGCCGCCGTCATCTACAACAACGCCGACGGCGTCCTCTCCGGCACCCTCGGCGACGCCACCGCCGGCAAGATACCGACCGGCGGCATCACCCTGGCCGAGGGCGAGAAGCTCGCCGCCGACCTCGCCAAGGGCCCGGTCACGCTCTCCGTGGAGATCCGCCAGCTCCAGCAGATCCGCTCCACCAACAACGTCATCGCGGAGACCAAGGGCGGCAACGCCGCCAACACCGTGATGCTCGGCTCGCACCTCGACTCCGTCACCGCCGGCCCCGGCATCAACGACAACGGCTCCGGCTCCGCCGGTCTCCTCCAGACCGCCCTGGAACTCGCCAAGACGAAGGACAAGGTCCGCAACAAGGTCCGCTTCGCCTGGTGGTCGGCCGAGGAGAACGGCCTCCTCGGCTCCGAGCACTACGTCAAGAACCTCACCGCGCTCGACAAGAGCGAGATCAAGCTCTACCTCAACTTCGACATGATCGCCTCGCCGAACTACGGCCTGTTCGTCTACGACGGCGACAACTCGGACAACGTCGGCGAGGGGGCGGGCCCCGAGGGCTCCGCCCAGCTGGAGCGGGACATCACCGACTTCATGGACAGGCGCGGAGTCCCGCACGAGGGCACCGACTTCACCGGCCGCTCCGACTACGGCCCGTTCATCGAGGTCGGCATCCCCTCCGGCGGCACCTTCACCGGCGCCGAAGGCATCAAGACCGCCGGTCAGGCCGCCAAGTTCGGCGGCACGGCGGGCGTCGCGTACGACGTGAACTACCACGCCAAGGGCGACGACATCAACAACATCAACATGACGGCCTTCGACGTCAACACCGACGTCATCGCCAACGCCGTGGGCACCTACGCCCACGACATCTCCTCGCTGCGCAAGCCGGTCGTCTCCGTCCCGACCGAGGGCGACGCGGGCAGCGGCGGCGGCCTGCACGACGACCACCACGAGGTGACCGAGTAGTCACCTCCGCCGGCGGGCGGTCCCGAAGATCGAGCGGCTGATCTCCCGGCCCAGCTGGGTGCCGATCGACCGGGCCAGGGACGTGAAGATCCCGCTGCCCTCCACCTGTTCGACCGGCGAGGGTTCCTCCTTCCTTCGAGGAGCCCTCGCCGCCCGCCCGGACCCGGCAGCCTCCTTCGCCGCCGCGGCCTCCAGCGCCGCCGTCTCCGCCGCCCGCTGCTCTGCCGTCAGCCTCTCGTACGCCGACTCCCGGTCCACCGCCTCCGCGTACCGCCCGTGAAGCGGCGAGGCCTCCACGGCCGCGTCCAGGACCGCCGTGTCGACGGGGCCCATCAGCGACTCCGGCGCCCGCAGCCGGGTCGCCGCCACCGGCGTCGGGGCGCCCCTCTCGCTCAGTACGGTCACCACCGCCTCGCCCGTACCGAGGCCCGTGAGGACCTCCTCCAGGTCGTACGGCGAGTTCGGAAAGGTCCGTACGGTCGCCTTCAGGGCCTTCGCGTCGTCCGGGGTGAAGGCGCGCAGCGCGTGCTGCACCCGGTTGCCGAGCTGCGCGAGGACGTCCGAGGGGACGTCCTTCGGCGTCTGCGTCACGAAGAAGACGCCCACCCCCTTCGAGCGGATCAGCCGCACGGTCCGGGTGATCGACTCCAGGAACGCCTTCGACGCCCCGTCGAAGAGCAGATGCGCCTCGTCGAAGAAGAAGACCAGCTTCGGCTTCTCCAGGTCGCCGACCTCCGGCAGGTCGTGGAAGAGGTCCGCAAGAAGCCACATCAGGAACGTCGAGAAGAGCTGCGGCTTGTCCTGCACCGACGGCAGCTCCAGCACCGAGACGATCCCCCGCCCGTCCGCCGCCGTCCGAAGCAGATCGGCCGTGTCGAACTCCGGCTCCCCGAAGAACCCGGCCGCCCCCTGCTGCTCGAAGGCCGTCAGCGCCCGCAGGATCACCCCGGCCGTCACCGTCGAGAGCCCGCCGATCCCCTTGAGCTCGGCCTTCCCGGTGTCCGACACGAGGAAGGCCACCACCGCCCGCAGGTCCTTGAGGTCGACCAGCTCCAGGCCCTTGGCGTCGGCGTAGTGGAAGATCAGGCCGAGCGACTGCTCCTGCGTCCGGTTGAGCTGGAGCACCTTGGACAGCAGCACGGGGCCGAAGCTGGTCACGGTCGCGCGGACCGGGATGCCGGGGCCGGTGCCGCCGAGCCCGTAGAACTCGCAGGGGAAGCCCTTCGCCGCCCAGCTCTGCCCGACCTGGGCGGCCCGCTCCCTGACCTTCGCGCCGGCGCCGCCGAGGGCCTCGCCAGGGGCCTCGCCAGGGGCCTCGCCAGGGGCCTCGCCGGGTGCCGAGATGCCGGAGACGTCGCCCTTGATGTCGGCGAGGAAGACCGGCACCCCGTGCGAGGACAGTTGCTCGGCGATCAACTGGAGCGTCTTCGTCTTGCCGGTGCCCGTCGCGCCGGCCACCAGGCCGTGGCGGTTGAGGACGGGCAGCGGGATGCGGATCGGCGCGTCCGGGTGACAGACGCCGTCCCAGAGCAGGGCCCCCAGATCGAGTGCGGCTCCCTCGAAGGCGTAGCCGGCGGCGATCTCGGCGGCCGGCCCGGCGAGGGCGGAGGGGGCGGCCGGAGTGGCGGGGGCGGCAGGAGTGGCCGGGGCCGCGGGGGCGGACGGGGCGGCAGGGCCGGGCGGAGTGGCCGGGGCCGCCGGGGCGGGCGGGGTGCTCCGGGATGGCGGCTCGTTCTGCTCGCTCACGCTCATGACGGCACCCCGATTTCGCTTATGTCACGGTTCGCACCAGCATCCCACCGTCCTCGCCCGGCTGCGCCGGTAGCCGCTCGCCCGGTAGGCTTTCCGTGTGATCTTCAAGCGCATCGGAAACGGAAAGCCGTATCCCGACCACGGCCGGGAAAGCACCCGGCAGTGGGCGGACGTCGCCCCGCGCCCGGTCCGTCTCGATCAGCTGGTCACCACCAAGGGCCAGCTGGACCTGGAGACGCTGCTCGCCGAGGACTCCACGTTCTACGGCGACCTCTTCGCGCACGTCGTGAAGTGGCAGGGCGATCTCTACCTCGAGGACGGACTGCACCGCGCCGTCCGCGCGGCGCTCCAGCAGCGCCAGGTGCTGCACGCCCGCGTCCTGGAAATGGACTGAGCCGACGGCCGACCGGCCCCGCTCCCACTGACCCTTTCGGAGTCAGTTCACCCCCATCCGGACGCGATCACATGATCATCAAGTAGGCATCGCCGACGGGCGGCATTACGCTGCGTTCATGAGCATGCTCACTCCCCCAGGAATGGGCGGAAAGTACCGCATCACGGGGGATGTCTACCCGCGCATGCGCCGCCCCCATCGCCGACGCAGGATCGTCCTCGCGTCCGCCGCCGCCGTGGTCGTGCTGGGCGCGGCCGGCTGGGGCACGCTCCAGCTCGTCGACGTCTTCTCCGGCGACGGCGCCAAGAAGACGACCGCGGGAAAGCAGACCGACTGCAAACCCGTCGCCAGGGCGACCGCCCCACCCGCCGTCGCCCTTCCGAAGCCCGCCCAGATCACGGTCAACGTCTACAACGCGACCCCGCGCAGCGGTCTCGCCAAGACGACCGCGGACGAGCTGAAGAAGCGCGGCTTCAAGATCGGCAAAGTGGGGAACGCGCCCACCGCCTACGACAAGAAGGTCCCCGGAGCGGGCCTGCTGCTCGGCGCCACGACCGCCGCCAAGGGCGCCTTCCCCGTCCTCGGCACCCAGCTCAAGGGCGCCACGACCAGGACGGACACCCGGGCCACGGCGGACGTGGACCTGATCATCGGGACCGCGTTCAAGACGCTGGCCCCGAAAGCGACGGCGGACGCGGCCCTGGTCGCCCTGACCAGGCCCGCGCCCGTACCGATCGGGAAGTGCTGAGGAACTACTCGGCCGAGCCGTACATGCGGTCGCCCGCGTCACCCAGGCCCGGGACGATGTAGCCGTGCTCGTTGAGGCGCTCGTCGACCGAGGCCGTCACGACGGTGACCGGCGTGCCCGCGAGCTCCCGCTCCATGACCTCGACGCCCTCCGGGGCGGCGAGGAGCACCACCGCGGTCACGTCGTCCGCGCCACGCTTGATGAGCTCCTGGATCGCCGCGACCAGCGTGCCGCCGGTCGCCAGCATCGGGTCCAGGACGTACACCTGGCGGCCCGAGAGGTCCTCCGGCATCCGCGTGGCGTAGGTCGACGCCTCCAGCGTCTCCTCGTTGCGGATCATGCCCAGGAAACCGACCTCGGCCGTCGGGAGCAGCCGGACCATGCCGTCGAGCATGCCGAGCCCGGCGCGCAGGATCGGCACCACCAGCGGACGCGGGTACGACAGCTTGACGCCGGTCGTGGGCGTGACGGGGGTCTCGATGTCGACCCGCTCGGTCCGGACGTCCCTGGTGGCCTCGTAGGCGAGCAGGGTGACCAGCTCGTCGGCGAGCCGACGGAAGGTCGCGGAGTCCGTGCGCCTGTCGCGCAGCGTGGTGAGTTTGTGGGCGACCAGCGGGTGATCGACGACGTGGAGACGCATGACTCAACAGTAGCCCGCCCCGCACTGGCATCGACCCACGTCACTGGGGGAAGGTGGTGACACGGGGGGAGACACGGGGTCCCAGCGACGGGGTGGAGTGCCGATGCCCGACCTGGAAGGACCGGCCGAGAGGGCCGCCGAGAGGGCGCCCAGGAAGCCGGCGCACGAGACGGACGCGGAGCGCCGCAGGCGCCGCGCCCAGTTCCTTCGCGAGCTGAACGAGGCCAAGGCGCTGCGTGAGCGCGTCCAGCCGAGACGGGCGCGGGCGGCCCGGATGCGCCAGGCCATGCGGATGCGCACCTTCCGCTGGTGAGGCGCCCCGGGGCCCGGCGAGACTCCGGCCCCGGCACGGACGACGCCCCGGCGTGTCCCGCTGTGCGCCCCCCGCGTGCGCCGGGGTCGTACGCCCGCCCGATCGCGGGGTCGTTCAGACTGATGCACGACGCAAGAGCCGAAGACCTCTCCTGTGGGCGTCGTTTCTGTCACGATGCCGATTGGGCGGGGCAGCAGCAGGGCGCCGCCGGATCGTCACACCTCTGATCAGTGGGAGAGAGTCAGGTGTACTTCGCCGCACTGCTCGCGCGCACCGAAAACGGGTGGGAAGCGAGCGACACGGAGCTCGACGACGTGGAGACCCTGTCGGATCTGACCGAACTGGCCCGCGAGGCCTCGGACGACGACACGGTGATCGTCTTCATCGAGCAGGAGGACGCGTGGTTCGGGATCGTACGGATCGACGGTGAGGAAGACCCTCGTATCTACGTCTCCGACGCCGCCGCCGCCGCCCGTTCCTCGTACGGGGAGATCCTCACCCGGGAGATCCTCGGTGACGACGACCTGGACGACATCGTCGACGAGCTCGAATCGCTGGACCTGGACGGTACGGAGGACGGGGAGCCGCTAGACGACATCCCGGACGACGACGAGGACACCGGAGTCGCCGCGGAGGTCGTGCCGGCCGCCCCGGTGGGCGACCGGCTGATCCTGGCCGACCTCGGCATGCCGCCGGCCGACCTGATGGCGCTGGAGAGCGACGCCCTCGCGGAGATCGCGGACGCCCTGGGCGCGGCCGAGGTCCTGGAGGCCGTCCGCTAGTGACATCCGCGGTACCTGCTCCCGATCCCGTGCGGGACCCCTGGCGAGACGCCATGCGGATCGCTCTCGCCGAGGCCGACGCGGCCGCGCCGGCCGGTGACGTACCGGTCGGCGCGGTCGTGCTCGCCCCCGACGGCTCGGTGCTCTCCCGCGCGCACAACGAGCGGGAGGCGACCGGAGACCCCACCGCGCACGCCGAGGTGCTCGCGCTGCGCCGGGCCGCCGGGGCGACCGGCGCGTGGCGCCTGACGGGGTGCACGCTGGTCGTGACCCTGGAGCCGTGCGTGATGTGCGCGGGCGCGCTGGTCCAGTCGCGGGTCGAGCGGGTGGTGTTCGGCGCCCTGGACGAGAAGGCCGGCGCCATCGGCTCGCTCTGGGACCTCGTGCGGGACCGCAGGCTCAACCACCGCCCCGAGGTGATCCACGGCGTGCTCGGCGAGGAGTGCGCGGAGCAGTTGACGGCGTTCTTCCGCGGCCGCTGACCCCGCCTCCGACCTGCGCCTGGATACGGATTTCATCGCAGCCGCAGTTTCGGCTAAGCTCTCTCTCGGTAGCGTGTCCGAGCGGCCGAAGGAGCTCGCCTCGAAAGCGAGTGTGGCGCAAGTCACCGAGGGTTCAAATCCCTCCGCTACCGCTTCGATCGAAGGGCCCGGCGCATCAGCACCGGGCCCTTCGGCGTATCCCGGACCCGCTCCGTAAGAGATGTCCGTACGGCAAGGGCCCCGTACGCGCGCGTGGCGCGGACGGGGCCTTCTCCGCAGGGCGGGGGGAGCGGCATCGGGGGGACAAGCCGCTCCCCCCGATGAGAACCGGTCCTCCGGTCCTGCGTCGCGTTCGGGGGGAAGCTCGCGGCGCGGACCCCGCAGTGCGGGCCGGTTCCTCGGGCCCTTCGGATTCCTGCCAGATCCTCCGGGCCCGACATCCATACTGCTCGCCCCTCACCCTTCCGGCGGGCGGCAAAAGGCCTCGATCTCCGGGCCCTTGGTCCATAAGGGCTCGGTTAGAGTGGCGCGGTCGTACGGGCGGGGGAACTGGGGAGGGCTGGGCAGTGGTGCAAGCGAAGAAGGTCGTGCTGTACGCGGTCTCCGTGTTCGTGCTGTACACGATCGTCACGTCTCCCGAGAGGGCCGCCGATCTCGTGCAGGTAGGGTTCGAGGGCATTGCCGGGGCCGCCCAGGGAGTCGGCCAGTTCATGACCGAACTCATCAATTAGGAGTCCCGCGTGATCCGCCATCTGGTCCTCTTCAAGCTCAACGAGGGCGTGACGCGTGACGAGCCGCGTGTCGTCGCGGGTGTCGAGGCGTTCCGCGCGCTCGGCGGGCAGATCCCGGAGCTGGCGTTCTGGGAGTGCGACTGGAACATCACGGACCGGCCGATCGCGTACGACTTCGCGATCAACTCGGCCGTCGAGGACACGGACGCGCTCCAGCGGTACCTGGAGCACCCGGCGCACCAGGCGGGTGTGGCCCAGTGGCGCGAGTTCGCGACCTGGGTGATCGCGGACTACGCCTTCTAGTCGGCTTCGTCCGGAGCCCCCTGTCGTCGCGGCGGGGGGCTTTTTCGGTGCCCTTTCCGGCGTGTGACCTCCCCTTTTTCCACCCTCATGCCCTCAACACGTCATTATGCGGTGCTTGCACACAGTGGGCATGTCTTGTGATGCTATGACCGCTTTTGACGGATGAGTTGACCGTAGTTGACCCAGTCGACCAGCAAGACCAGCCAAAGGGGTGGCGTGAACGTGCCGGCCAGTACAGCACCTCAAGTCCCGCCCCAGCACGAGGCAGGCGGCGCGGAGACCCCGCGCACCCGCCCCCAGAGCACCCGTGGCGCCGACACCCGCGCCCTCACCCAGGTGCTCTTCGGGCAGCTCAAGAACCTGGAACCGGGCACTCCGGAGCACCACCGGGTGCGCGGGGCCCTCATCGAGGCCAACCTGCCGCTCGTGCGGTACGCGGCGGCCCGGTTCCGCTCCCGGAACGAGCCGATGGAGGACGTCGTCCAGGTCGGCACGATCGGTCTGATCAACGCCATCGACCGTTTCGACCCCGACCGGGGCGTGCAGTTCCCCACCTTCGCCATGCCGACGGTCGTCGGGGAGATCAAGCGGTACTTCCGCGACAACGTCCGCACCGTGCACGTCCCGCGCCGGCTGCACGAGCTCTGGGTGCAGGTGAACGGCGCCACCGAGGACCTGACGACCGCCCACGGCCGCTCCCCCACCACCGCCGAGATCGCCGAACGGCTGCGGATCGGCGAGGACGAGGTGCTCGCCTGCATCGAGGCGGGGCGCTCGTACCACGCCACCTCCCTGGAGGCCGCGCAGGAGGGCGACGGGCTGCCCGGACTGCTCGACCGACTCGGTTACGAGGACCCCGCCCTCGCCGGAGTCGAGCACCGCGATCTCGTCCGGCATCTCCTCGTACAACTGCCCGAACGGGAACAGCGGATCCTGATGCTGCGCTACTACAGCAATCTGACGCAGTCCCAGATCAGCCAGGAACTCGGCGTCTCCCAGATGCATGTGTCAAGGCTCCTCGCCCGCAGCTTCGCACGTTTGAGATCCGCAAACAGGATCGAGGCGTAATCAGAACGGGTAGACCGGTTCGGAGCAGTTCTCGCGCGCCCCAAATGCCGTACACCCCTTGTTTCCTGCGGAAATGCACCTTCGACTTGTCGACAAGTCACTACAGCGTGTTGCCGACATGTGACATTCTGCAGGAACCGAGTTTGCCGCAGCCCCGCCGCCGGTATTCAGGTGGAAGCTGCGTTCCTCAGATGGTCGCGGCCACCGCGACCGTCCGCGACCTCAAGGGGGTGGCATGTCCACAGAACTGGGCAGCTCGAAGGTGCTCACGCTCACGCCCGTTCCCGTGCCCACGCAGACGACGGCGCCGACCGCGACCGACAGCGCGGAGACCGCGCCGCCGCCGATGGTCGTCACGTCGGGAGCCCTCGACACCCGCACCCTCTCCCGCTCCCTCTTCCTGCGGCTGCGCGCCCTCGACACCGAAGGCGCCGCGACCGACAGCCCGGAGCGGACCTACGTCCGCGACACCCTCATCGAGCTCAACCTCCCCCTCGTGCGGTACGCGGCGGCCCGCTTCCGCTCGCGGAACGAGCCGATGGAGGACATCGTCCAGGTCGGCACCATCGGCCTGATCAAGGCGATCGACCGCTTCGACTGCGAACGCGGTGTGGAGTTCCCGACGTTCGCGATGCCGACGGTCGTCGGCGAGATCAAGCGCTTCTTCCGCGACACCTCCTGGTCGGTGCGGGTCCCGCGCCGCCTCCAGGAGCTGCGCCTCGCCCTCACCAAGGCCAGCGACGACCTCGCGCAGAAGCTCGACCGCTCGCCCACCGTGCCCGAACTCGCGGCCGTGCTCGGGGTGTCGGAGGAGGACGTCGTCGACGGTCTCGCCGTGGGCAACGCCTACACGGCCTCCTCGCTCGACTCCCCCTCGCCCGAGGACGACGGCGGCGAGGGCTCGCTCGCGGACCGTCTCGGCTACGAGGACACGGCCCTGGAAGGCGTCGAGTACCGCGAGTCGCTCAAGCCGCTGCTGGCCAAGCTGCCGCCCAGGGAGCGGCAGATCATCATGCTGCGCTTCTTCGCCAACATGACCCAGTCGCAGATCGGCGAGGAGGTCGGCATCTCCCAGATGCACGTCTCGCGGCTGCTCACCCGCACGCTCGCCCAGCTGCGCGAGGGGCTCATCGGGGAGTGACGCCGGTGGTGGCGGCCTCCGTCGAACGACTTCCTTCCTGACGTGCTGTCAGGCTTTGGTGTGAGCGGGTGGCCGTCACCTTCCGGAACAGCGGCGGCACGGCGGCCCGCTCCGGGACGGTCACCTTCGCCACGCACGCCATCGGCGCCCCGGGCGTCGACTGGGCGACGCCCACCTCCGCCCGGCCGCCGCCCGTGCCGATCGCGGCCGGAGCGGCGCGCGGTCCCGTAGGTACAGCGCCCCCCGTGGAAGAAGGGTGGGCCGGGTCCGCGTGACGCGGAGCCGGCCCACCCGGGGCGTGTGGAGCGGTCAGCCAAGCGCCAGCCAGGCGACCGCCGCCAGGACGACGATCACCGCGACCACGCCGACGATCAGGCCGACCCGCGGGCCGCCCGAGGTCGCCGCGGCCTGCGGCTGCCGCTGCTGCGGAGCGCCCTCGTCGACGAAGGCGCGGAACATCTGCGTGTTGCCGGCGGGGTCGTAACCCTCGGGGCTCTGCCCCTGGGGGCCCTGGCCCTGGCCGTACGGTGCTTGGGGGTTGTGTGCCATGGGCCAGGACCCTAGCGAAGTCGGGGTGGGGGGCCCAAGCCCGCCGTCCGCTTCCGGCCCCCGATCCCGCCCCACCGCCCCCTCCACCCGCCTTTGCCGATTCTTTAGCGCCGTTTGACCGATTTAGTTTGCCTGGAGCAACCATCCATCTCTATGGTTGCCCTAAGCAACAACATGCTGGGAGGGTCCGATGGACCGTGGCAATCGGTACGAGAACCTCGCCCGCCAGGTGAGCGCCATCGGAGCGGTGAAGCGCGGACTCGCGCGGACCCTGCCGGCCGAGTGCCCCAGCGGATCCGCGATCGTCCTCGCCCTGCTCAACCACCACGGCGACATGCGCATGGGCCGCGTGGCCGAGCTGATGGCCGTCGACATGTCCGTCAGCAGCCGTCATGTGGCCCACACCGTGGACCGCGGATGGGTCGAGCGACTGCCCGACCCGGCCGACAGGCGCTCCCGCATCCTGCACCTGACCCGGGCGGGCGAAGACATGCTCACCGTCCTCGACCGACGGCTGACCGACATGCTCGCCCGCACCCTCGTGGAGTGGTCCGACGACGACGTCGCACTGCTCACCACCCTGCTCGCCCGCCTCCGCGATTCCTTCGGGGACTGCCGGGCGCACCACGCTTGAGAACGAAGGAAGTTGATGGCTACGACGACCACACCAGAGACCGGTGTGCGCGGCGGGAGCGCCACGGAGGGGGACCTCGCCTCCGGCGGCGCCCCGATGACGCACAAGCAGATCATGGAGGCGCTGTCCGGGCTGCTGCTCGGCATGTTCGTCGCCATCCTGTCGTCGACGATCGTCTCCAACGCCCTCCCCCAGATCATCACCGACCTGGGCGGCGGCCAGTCCGCCTACACCTGGGTGGTCACCGCCGCGCTGCTCTCGATGACCGCGACGACCCCGCTGTGGGGCAAGCTCGCGGACCTCTTCTCCAAGAAGCTGCTCGTCCAGATAGCCCTGATCGTCTATGTCGCGGGTTCGGTCGTCGCCGGTCTCTCGCAGAGCACCGGCATGCTCATCGCCTGCCGTGTCGTCCAGGGCATCGGTGTCGGCGGTCTGACCGCCCTCTCGCAGATCATCCTGGCCGCGATGATCGCCCCGCGTGAGCGCGGCCGGTACAGCGGCTACCTCGGCGCGACCTTCGCCGTCGCCACCGTCGGCGGCCCGCTGCTCGGCGGTGTCATCACCGACACGGACTGGCTCGGCTGGCGCTGGTGCTTCTACGTGGGCGTGCCGTTCGCGTTCATCGCGCTCGTCGTCCTGCAGAAGACCCTCAAGCTGCCGGTCGTCAAGCGTCAGGTGAAGGTCGACTGGGCCGGTGCCTTCTTCATCAGCGCCGCCGTCTCCCTGCTCCTCGTCTGGGTCACCTTCGCCGGCGACAAGTACGACTGGATGTCGTGGCAGACGGCCGCCATGGTGCTCGGCGCGATCGCCCTCGGCGGGATCTTCGTCCTCGTCGAGTCGAGGGCGAGCGAGCCGATCATCCCGCTCCGCCTCTTCCGGAACCGCACGATCACCCTGGCCTCGCTGGCCTCGCTGTTCGTGGGTGTCGCGATGTTCGCCGGCACGGTCTTCTTCAGCCAGTACTTCCAGCTGGCGCGGAACGAGTCGCCGACGATGTCCGGCGTCCTCACCATCCCGATGATCGCGGGCCTGTTCGTCTCCTCCACCGTCTCCGGCCTGGTCATCACCAAGACCGGGAAGTGGAAGGCGTGGCTGGTCAGCGGCGGCGCCCTCGCCGCCGCCGGGCTCGGCCTGCTCGGCACGATGCGCTACGACACGGCGTACTGGCACCTCGCGCTCTTCATGGCGGTCCTGGGCCTCGGCCTCGGCATGATGATGCAGAACCTGGTGCTCTGCACCCAGAACCAGGTGGCCCCGGCCGACCTCGGCGCCGCGTCCTCCGTCGTCACCTTCTTCCGCTCCCTGGGCGGTGCGATCGGTGTCTCGGCGCTCGGCGCGGTCATGGCCCACCGGGTCACCGGCTACGTCAAGGACGGCCTGGCCGAGCTCGGTCCGAAGGCGGCGGGCGCCGTGGGCCAGGGCGGCTCGGGCGGCGGCATCCCCGACATGGACAAGCTGCCGGCCCCGATCCGTACGGTCATGGAGGACGCGTACGGACACGGCGTCGCGGACGTCTTCCTCTACTCGGCGCCCTTCGCGCTGCTCGCCTTCGTGGTGACGCTGTTCATCAAGGAGGTCGCCCTGAAGAGCGGCTCGTCGAAGGAGAGCGGTTCGCCGAAGGAGAGCAGCTCGTCGCAGGAGAGCTGAGAGAAGCTCCCGGGCGCGCTTCGAGCGGAGGCGCGGCCGGGTCGAGTACGGAGCGGCGGGCAGGGGACGGCCCGCCGCTCCGTCATGTTCCGGAACCGCCGCCGCGCGCCGGGTCGCCTGCCGTGTCGCTCGCTCTGTCGTCCGGCCCGCCGCTCGTCGAGTCGCGTGCGACCATCGCGTCGATGCCGGCGATCAGGACGTCGAGCGCGTAGTCGAAGTCGCGGTCCCAGATCTGGCTGACGCTGCCGTGCGAGGCCCGCTCGTCGAGGACCTCCGCCATGGGTTCGAGGGACTCCCGGAACGCCGGGTCGTCGCGGAAGGCCTTGACCGACTCCACGTAGAAGTCGTCCTGCGTCATGCCGGCCTCCGCCGCACGGCGCTGGAACTGGGACTGGATCGTCCCGTAGCCGTACACGAACTGGAAGACCGCCGACATCGCGCTGGGCTGACGGTCCGTCGGCAGCCCGGTGTCCTTGATCGCCTCCTGGATCTTGCCGCCGACGGTGATCGCGTGCGGGCCGATGTTCAGATACTGGCCGGCGCACGGGGACATCCACGGGTGGGCCACCAGCATGCGACGGTAGTCCAGGGCGAGGACCCGGGTCCGCTCCCGCCAGCCGCCGGCCGCGTCGACCGCCGTGAGGTCGATCTCGCCGTACGCGCTGTCGATCGCGTACTCGATGATGTCGTCCTTGGTGTCCACGTACCAGTACAGGGACATCGCGGTGACGCCCAGCTCGGTCGCGAGCTTGCGCATCGACAGTCCGGCCAGGCCCTCCTCGTCGAGCATCCGGATCGCGGCGGCGACGATCCGGTCCCGGTCGAGCCCGGCCGGGCCGCCGCCGCCGCGGGCGGCCCGGCTCTCCAGCCAGACGCTGGAACGCGCCGGGTTCCTGGCCCGATCGGCTGCCTTGACCATCGCGTTCCTCCGTCTGTCCGTCGTCCGTGACCATGCTAGGCAGCGACCGGCCGCTCGGCGGCCGCCCGCGCCTTCTCCGTGCGCTCGGCCCGCTTCAGCAGGGCCGCGGCCAGGAGACCGCCGGCGAAGACGGCGATGGCGCCGACCAGCTGGCTGGTCTGGAGACCGGAGGCGAAGGCGTCGGAGATCTCCGTCCGTTCGGCCTCGCTCCGGGCCGCCGCGAGTGCGGCGGGCAGCGACGTCGCGGTGACGGTGACGAGCGCGGCGAAGCGTGCGTTGAGCACGGCGCCGAGGACGGCGACGCCGAGGCCGTTGCCGAACTCGGCGAGGGTGCCGTTGACACCGGCGCCCACCCCGGCCTTCTCCGGCGGGATCGCGCTCATGATCGCGTTGGCCATGGCCGGGTTGGAGACGGCGAGGCCGACGCCCATCAGGACCAGGCCGAGGAGCATGCCCCAGTAGGTGCCGTCCGTGCCGCCGCCGATCAGGGCGATCGAGGCGAGGCCGGCCGCGACCAGGGTCATGCCGACGGCCACGGTCGGCGGGGTGCCGAGCTTCGTCACGATCCGCGGGCCGACGCCGCTGAGGTTGAGCACGACGACCGTCAGCGCGAGCGGCGCCATCCGCAGACCGGCTTCGAGCGGCTCGTAGCCGAGGACGAACTGCAGGTGCTGGGTGAGGAGGAAGAGCGAGCCGCCCATGCCGAACATGACCAGGATCGCGCCGGCGACGGCGCCCACGAACTTCTGGTTGCGGAAGAAGTGCATGTCGAGCATCGGGTACGGGACGCGCAGCTCCCACAGCGCGAACGCGGCGAGGACGGCGGCCCCGATCGCGGCCGGGACGAGCACCTCCCCGGAGGTCCAGCCGTGTTCGGGTCCCGTGATGATCGCGTACACGGCGGCGGTCATGCCGACGGTGGAGAGCAGCGCGCCGACCAGGTCGGGGCGGTCACCCTGGGGGTTCTTCGACTCCGGTACGAGCTTGATGACGGCGATCAGGCCGATCAGCGCCACCGGGATGTTGATGAGGAAGATCATTCCCCACCAGAAGTGCTCGATGACGACACCGCCGACGAGCGGCCCGGCGGCGAAGCCGAGCGAGCTGACGGTCGCCCACAGCGCGATGGCCTTGATCCGCTCGGAGTCGTCGAAGATCTGCATGACGACCGCGAGCGTCGTGGTCATGAGGAGCGCACCGCCGACGCCCATGCCCGCGCGGGCGGCGATGAGCTGGCCGGTGGAGTCGGCGAGCCCGGCGGCGAGCGAGCCGAGGCCGAAGAGCGCGAGACCGGCGGCCAGCAGCTTCTTGCGGCCGTAGCGGTCGGCGGCGTTGCCCGCGGTCAGGAGCAGGCCGGACTGGACGAGCGAGTAGGCGTTGATCATCCACTGGATGTCGCTGGTGGAGGCGTGGAGCTCCGTGGTCAGCGAGGGGATGGCGACGCTGAGGACGGTGTTGTCGAGCAGCACGGTGAGCTGGGCCAGGCAGATGACGCCGAGGATCAGCCAGCGCTGCGGATGACCGTGGGTGGCGGTCGGTTCGTTCGCGGCGGTCGTCGCCGTCATGGGCAGGACTCCTTGTACGGTGTACGGGACTGGGTCTCGTACACCGTACAAGGCGCTCTCGTACGCTGTACAGGGAATAATCCGCAGGGCTACTTCGGTGCCGTGAGGTCGTAGAAGGTGGACGTGCCGACGGTGACCTGCTCGAAGGCGTCCTGGACCCATGCGGTGATCCGGGCGCTCGTGCCGTTCCCGCCCATGCCGCCGCCTCCGCCCCCACCGGACGCGACGAGGTAGTGGATCCTCCCCTCGGCGACGTACCGCTTGAACTCGTCGAGCGTCGGGGACGGGTCGCTGCCGTTGAACCCGCCGATCGCCATGACCGGCTTCTCGGTGGCGAGCTGGTAGCCGGCCGCGTTCTGGGCGCCGACCGCGGCCGCGACCCAGGTGTAGTCGTCCGCGCCCTTGAGCAGGGCCGCCTTCGCCGCCGCGTCCACGGTCGCGCCGTTGAGGAGCCCGCCCATGCCGCCGCCGGGGCCGCCGCGCTCGGCGGCGGGGATGCCGGGCAGCCGGCCTCCTGGGGCTGGGGCTTGGCCGCCCGGCGTCCGGGCGCCTTGTCCGGGGGGCTGCATCCGGCCTTGGCCCTGGTCCTGGCTCTGGTCCTGCCGGCCCTGGCCTTGGTCCTGCCGGCCCGGCCCTCCGGAGGTCTGGTTGGCCGTCTGCCCGCCGCCCGGGAAGCCGTACGCCATCCGCGTGCCGCCGTCCCGGCCGCCGCCGGGGCCGCCGCGCATCCCGCCGAAGCCCGCCCCCGCCGGGCCCGCCGTCACGATCGAGCCCTGGTGCCCGGAGTCCACCGTCGCCAGGGTGTACGCACACGGACCCGCGAGCCCCGCCGCCAGACCGAGACCCGCGAACCCGAGCCCGAGCCGCCGGTCCACCCGGCCCGCGCACAACAGGCCGAGCGCGGCCACCGCGCCCGCCACCAGGACCGCCCAGCGCAGCCACGGCGACCAGTCCGGCGTACGGCCGAGCAGGCTCCAGGCCCAGACGGCCGTCACCGCCGCCGTCACCGCGAGGGCCGCCGAGGCGACGAGGCGGGTGCGTTCCTCCCACAGCACGGTCGCGCCCATGCCGACCAGCGCGGCGACGTACGGCGCCAGGGCCACCGTGTAGTACTCGTGGAAGATGCCGGCCATGAAGCTGAACACGGCAAGGGTGATCAGCAGCGAACCCCCCCACACCAGGAACGCGGACCGCGCCGTGTCCGTCCGGGGCGCCCGCCGGGTCACGACAAGACCCGCGACCAGCAGGATCAACGCGGCCGGCAGCAGCCAGGAGATCTGGCCGCCGACCGAGTCGTTGAACATCCGGCCGATCCCGGTCTCGCCCCAGCCGCCCCCTCGCCCCCCGCCGCCGACACTGCCGGTCTCGTTGCCGTTGATACGGCCGAGTCCGTTGTAGCCGAAGGTCAGCTCCAGGAAACTGTTGTTCTGCGAGCCTCCGACGTACGGGCGGGAGGACGCCGGCCACAGCTCGACCAGGGCCACCCACCAGCCCCCCGACACGACGGTCGCGAGCCCGGCGAGGGCGAGGCGGCCGATCCGGCGCCCAATCGCACCCGGTGCGCACGCCCCGTAGACGAGGGCGAGCGGCGGCAGGATCAGGAAGGCCTGGAGGGTCTTCGCGAGGAACGCGAACCCGAAGGCCACCCCCGCCCACACCAGCCACTTCGCCGCGCCCGCGTCCTGTTCGAGGGCCCGCAGCACGCAGTACACGGCCACCGTCATGAGCAGCGCGAGCAGCGCGTCCGGGTTGTTGAAGCGGAACATCAGGGCGGCGACGGGTGTCAGCGCGAGCACCCCGCCCGCGATCAGGCCCGCACCCGCGCCGAAGCGGCGCCGCACGGCCGCGTAGAGCACGGCGACGGTGGCCACGCCCATGAGCACCTCGGGCACGAGGATCTGCCAGGACCCGAGACCGAAGAGGCGGACGGAGAGGGCCATCGGCCAGAGGGCCGCCGGCGGCTTGTCGACGGTGATGGCGTTGGCCGCGTCGAGCGAGCCGAAGAAGAAGGCCTTCCAGCTCTCGGCGCCCGCCTGGACGGCAGCGGAGTAGAAGGAGTTGGCGTAGCCGGAGGCGCTCAGGTTCCAGAGGTAGAGCACGGTGGTCACGGTGAGCAGGCCGAGGAAGGCGGGCCGGACCCAGGGGGCGTCCTCGGCGCGTCCGCGCAGGAGCCGGGCGGGACGGCCGGCGCGGGGGACGGCAGGGGCCGCGGTGGACGGGGTGGTCATCGTCGGTTCCTCAGGGAGGTCTTCGGGAAGGTCTGCGAGGACGTCTTCGGGGAGGTCTGCGAGGAGGCGCGCGGAGAGGTCGGGGAGACGGTCCGGTCGGGGAAGACCCAGAGCCGGAAGAGGAGGAAGCGCAGGACGGTCGCGGCGAGGTTGGCGACGACCAGGACGGCGAGCTCGGTGGAGTGCGCCGGGTCGCCGGTCGCCGCGCCGAGGGCGGCGAGCGAACCGCTGGTCAGGGCCAGGCCGACGGCGAAGACCACGAGCCCCTGCGCCTGGTGGCGGACGGCCCGGTCCCGGCCCCGGACGCCGAAGGTGAGCCGTCGGTTGGCCGCCGTGTTGGCGACGGCGGAGACGAGGAGGGCGGCGGCGTTGGCGAGCTGCGGGCCGACACCGAGACGGAAGGCCGAGTACAGGCCGAGGTAGAAGAGCGTGGACAGGACCCCGACCACGCAGAAACCCACCAGTTGCCGGGCGAGACCGCCGGGCACCCCGCTGATCTCGCGGTCCCGGGGATCGTCCCCGAAAGGCCTGGCCAGCCGGTCGAGCGGCAGCGAACCGGTCGCGAGGGCCCGCCCGACCCGCCAGACGCCCTTCAGGTCGTCGGTCGCCGTCCTGACGATGTGCACGGTCGACTCGGGGTCGTCGACCCAGTCGACCGGGACCTCGTGGATGCGCAGCCCGGCCCGCTCGGCGAGGACGAGGAGTTCGGTGTCGAAGAACCAGCCGGTGTCCTCGACCATCGGCAGCAGCCGCTCGGCGACCTCCCGCCGTATCGCCTTGAACCCGCACTGCGCGTCGGAGAACCGGGCGGCCAGCGAACCGCGCAGGATCAGGTTGTAGGCCCGTGAGATGAACTCCCGCTTCGGCCCGCGCACCACCCGCGAGGAGCGGGCGAGCCGCGACCCGATCGCCAGGTCGGAGTGGCCCGAGATGAGGGGCGCGACCAGCGGCAGCAGGGCGTTCAGATCGGTGGAGAGGTCGACGTCCATGTAGGCGAGGACGGGCGCGTCCGAGCCCGACCACACCGTCCGCAACGCCCGGCCGCGCCCTTTCTGTTCGAGCCGTACGGAGCGCACCTCGGGCACCTCGGCGGCGAGGCCGGCGGCGACGGCGGGGGTGCTGTCGGTGGAGGCGTTGTCGGCGACGGTGATGCGGAAGCCGTACGGGAAGGTCCGCAGGAGGTGCTCATGGAGCCGGCGGACGCACGGCTCCAGGTCCTTCTCCTCGTTGTGGACGGGGATCACCACGTCCAGGACGGGCCGTCCCGCGATGTTCACCGGCAGGTGCTCCCGGGCGGGGAGGGCTCCGGGAGTACCGGACGCGGGGCCCGCGATCGTTGGGGTTCGCATGCCGAAGACCCTCGCCGGGGCCGCTGTCACGGCTGTGTGACGAGCCTGTGCCCTGCCTGTGAGTGCGTGCGGGGGGTCTCGTCGACGGGCAGTCGGACGGTGAAGACGGTCCGCCCGGACGTGCTGTCGACGGCCACGTCACCCCCGTGCGCGAGGACGACCGCGCGCACGATGGCGAGCCCGAGCCCGGTGGATCCGGCGTTCCTGGAACGGGAGGCGTCGCCGCGCGCGAACCGTTCGAAGACGGAGGGCAGGAGCTCGGGCGGGATGCCGGGCCCGTCGTCCTCGATCTCCACGACCGCGGCCGTGGCCTCCGCGCGGACGCGGGCGGTGACCTCGGTGCCGGGCGGGGTGTGGGTACGGGCGTTGGCGAGGAGGTTGACGAGCACCTGCTGGATCCGGGCTCCGTCGGCCTGTACGGGTGACCCGCCGCCCTCCGGCAGTTCGAGGCGCCAGTGGTGTCCGGCCCCGGCGGCCCTGGCGTCGCTCACGGCGTCCACCACTAGGGGCACGAGGTCGGTGCTCTCGTACGCGAGGGGCCGTCCGGCGTCGAGCCGCGCGAGCAGCAGGAGGTCTTCGACGAGCCCCGTCATCCGCGTCGCCTCGGACTCGATCCGACCCAGCGCGTGCCGGGTGTCGGGGCCGCACCGCTCCCGGCCGCGCCGGGTCAGCTCCGCGTACCCCCGGATCGAGGCCAGTGGGGTGCGCAGTTCATGGCTGGCGTCCGCGACGAACTGCCGGACCCGGGTCTCGCTCTGCTGGCGGGCGTCGAGGGCCGAGTGGACGTGGTCCAGCATCCGGTTGAGCGCCGCGCCGACCTGACCGACCTCGGTCCGGGGATCGGCCTCCGTCTCCGGGACCCGCTGGTGGAGCGCCACCTCGCCGCTGTGCAGCGGTAGCTGGGCGACCTGACCGGCGGTGGCGACGACCCGTCGCAGCGGCCGCAGGGCCACCCCGACGAGCACGGTCCCGGCGAGCGAGGCCGCGACGAGTCCGGCGCCGGTGACGCTCAGCTCGACGAGGACGAGGGTGGACAGGGCCTTCTCGACCCCGGCGAGCGGGATGCCGGTGAGGAACGCGCCATGGACCCCGACGGCGTACTCGACCCGGTACGAGCCGAGGCCGCCGGGCAGCTCGACGGTGTGCGGCTCGCCGTCACGGGGAACGGCGGCCAGCGCGGCCCGCTGGGCCGCGTCGAGCGCCGTGGTCCGGACGTTCCGCCCGTACCTGCCACCATTCCCGTCGCCGGTCGCGGTCCCGTTCCCATTCTCGTCCCCGGTCGTGGTCCCATTCCCGTCCCCGGTCGCGGTCCCGGCTCCGGTCTCAAGCTCGGCGTCGACCTCGGCCGAGTACCCGGCCGAGGCCGGTTCGCCGTCGACCAGGACCGCCCCCAGGGTGCCGATCGGGGCGCCGGGGCCCAGAAGGAACGAGAGCGGGTCCTTCACCCAGTTCGGGTCGGGCAGCCCCGGCGGCACCATGGCGGCCGGCGGACCCGAGGCCCGTACCGAGACGTTGCGGAGCTGTTCGTCGGCCTGGTCGTACAGGTACGAGCGGAACGCGATCGTCGTGACCGTGCCGATGACGGCCGCGACGACCGCGATCAGCGCGACCGCCGCCACCACGAGCCGGGTACGCAGCGACCACGGCCGCCGTCGCCGTACACGCACGGGACGCTACTCCCCCGGCTTGATGAGGTACCCGGCTCCGCGCCGGGTGTGGATCATCGGGGCGCGGCCGAGGTCGATCTTCCGGCGCAGATAGGAGATGTAGAGCTCGACGACATTGGCCTGGCCACCGAAGTCGTACGACCAGACCCGGTCGAGGATCTGCGCCTTGCTCAGCACCCGGCGCGGATTGCGCATCAGATAGCGCAGCAGCTCGAACTCGGTGGCCGTGAGATGGATCGACTCCCCGCCCCGGGTGACCTCGTGGCTGTCCTCATCGAGGGTGAGATCTCCGACCGTGAGCAGCGACTCGCTGCGCGCCTGCGCCGCACCGGAACGCCGGATCAGGCCGCGCAGCCGGGCGACCACCTCCTCCAGGCTGAAGGGCTTGGTGACGTAGTCGTCGCCGCCGGCCGTGAGTCCGGCGATCCGGTCCTCGACGGCGTCCTTCGCCGTCAGGAACAGCACCGGGACGTCCGGCAGCTCGCGCCGGATCGAGCCCAGCAGGCTCAGCCCGTCGGCGTCGGGGAGCATCATGTCGAGGAGTACGGCGTCGGGCCGGAACTCACGCACGGCGCGCAGGGCGGCGGCGCCGTCCCCGGCGCTCCTCACCTGCCAGCCCTCGTAGCGCAGGGCCATGGAGAGGAGTTCGGCGAGCGACGCCTCGTCGTCGACGACGAGGACGCGGACGGCGGTGCCGTCGGCACGGAGCATGTCGGCGCGGGTGCCGGGGCGGCGCGTGGTGACGGTCATGGGTCCCACGCTCGCCCCCGCCGCTGAGAGACCTCTTTCCCTTTCCTGTGAATTCCCTGAGAAAGAACCTCGGCGGCCCACGGTCGGTTTCACGTGAAACAGTGCGGCGGTTTCACGTGAAACAGTGCGGCCCCGTTCTCGTAGAGGACCCCCCGGAGCCAGTCGTCCCCGAGCCCGAGGCGGTCGAGGGCGTGGAGCTGGTGCGCGTACGGATACGGGATGTTCGGGAAGTCGGATCCGAGGAGGATCCGGTCGCCCAGGTCGACGAGCCGCTGGAACTCCGCCTCGGGGAAAGGCGCGAGCCCCTCGCTGAAGTCGGTGAAGGCCATGGTGGTGTCGAGGTGGACCCCCTCGTACCGCTGAGCGAGGTCGAGGAAATCGCCGTACTCGGGCATCCCCATGTGGGCGACGATCACCGGCAGTCGGGGGTGGCGGGCGAGCAGCCTCGCCATGGGCTCGGGGCCGGTGAAGTTCCCCGGCGCGGGTCCGGAGCCGCAGTGGACGACGACGGGCGTGCGGCTGTCTGCGAGGGTCCCCCACACGGCGTCCAGCTCGACGTCGTTCGGGTCGAAGCCGCCGACCTGGAGGTGCACCTTGAAGACCCGGGCACCGGCGTCGAGCGCCTGGCGGACGTACCGGTCGACGCCCGGCTCGGGGAAGAAGGTCGCGGTGTGCAGACAGTCGGGGGTACGGGCGGCGAAGTCTGCTGCCCAGGAGTTCAGCCAGGCACCCATGCCGGGCTTGTGCGGGTAGAGCATCGCGGTGAAGGCGACCGCCCCGAACCCGCGCAGGAGGTCGAGCCGGCGGTCCTCCTCCTCGCGGTAGGTGATGGGCCACTCGATCCCGGTCAGGGGGCCGACGGCGTCGAAGTAGGCCCAGACCTTGTCGAGGACGTTCTTCGGCATGAAGTGTGTGTGCACGTCGACGAGCCCGGGAATCCCGAGGCGCGCGAGCAGCGCGGGGATGTCCGCCACCCCCGGCGTGCCTCCGGCGCTCGCCCCACCCGGCGTACTCGCCGTCTTCGCCGTGCCTGCCGTGCTCGCCCTGCCTGCCGTGTCTCCGGCGCTCGCCACCGGGGTGTCACTCCCGCTCATACCCGTAGCTCCGCTCGACCTTGCCGATGTGGACGCTGTAGCTCTCGTACCAGTGCTCCCGGCCGTACGCCTTGGCGGCCTGGTGCTCGGTGTCGAGGCGCCAGGCGTCGAGGGACTCCAGATCACGGAAGTAGGCGACGGTGATGCCGATGCCGCCGGGGGTGCGGGCGGACTCGTAGCCGAGGAACCCGGGTATCTCCTTGACGATCTCCTGCATGCGGGAGGCGGTCTCGGCGTAGCCCTCGGGGGCCTCGGGTCGGATCGAGGTGAACAGGGCGGTGTAATAGGGCGGTTCCAGGCCCGCCACCAGCTTCTGGGTCATGTGATCACCCTCGCGGGGGCCGGTGGACCTGTCCACGGGCGCAGGGCAAAGGGATCCAAGACTTTACGAAGTGCCCGCCGACCGCGCCCGAAGGCTCTCCTGTCAGAAGAGCTCCCCCTGGGTGCTCGGGTCGCCGGTGGGCACGGGTGCCGCGGCGGCGAACGGCACGGAGAAGGGGTGCCCTTCCTCCGCGCTCCGGAGCACCCACCCGCCCATCAGCCGGGTGTCGAGGGCGAGACAGCGCCCTCCGGGATCGAGCAGGTGCAGATCGGGCCCTGCCGCGGCGAGGAGACGCCCGCTGACGACACCCCCGTCGACCAGTTCGGAGACGGTCCCGGCGAGCGGCGGCAGCCCGTCGAGATGGAAGGCTTCGACGTGGTCGCGTGGGACGAACTCCAGCGGCTCCAGGGTCTCCGTCCAGCCCCCGACCTCGCCCGCTCGCCGGTGCAGCGCCTCGACCTCCCCGGCCCGGTCCGGCGCGGACGGCAGGGCGTGCCGGGCTGCGCGCTTCCGCTCGTACGCCACCCGGTCCGGGACACCCAGCGCCTGCCGCAGGACCTCCTCGGTCCGCCGGGCGGCCATGAGCGGCCCCCGCCCCAGCCAGCTGAACGTGACGGCGCCCTGTTCGAGGAGCCGGGCATCACCCCGGGACTCGGCGGTGATCCCCACCTTGGTCATGCCCGGCCCGAACCACGCCAGGTACACGCGGTACGGCTGCGGATCGTCCAGGAAGGTGTCGGCGGCCACCGAATGGGCCCGGTCGAGCCGCGCGCACTCCGGGCACCGCCCACCGGTCGCCCGGCCGGACACGACGGCGTCCAGGGGACAGGGGTTCCCCCGGGCGCCGGGGCACCGCCGCTCCCCCACGGCGCGGAAGGCGAGCTGCTGACCGTACGAGAGGGCGCTGACCTTCCCGCCCCGCCACCGCAGCCCGGGCACCCCACCGCTCCAGGTGATCCCCCGACACCACCACTCCATGACGCTCCTCCTTCACCCGCGTCCCGCCCCCGAACCCCCGAAGGGCTCCTCGAACGCCCCCGATCGAAGCTGCCCCGGCCCAAGGCTGCCCCGGTGCAAGCCGATCGCAGCCCAAGCTGCCCCGGTGCAAGCCGACCGCAGCCCAAGCTGCCCCGGCCCAGGCCGCCCAGGCCCCCCTGCCGCCCAGCCCGCCCAGGTGCAGACTGCCTCCGTGCGAGTTCCCCTGCCCCCGCTCCCGCCGTCCAGTCTCCGACACATCCGCTTCCAGTCCCCGACCAGGAGCCCCCGGGGCCATCACCCCGGCGTCTTCGGCCTGGCCAACGCACTGGCGCGGGAGGGCAGGCTCTCCCCCGCCGAGTACGCCATCTGGCGTGCGTCGAACGACTGGTACGACGCCCACTTCCCGAACCCCTCAACGGTCGACCCCACGGTCTACGACCCGCTCCTGAACCCGGGAGCCGCCGCCTGGTTCCGCGCGACGGCGACCGAGGCACTGGCCAGGGTGGCCCCGTACCTGCGCATCCTGCGCGACCACGGCGTGCCCTGCGTACGCCTGGAGTCGGCCCGGCCGGGCCGGATCGTGTACGAGGACGCGTACCAGGTGGTGGCGGTGGGACCCCCGGCCCCGGCGGCGTCTCAGGGCAGGACGTAGATCCGCGCCCCGCCCGCGTCGGGCCCGCCGACCTCCCGTATGCAGCCGAGCTCGATGAGGAGGCGTACGCAGTCCCGGACGCGCTCGCGGGAGAGACCGGTGCGCCTGGTGACGTCCTGCGTCCGGTAGCGGACGCCGCCCCGGACCAGAGCGGGAGCGAGGCAGGTGGCGACCGTCCGCACGTCCCCGGCGACCGCCCAGGACTCGACGAGCTCCTGCGGGGTGCACGCGACCGCATCGCGGGTGCGCTGACGGGGCAGGGAGAGACGCTCAAGGGAGTCGGCGACCCTTGAGAGGCTCCGCCGGGTCTCGCGGAGCAGCTCCACGTCATCGGTGTGCCCGCCGTACGCGGGGGACCTCTCGTCGAACCGCCCCTCCAGCCGTACGAGGACGTCGACCAGCTCCGGCGGCAGGACGAACCCGGCGTGCACCGGGGAGGGTTCGAGCCCGTAGCCGCCGTACCGCTGGACCGCCGCCACGACCTCGGCCGCCCACGCCAGGAACGGCCCGGCCTCCGGCCTGCGGCACGCCCCGACGAGCTGGACGAGCCCCTGAAGGCTCACCATCCGCGTCGACGCCCTGATCCCGTTCCGCCCGGGGGCATCCTCACCTCCGGCAAGCTCCCGCGCGGACGCCAGGCACGCCTCGGGCAGCGCCACCGTCCGCAGCGCCTCCCTGGTCCCCCCGTACCCCAGGCGTCTCGCCACATCCACCACCGGGAACCAGTGCCCTCCGTCGGGCGCGGTCAGCCGCCGTAGGGGCGCGCCGGTGGCGGCGTACACCAGGTCATCGATGTCGATCGCTTCCATCGATCATCACCTCCGCCACGCAAGCTAGGCCGAAGGCATATTCAACTGACATGCAAATCAGACAGGTTCACCCAAAAGGGGAAGGCCCCCGGGGATTCCCAGGGGCCTTCCGCCTGGCAGTGAACGTGCGCCTACTTCGCGACGAACTGCGTCAGGATCGCCTGCACCTCGTAGATGTCGACACCCTTGGTGAAGGTCTTCTGCACGGGCACAGGGCTGCCCGAGATCCAGATCTTCAGCTCGGCGTCCAGATCGAAGGTGCCGGCGGTCTCGACGGCGAAGTGCGTGATGCTCCGGTACGGGATCGAGTGGTACTCGACCTTCTTGCCGGTGATGCCCTGCTTGTCGACCAGCACGAGCCGCCGGTCCGTGAAGAAGATCGTGTCGCGGATCAGCAGGTACGCGGCGTGCACCTGCTCCCCCTGCCCGAGCAGCCGCGCGTAGTCCTGCTGCGCCTGCGCCGGATCGATCGCGTGCGCGTTCCCGAAGAGTGCCATGCCCCAACCCCCATAAGTGAAGTGAAGGAACGATCATCCGACCCGGCCACTCTCCAAGGCAAGGCGCCCGACCGGCGCGCCCCGTCGAGCGAGAGCGGGGCTACGATCCTCGGCATGGCCCTGACCGTGAACGACGTCGACCGGTTCACCGCCTCCAGGCCCCGCCTCGAGGCCATCGCCTATCGCCTCCTCGGCTCGGCGAGCGAGGCCGAGGACGCCGTGCAGGACACGTTCCTGCGCTGGCAGACCGCCGACGTGGACCGTATCGAGGTCCCCGAGGCCTGGCTGACGAAGGTCCTCACCAACCTGTGCCTCAACCAGCTCACCTCGGCGCGCGCGCGACGCGAGACCTACGTGGGCGAATGGCTCCCCGAGCCGCTGCTCGCCGGGGACCCGATGCTCGGCCCCGCCGACACGGCCGAACAGCGTGAATCGGTCTCGTACGCGGTCCTCACCCTGCTCGAACGCCTCACGCCCAACGAGCGGGCGGTGTACGTGCTGCGGGAGGCCTTCGCGTACACGCACCGGGAGATCGCCGAGATCCTCGACCTCACCGAGTCCGCCTGCCAGCAGATCTTCCACCGCGCCAAGAAGCACGTCGCGGACGGCAGGTCCCGCACCGAGGTCGACGAGGCCGCCGCCCGGCGGATCGTCGAGGAGTTCCTCGCGGCCGCCACCAGCGGACAGACCGACCTGCTCGTACAGATGCTCACGAAGGACGCCGTCTCGATCGGCGACGGAGGCGGGAAGGTCCCGGCCCGCGCCAAGGCGTTCGAGGGCGCCGTCGCGGTCGCGAAGTTCATGCGGGGCCTGTTCAAGCCCAGCCAGGCGAAGCGCTCCCTCGTCGGCGGCTCCGCCGAGGTCCACGTCACCACCGCGAACGGTGCTCCCGCCGTGGTCGCGGTCGTCGACGGGCGGGTGGTCGGCGTGATGTGCCTGGAGATCACCACCGAGGGCATCGTCGCCTTCCGCAACCAGGTCAACCCCGACAAGCTCCACCGCGCGACCGGCCGGTGGGCCGCCGACGACCACGGGGAACCCCTGTACACGGCCTTCTGAACCCGGTGTGAGCTGCTTCACACCGGGACCCTGTCAGGAATCGTCGGGCTGCCCTGTTCAGGAGGCGAACCCGCGGAAGACAGGAGCACGGACATGCAGCACCGCATCATCGTTCTGGGAGCCGGCTACGCCGGAGCCATCGCCGCCGGGCGCATCGCCAAGCGGCTGCACCGCGACGACATCGCCCTCACCGTCGTGAACGCCGAGCCCGACTTCGTCGAGCGCGTCCGGATGCACCAGCTGGCGGCCGGCCAGGACCTCAGGCCGCGTCCCCTCAGCGAGGTGTTCGCGGGCACCGGCGTCGAACTGAGGCTCGCGAAGGTCACCGGCGTCGACGTCGACCGCAAGACCGTCACCGTCACCGCTGTGGACCCGGACGGCGCCGGGCGAACCGGGCAGGCCGACGGCGCGGAGGAACTCCCCTACGACACCCTCGTGTACGCCCTCGGCAGCGCGTGGAACAGCCAGGGAGTCCCCGGCACCGCCGAGCACGCCCACGACATCGCGGGCCGCCCCGGCGCGCTCCGGCTGCGCGAGCGCCTGGCCCGGCTGGACGCCGGACAGCCCGTGGTCGTGGTCGGCGGCGGCCTCACCGGTGTGGAGGCCGTGACCGAGATCGCCGAGTCCCGCCCGGACCTCGACGTCGCCCTCGCCGTCCGCGGCGACCTCGGCGACTGGCTCTCACCGAAGGGCCGCCGGCACCTGCGGAAGGTCGTCGACGAGCTCGGCATCACCGTGCACGAACGGACCGCGGTCACCGCGGTGGCGGCCGACCACGTCACGACGGCCGACGGCACCTCCCTCCCGGCCGCGGTCACCGTCTGGACCACCGGCTTCGCGGCCCACCCCCTCGCCCGGGCCACCGGCCTGCAGGTCACCGACGCCGGCCAGATCATCGTCGACGCGACCATGCGCTCGGTCTCGCACCCCGACGTGTACGCCGTCGGCGACGCCGCCATGGCGCTGGGCAGCAGCGGGAAGCCGCTCCGGATGGCCTGCGCGACGGGCGGCCCCATGGCGTGGCAGGCCGCCGACGCCATCGCGGCACGGCTGACCGGCGGAAAGATCCCGAACATCCCGCTCCGCTACTTCAACCAGTGCGTCTCGCTCGGCCGCAGGAACGGCCTGATCCAGTACGTCACGGCGGACGACCGCGCCGTGGAAAGGGCCCTGACGGGCCGACTCGCCGCCACCTACAAGGAACTGGTCTGCAAGGGCGCGGCCTGGACCATCACCAACCCCACCCTGGGCCTCCCCACCCGCCGCCGCCACATCCAGAACCCCCAGCCCCAGCCGACCACCCCCACCCGGGTCCCGGCCGCCTGACCCCGGAGGCCCCCGCCACCTCCACCGTGGGCCCAGTCGGCCCACGGTCAGGCGCGGCCGTGGCCGGGTGCCGTGAGATCCACCCATATCCCCGGCTCGCGGTGCCACGTACGCACTTCGCCTACGACGAGGTCGACAATTCCGCCTACAGGCGGCAGCTCCTGGACGAATCGCTGCACTCCGGGCTCGCTGCCACGGCGCATGATGTCGAGTGACGCGCCCACGGCTTCGTACTCGTTGAGCTCTGCCGTCAGCCCCCACGGCTGGTGACCAGTGATCGTGGCTTGAACTGTCTCGCCTTCACGGAGTTCGCTGAGGGGACGCCGCGCTGGATCTGCCATGGCGCCATCATGCCCTCAACCGACCACTCACCCCGAGAACGACCTGGACCCCCGACGCCGAGGCGGGCGAGAAGGCGGCGCGGACCGTGACCGCAACCGTCCGATGCGATGGGCGGTACCGCCACCGTCCGATCGTGATCGGCACGGTTGCCGTACCTCGCCGCCGTACCGCCCGGAAACGCAAGAGGCCCCGGACTCTCGTCCGGGGCCTCTTGATCCATGTGCACTCGGCAGGATTCGAACCTGCAACCTTCTGATCCGTAGCTCTAGCCGGATCGTTCAGCGCGGCCATACCGGCCGCTCTGAGGCCCCGGGGGGACAGTACCGGACGAGGTTGGTTGCTGGGGTTGCGGTACCGCGCTGCTGTACCGCACGACGGTCACCAGTCACGGCAGCGGTCCGCGATCTCCGGCAACTCGATTCCCCGCCTCGCCGCCATAGCGGCCACGTCCGCGCCGCCCTGCCCTGTAGAGGCGGCACCTTCTCGATCAAACTTGCAGATCACGCTGTCATTCGAGCATGGCGATGGTGAGGCCGGGGAGCACGAGCGACGGCGAGCAGACAAAGATGATGCCGCCCGTGAGCCGAAAGAACCAGGGGCCGAGGCGCGATGGCTCCGCAAGCCTCATGTTCAGCGTCCGTGCTCCGGTCACAGCTCTGACGGCGTTGCGCCGCGCGACTGCTTTGTCCACCGTGCCGCGCACGTTGAAGAGGAGCATCGCCCCCCACGCCATTCCCGCCAGTCCCAGTACGAACAGCGTGATACCCACAACCACAGCCGAACCCCTCCCTTGAGCACCCGCCGTGACCAGCGGTCGTCCGAGGATGATGCCAGCCAGCCCGTGGGCGAGTACGGGCGGTTCCTGGTCAGAACCCCAGTCCCCCGGGTGATGTCAAGACGCACTGTGACGTCCAAGGCTGCGCTCCAACCCGCGGCGCAGTGGCGGTGTGTCCGGCGACTACGAGTTGATGGGGACCTCATAGACGATCTCGCAGAGGGCGGCGGGAACGACAATGTCCGCTGTCTCCACGGGCCGCCCCTGATCGCTGTAGTACGTCCGGCTCTACATCGCCCCGCACCTCGGTACGAAGCGGCTCGACAAGCTGACCGTGGCAGTCGGTCGTCGACTTCGAAGCGGGCGAGCTGTACGTGGATCATCAGATCCAGCGCGCCGGGCGCCAGCTCCTCCACCGGGAGACCAAGACCGAGGAGTCGGACGACTTCCTGCCGCTTCCCGTCGTTTGCCTCAAGGCTCTCCGGATGCGCCGCGCTCAGCAGACCGGGGACCGTAAGGCGGCCGGCGAGCTGTGGCAGGACGGCCGCGGGCTCGTCTTCACCACCAAGTACGGCACCCCGAACGAGCCGGGGAACCTCACCCGGATGTTCGCCCTGCGGGCCCGTCGCGCCGGCGTGCGCGTGATCCCGCTCCGCAACACCTGGCACACGTGCAGTTCGCTCCTGGTCGCCCTCAAGGTCCACCCGAAGGTGGCGCAGAGGATCCTGCGGCACTCGCAGATCGCCATGACGATGGAGGTCTACGCCGAAGCGAGCGAGGAGCAGGTGCGCGCCGCGATCGGCAAGCTGTCCGACGCCATGGGGGGTGACGGCTGACCCGGTTGCTGTACTTCGCTGCTGTACGACCCCAACGCAAGAGGCCCCGGACTCTCGTCCGGGGCCTCTCACCTGTGTGCACTCGGCAGGATTCGAACCTGCAACCTTCTGATCCGTAGTCAGATGCTCTATCCGTTAAGCTACGAGTGCTTGTTCTGTTGTTTCTTGTCTTCGCTCCCCGGCCTTTCGGCCCGCTCGCGGCGACAGGAAGAACATTACATGACTGCCGCCGCCATGTGAAATCCATTGGCCACACCCCTTGCGACCTGCGAAAACGCTGTCCCGGGGTGCACCGGGGAGTCAGCGTCCCGACCGCCGTCGCAGGGGGCGCGCGGGCGGGAACGGGCCGAAAGAGACCGGGGTCACAGATGCCGCCGGGGTGTGGTCGGGAACGGCCGAAGCCCCGGCCTGGGGGCCGGGGCTTCGGTAGGGGCGGAGGCGGAGGGATTTGAACCCTCGATGGGCTTTAAGACCCAAACCGCATTAGCAGTGCGGCGCCATAGACCGGACTAGGCGACGCCTCCATGCACCCCGCGCATACGCGAGTGGTGCGTGCAGATGATGACACAGGCGAACCGGCTGTCACCAATCGATTCTCACCGTACTAGCCCTCCGGGGTCGAGGGCAAAGCCCCACGGCGGCCTCCACGCCCCCCGGACGCCCCTCGGATGTCCCTCGTAAGCCCGTCGGATGTCCCCCGGAATAGTCCCTCGGAAGGCCCTCGGCGGGGCCGTCCCACCCGCCCGGCGCATCCCGGTTGCGCAACGCCTCGGCGCCCGGAGCGTTAGAGGGGGCGGGGCACGCGTGTGCGCGCCCGTGCCCGCCGTACACCCTCGCTCCTGGAGATCCCCATGCTGCGCCTCGCCCTCGCGACCCTCGCCACCACCGCCGCCGGCGCCGCCGGACTCGGCCCGCTGCCGCTGCCGCTGCTCACGCCGCCCGACACGCTGACCGTGACGGTCGCCGAGAGCGGCCACCGGGAAGCCGACGGCACCTTCGAGCTGACGTGCGACGACAAGCCGGGCGGGAACCACCCGGCCCGCGCGAAGGCCTGCGCGCGGCTCGACCAGCTCGCCGACGCGGGCGGGGACCCGTTCCTGCCGGTCCCCGAGGACCAGGTCTGTACGCAGATCTACGGCGGGTCCGCCGTCGCGCACATCACCGGCACCTGGCAGGGCCGCACGGTCGACGCCCGCTTCTCCCGCGCCGACGGCTGCGAGATCGACCGCTGGGAGAACCTGGAGCCGGTCCTTCCCCTCGTCAGGGGGTGAGTCGGGGCACGGGGCAGGGCATGAGGAAGGGGGCACCCCCGGAGGCTCCCTTAGACTCCCTTCAGTGACAGGCTGCGGCCCGAGGGGCAAGATGGGGCCGGCCGGCCGATAGGCAAGCGCGTGCAGTGCGTCAGGGAGGAAGCGTCGTCGTGAGCAGCAGGCCATCCCGAGGCGCTGCTCGCCTCGCAGCCATACTCGACGCCCTCCCCGACGGCCTCGTGCTCGTCAACTGCAACGGCACGGTCGTCAACGCCAACACCATCGCCCTCGGCATGTTCGAGACGCCGGGCACCGCCCTCGTCGGGCGCGGTCTGCTGGACCTCCTGCCGCACTTCGACTCACGGCTCATCCCCGGTTCCATGCGCCGTCCCGAGGGCACCGACGAGCGGGGCCGTACCAAGCCGACCCGGATGATCGCCCGCCGCACGGACGGCGGCGAGTTCCCCGTCGAGGTGACCAGCGCCAGCCTGGAGGACGGCCGCGAGGCCTACGACTCGTACAGCGGCTACACCGGCGACGAGCTGCTCATGCTGGTCGTACGGGACCTCACCGGCACTCTCGACACCGAGGCCGAACTCGCCCGCTCGCAGCGGCAGACCGAGATGATCCTGCGCGCCGTGGCCGAGGGAGTCGTCGGTACGGACACCGACGGCCGGATCGTCCTCGTCAACCCCGCCGCCGCGCAGATCCTCGGCTACCGCGCCGGCGAGCTCGGCGGTCAGGAGCTGCACCCGCTGATCCTCGCCAAGCGCGCCGACGGCGAGCCGTTTCCGTACGAGGGGTCGCCGCTCGCCGACACCCTCAAGTCGGGCCGCAAGCACCGGGTGCGCGGGCAGGTCCTGTGGTCGAAGAAGGGCGAGCGGGTGCCCGTCGACCTGACGACCGCTCCGGTACGCGACGGCGACCAGCTCGTCGGCGCCGTCATGACCTTCACCGACCGCAGGCCGTACGAGCAGCTCGCCGAGGAGCACGCCGCCGAACTCGCCGACCGCGCCGAGCGGAACGCGGCGGAACGGGAGGCGCAGCAGGAGCGGTACGCCGCGCTCGCCGCCCGGCACGAGCAGCTCACGGCCGTCCTCGCCGAGTCGCTGCGCGGCCCCCTGGAGGAGCTGCGCACCCAGTTGGGCGCCCTCGCCGCCGACGACGCGGGGCAGCTGTGGCCCGAGGCCAACCAGGTCCTGCACCACCTGACCGCCGGGTACGCCCGGATGACGGCGCTCGTCGACAACGTCCTCGGCTACCAGCGCCTGGACTCCGGCGCGGAGCGGCTCGACAAGCGGGTCGCGCTCCTCGACACGGTCGTGACGGCCGGCATCGACCGGGCCGTCGAGCTGATCGGGCCGGGCCGTGCGCAGTTCGCCGTGCACGCGCCGCCCATCGAGGCCGAGGTCGACGCGGCCCGGCTCGCGACGGCGCTCGCGCACCTCGTCGCGGACGTCGCCGGTGTCGACGCGACCGGCAAGAACCGTGCCGCCGTCCCCGGTGCCGCGCCCGCCGACTCCACGATCGTCGTCGCCGCCGCCCAGCGCGGTGATGTCGTACGGATCGAGGTCCGCGGCCCGTACGCGGGCGGCGACCCGGTCCACGGGCCCGTCGTGCGCGGGATCGTGGCGGCGCACGCCGGTGTCGTGCAGACCCATGAGGTGCCCGGGACGAGCGGCGGCGCGTACGTCCTCGAAGTGCCGCTCGGCAGCGGGAGGGGCACCGTCCCCGCGGCGCCGAGGGCCACCGCGCAGGCCGGTGGTGGCCGCGAGGCCCTCGCGCTGCCCGTTCAGGCCGGCGCTCCCTACACGCCTCCTCCGGCCGCGGACTCCCCCGAGACCTCCGGTGGAGGGCGGCGGCGGGCCCGGCGCGGCTCCACGGACGCCTTCCTGGAGAGCGCGGTCGGCCCCGCCGGCGGTACGGAGCCCAGCGGGCGCCGCCGTGCCCGTACGGGAGGGGCCTCCGGCCCCGCCGAGCTGATCCCGGCCCAGCAGAACGCGGCCGTCGACTCCGCCCCCGTCCCGTCCGCGGGCCCTGCCGCGCCCGCCTCTGCCGACGCGTCCACCGGCGCGTCCGGTGCCTCCGGCGGGATTGGCGGGCCCGGTGGGTCCGCCGGCTCCGGTGTCGAGCCCACCGGGCGTCGACGGGGTCGGCCCGCCGAGGGTTCCGTGGTGACCGCCGCCGAAGGGGCGCAGGGGCGGGCCGCGCTCGGCGCCGCCGTGCCGCCGCAGGGTGTCGCCGTCGAGCCCTCGGGCGCTCCCGCCCTGGCCCGTGCCCTTCCGGCCGTCGCCTCCGGTTCCGGTTCCGGTTCCGGTTCCGGTTCCGGTGAGGGTGGGCCTGAGGGGCAGCCCAGTGGGCGTCGTCGCCGGGCGTTGGCCGCCGCTCAGGAGCGGGCGGCCGCGGCCGAGGCCGGTCCCCGGACACCGTTCGCGCTGCCGCCCGCCGACGCCGACCGCCCGGAGCCGGGCGCCGGGCCGCTGCCGGGTCCCGGGCCCCTGCCGGTCTCCGACGCGGGGCAGCACGAGGCCGTACGGGGTGTCCCGGACGCCGCTCACACGCCTCCGCAGCCCCATCCGCACACGCAGCCGCCGGGGCGCGCCCCCCAGGGTCACGTCCCGCCGGTCGTCCCCCCGGCCATGCCGCCGGCCGAACCGACCGGGCGTCGGCGGGCCGTCGCGCCGCCGCGGCCGGAGCCGGAACCGCTCTCGCAGCCGCAGGCCGCGCCGCGTAACCGCACGGGTTCCGCTACCGGTACCGGTTCCGTTCCGCTCCCGCCCGAGTTGCCCATGCCCAAGGACGCCAGCCACGGGCGGGCGTTCAGCGTCCGCACCCTCGGGCAGGGCGTCCCCTTCGTCCCCCCGGCCGCCGCGGCCCCTCCCGCGCCCCCGGCCCCGGCAGCCCCCGTGGCACCGGCCGCCCCTGCGGCACCCCCGGCTCCCGCGGCGCCCGGCGCGCCCTCCAACGGTTCCGGGCGGCGGCGCAGGCTCGCCACCCCGCCGGAGGTCGACCCCCCGGCGCCCACGCCCCCCGTACCGGCTGCGGGCGAGGCCAGGCCGCACCCGCAGACGGAACCGTCCGCTCCGGCCCCCACGCACCCCGAGCCCGCGCTCGGCCTCGTCCCCGCCGCCCCCGAGGGCCGCGCGTACGCCATAGGAGCGCCCGCCGCCGGTTCCGCCGAGGGGCCCGAGCCGCTCGACGGCCCCGGCGGAGCCTTCGAGGTCGCCAACCGGCCGGCCCCGCGCCCGGTCGACGACGAACTGCCGCCCGAGCCCCTCGACAACCCGCGCCGGCTGCTCGTCTGGCCCGCGCCCGACGTCTCGACCCAGCAGGCGCTGAGCGACCGGGGCTACCGGCCGGTGATCGTGCACTCCCGTGAGGAGGTCGACGCCCAGATCGCCGCCTTCCCGGCCGCGCTCTTCGTCGACCCGCTGACCGGGCCCATCACCCGTACCGCGCTCCAGTCGCTGCGACAGGCCGCCGTCGCCGCCGAGGTGCCCGTCCTGCTCGCGGCCGGGCTCGGACAGGCGACCCGCGAGGCCGCGTACGGCGCCGATCCGGCCGTACTCCTCAAGGCGCTCGCGCCGCGCGACAGCGAGCAGCACCCGTCCCGGGTCCTGCTGATCGAGGAGCACGAGGACATCGCGGAGGCGCTCGCCACGGCTCTGGAGCGGCGCGGGATGCAGGTCGCGCGGGCGGCCACGGACACGGAGGCGGTCGCGCTGGCCACGCAGACGCGGCCGAACCTGGTGGTCATGGACCTGATGCAGGTGCGCCGCCGCCGGGCCGGGATCATCGACTGGCTGCGGGCGAACGGGCAGCTCAACCGCACCCCGCTCGTCGTCTACACCTCGGCCGACCTCGACGAGGAGGAGCTGCCGAAGCTGTCCTCCGGCGAGACGGTCCTCTTCCTCGCCGAGCGCTCGAACAGCGCCGAGGTCCAGGCCCGGATCGTCGACCTGCTCGCGAAGATCGGCACCAACTAGCCCCGGAGGGCCGGTTGATGCCGATCGGTCGCGGCCGGGGCGCCATCACCCCGTCACGTCTCTACAGTTGCGTCACGTCCAGCGTGCCCTCCGCGTACTGCCTGCGGATGACCTTCTTGTCGAACTTGCCCACGCTCGTCTTCGGCACCGCCGGCACGATCGCCCAGCGCTCCGGCAGCTGCCACTTGGCGATGCCGCCCTCGTCGGCGAGGAAGGCCCGCAGCATCTCGTAGTCCGCCGACGCCCCCTCCTTGAGCACCACGGTCGCCAGCGGCCGCTCGCCCCACCTGTCGTCCGGCACGGCGACGACGGCGGCCTCGGCGACCGCCGGGTGGGCCATGAGCGCGTTCTCCAGCTCGACGCTGGAGATCCACTCGCCGCCCGACTTGATGACGTCCTTGGCGCGGTCGGTGAGGGTGAGGAAGCCGTCGGGGCTGATCACGCCGACGTCGCCGGTCTTGAGCCAGCCGTCCTCGCTGAACTTGTCGGCAGGCCGGATCACCTCGCCGTCGACGCCGCCGAAGTACGACCCGGCGATCCAGGTGCCGCGCACCTCCAGCTCGCCGGCCGACTCGCCGTCCCAGGGCAGGTGGTCGCCGCCGGGGCCGACCAGACGCGCCTCGACGCCGGCCGGGAAGCGGCCCTGCGTGATCCGGTACGGCCACTCCTCCTCGGGGGTCAGACCGGTCGGCGGGTGGGCCATCGTGCCCAGCGGCGAGGTCTCGGTCATGCCCCAGGCGTGGCAGAGGCGGACACCGAGTTTGTCGTACGCCTCCATCAGGGAGGGCGGACAGGCCGCGCCGCCGATGGTGACCTGGGTCATGGAGGAGAGGTCGCGGGGGTTCGCGGTGACCTCGGCCAGCAGGCCCTGCCAGATGGTGGGGACGGCGGCCGCGTGGCTCGGCCGCTCGCGCTCGATCATGTCGGCGAGCGGGGCGGGCTGGAGGAAACGGTCCGGCATGAGCATGTTGATGCCGGTCATGAAGGTGGCGTGCGGCAGACCCCAGGCGTTGACGTGGAACTGCGGCACGACGATCAGGGTCGTGTCCTTGTCGGTGAGGGCCATCGACTCGGCCATGTTCACCTGCATGGAGTGCAGGTAGATCGAGCGGTGGGAGTAGACGACGCCCTTCGGGTCACCGGTGGTGCCGGAGGTGTAGCACATGGCGGCGGCCGAACGCTCGTCCAGCTTGGGCCAGTCGTACGTGGTCGGGCGGCCGGCGATCAGCTCCTCGTAGTCGTGGACGCGCGGCGCCACGCCGTCCAGGACGGAACGGTCCCCGGGGCCCGCGACCACGATGTGCTCGATCGTCGGCAGGTGCGGGAGCAGCGGGGCGAGGAGCGGGAGCAGGGAGCCGTTGACGAGGACGACCCGGTCGGCGGCGTGGTTGACGATCCACACCAGCTGCTCGGGGGGCAGGCGGAGGTTGAGGGTGTGCAGGACCGCGCCCATGGAGGGAATCGCGAAGTACGCCTCGACGTGCTCCGAGTTGTTCCACATGAGGGTGGCGATCCGCTGGTCGCCGGTGACCCCGAGTTCGTCGCGCAGGGCGTTGGCCAGCTGGTGCGCGCGCGCCCCGGCCTCCGCGAAGGTGCGGCGCTGCGGCTCGGGCTCGCCCGTCCAGGTGGTGATGGTGGACTTTCCGTGAATCGTCATCCCGTGCTTGAGGATGCGGCTCACGGTCAGCTGTACGTCCTGCATGGTGCTGTACACGGGGCGTCCTCCCGGTGGGCGCTACGTGGCAGAAAGGGTGGGGAGATTCTGCGCACATACCAAGCGGTATGTCACTACCCGGGAGTACGAAAATTGCCAGTGATGACTGGCGGGACCCGATCGGCGGCGCCGGTCCCTACCGTACGGGTGTCAGTTCCGGGTCCTCGCGGAGCTTGCCGAGCGCCCTGGACACCGCGCTCTTCACCGTGCCGACCGACACCCCGAGGACCTCGGCCGTCTGCGCCTCGCTGAGGTCCTCGTAGTACCGGAGGACCACCATCTGACGCTGCCGCTCCGGCAGCTTCATCACCGCACGCCACATCGCGTCGTGCAGCACCTGCCGCTCGGCCGGGTCCGGCACCGGGAGGCCCACGGGCTCGGGCAGCTCCTCGCAGGCGAACTCGTCGACCTTGCGCTTGCGCCACTGGGACGTGCGGGTGTTCAGCAGCGCGCGGCGGACGTAACCGTCCAGGGCCCGGTGGTCCTCGATGCGCTCCCAGGCGACGAAGGTCTTGGCCAGCGCGGTCTGCAGCAGGTCCTCGGCGTCGCAGGGGTTGGCGGTCAGGGAACGCGCGGTGCGCAGGAGCACGGGTCCACGCGCCCGTACGTACGAGGAGAAGGTCGGGTACGACGCGTACTGCGAGGCACCGGCACAGACGGGGCCAGAGGGTGGCGGAGTCATGGCTCCACGCTAGGAGGGGAGCGGTGTCCGGGGGATCGGCCCCAGGTCCCGACCCGCAGTCCGCCTCAGGTTGTAGGGGTGGGGACCGCTCCACCTCCTCTGGGTGGAGACCCTGGGGGACCACCTCAGGGTCATGGGTGAGCGAGAAGGGCCCCGCCCCCGGGGCAGGGCGACGAGGGCGACGGGCCCACCTTCTCCGTCGGCCGCGCCCGGGATCAGCCCCCGAGGTGGGGCCCCCCGTAACGGCGTTCCGGACTCTCGTGCACCACGGCCGTTTCCAGAACAGTTGGCCGGCCGCCCCGGTGTGTTCGTACTCGACGTCGCGAGTCCGGAGTTGCCCCCGCATGACACCGCATGCAACAAGCAGAAAAGGCGAAGAGTTCGATCCTCAAAGGCACGGGAGCCCGGAGCGACCAGAGCGCGCGGAATCCCGGGCCCCTACGGGATCTCCTGACCCACAGCCGCCTCGAAGGCCGCGTACGCGTGCGCGTCGAAGAGCACGAACCGCACTTCCTCCACCTCGGTACGGGCCGCCCGTACCGTCTCGACGGCGATCCGGGCGCCGTCCTCCATCGGCCAGCCGTAGATCCCGGTGGAGATGGCGGGGAACGCGACCGTGCGGTCCCCCAGTTCGTCGGCCACCCGCAGCGATTCGCGGTAACAGGAGGCCAGCGAGTCCGATCGGTCCACCTCCCGCGACCAGACGGGTCCGACCGTGTGGATCACGTGGCGGGCCGGGAGCCGCCCCGCCGTGGTGGCCACGGCGCGCCCGGTCGGCAGCCCCTTGCCGTAGTGCGAGCGGCGCAGGTCCTGGCAGGCGGCGAGGATCTCCGGGCCGCCCTTCCGGTGGATGGCCCCGTCGACTCCGCCGCCGCCCAGGAGCGAGGAGTTCGCGGCGTTGACGATCGCGTCCGCCGGCTCGGCGGTGATGTCCCCCTGCACGAGCACGATCCGCACCACGACAGAACCCTTTCTCCGGTGACCCTCACGACGAGGCCATGAAACCCGATCAACCCGAAGGGGCGCCCCGTAAGTGTCTCCGGGGCGCCCCTGACGGGCGATGCGCGCCTCCGCGCTACTGCTGCGGCGGGGGCGGGGGCGGCGAGTTCGGCGGTGGGGCGTCCGGCCCCTGGCCCGTGCCGCCCATCTGCTGCCTGAGCTTCTCCTGGGCGGTGTCGACGTGACCGCTGTACTTGCCCTGGGTCCGGCCGTCGACGTAGTCACCCGCCTTGTCGACCCCCTTGGAGGCCTGATCCTCGTGGCCCTTCAGCATCCCCTTGAGCTTGTCGAACACAGACATCTGGCCCTCCTAGCCGCTGTTTCAGCCCCTCCAGCATCGCGGCATCACCCGAGTCCCGCATCCGCTGAGCACCCCGCCCCTGCCCCCGACGCCGTACGACCGACTGGCACAGGACACGCAAAGCGAGCGGCCCCCGACCGAATCACCTGGTCAGGGGCCGTTCCACTGCGGTGGGTCCTACCCCTGAATCGGCAGCTCCGGATGCGTGAACACGAAGAGCATGTACGCGACGGCCGCTGCCGTACCCACCGACGAGAGCGCCAAGCCGGTCAGGGGCTGCGCACGGCTGACGCCCTGGCGTGAGGCGGCGCGGTGTTCGAGGGCACCCAGGACGAGGCCTGTGAGGCCGAGCGGCAGGGCCAGAACCCAGACGAGCATCCAGAACGGGCAGCAGAACCAGAACGCAACGGAAGCGGCCCCGAAAACGACGGAACGGCTCATCCTCCCGGATATGTCGCCGGTCGGATCATCAGTGGGGGTCATCCCCCGATCAAAGCAGCAGGGTAGACAGGCTCAGCAGCCGCCCTGACCCTCAACGTGCCCCTCGCGTGCCCGATCAGCCGGGAGCCACGGGAAAACATCGAACTGTCACATCGAGCTGTGACGCTGTACGGACATGCGAACGGCCCCCGACCGAATCACCTGGTCAGGGGCCGTTCCACTGCGGTGGGTGTGGGATTTGAACCCACGGTGACTCGCGCCACGACGGTTTTCAAGACCGTTCCCTTAGGCCGCTCGGGCAACCCACCCCGCGCCGTCGGTGTGTCCACGGACGGCGCGGGGGACAGCCTAGCCGGTCAGTTGTCGCCGGTGCGTTCGCCGAGGGTGACCGTGGTCGTGGAGGTCTTCCCGTCGCGTTCGTAGGTGATCTTGACGGAGTCGCCCGGCTCGTGGGTCCAGATCTCGCTGATCAGGGTCGGGCCGCTGTCGATCTGGCGGTCGCCGAAGCCCGTGATCACGTCGCCCGCCTTCAGGCCCGCCTTCGCCGCGGGGCCGTCGGGGACGACCGAGGGGGTGCCGCCCGAGCCCTGGGAGGCGATCGTGGCGCCCTCGCCCCTCTCGTTCATGTTCACCGTCGCGCCGATCACCGGGTAGACCGGCTTGCCGGTCTTGATCAGCTGCTGGGCCACGTTCTTCGCCTGGTTCACCGGGATCGCGAAGCCCAGGCCGATCGAGCCCGCCTGGGACTGGCCGAAGCCGCTGCCCGTGGACTGGATGGCCGAGTTGATGCCGATCACCGCGCCGCTCGCGTCCAGGAGCGGGCCGCCGGAGTTGCCCGGGTTGATCGACGCGTCCGTCTGCAGCGCGCTCATGTACGAGTTGCCGCCGCCGGAGCCGTCGCCCGAGGCGACCGGACGGTTCTTGGCGCTGATGATGCCCGTCGTCACGGTGTTGGACAGACCGAACGGCGCTCCGATCGCGATCGTCGAGTCACCGACGGCCACCTTGTCCGAGTCGCCGAGCGGCAGCGGCTTCAGCCCCTTCGGCGCGTTCGTGAGCTTCAGTACGGCCACGTCGTAGCCCTCGGCCCGGCCGACGACCTCCGCGTCGTACGCCTTGCCGTCAGGGAACGTCACGGAGAGCGTGCCGCCCTCCGCCGCCGACGCCACCACGTGGTTGTTGGTGACGATGTGACCCTCCTGGTCGTACACGAAGCCCGTGCCCGTACCGCCCTCGCCCTCACCCTGCGCGGCGCCGGACTTCGCCTGGATCGTCACGACGCTCGGCAGTGCCTGCGCCGCGACCGCCGCGACCGTGCCGGGTTCCCGCTTGAAGGCCGCCGGGGCCTCGCCCGAGGACACCGTCGTCGAGCTGACGCCGTCGTCACCTCGCTCGGCGGCCCAGTAGCCGACACCGCCGCCGATGCCGCCCGCGAGCAGCGCCGCCGCGAGGACGGCCGCCACGAGCCCGCCGGTCCGCTTGCGCGGGGAGCCGGGGGCCGGGGTCGCCGACGCCGACGGGGGCGGGGCGCCCCAGGCCGGCACGGTCGGCGGAGGCGGCGGCCAGCCCCCCGCCGCGGCGTGAGTGGGGGCCGGGGCGTGGGCAGGGGCGGCGGCGGGAGCCGGGGTCGCCCCCGTGGCCTCCGGGCCGTGGGCCGACGGAGGGGCGGCCACCGGCGGGGGCGGCGGCGTCGGGGTCTGCGGCGTCGGCTGGACAGGCGTCGTCGCCTGGACCGGCGTCGTCCGCTGGTCCGGCGTCGTGGAGGGAGGTGTCGGCGGGGCGGACGGGGCAGCCGGGTCCGCCGGAACCGCCGTGCCCTCGTTCTCGGTGCTCACAGCTCGCTCTCCTCGTTGACTGCGCGGGGTGGTGGTGCCTACGGGGTCACCTACGGGATCCAGGGTGTTGCACCAGCTTTTCCCACCGGGCGTCAGGGCACTGTAAGGCGGAGCTGTGCGTTCGCACCTCCTCCTTTATATACGGGCAGAACGGACGCCTTCCGGTGCGCCCCCGTCGCCCCGCCAATGGCACCATGACGCCGTGACTCACGCACGGCAGCACCCGAACCGCGTCCCCCTCCAGGTCGTCGCCCACCGTGGAGCCTCCGAGGACGCACCGGAACACACCCTGGCCGCCTATGTGAAGGCCATCGAGGACGGGGCGGACGCCCTGGAGTGCGACGTCCGGCTCACCGCCGACGGTCATCTCGTCTGCGTCCACGACCGGCGCGTCGACCGCACGTCGAACGGCCGTGGTGCCGTCTCCGCCCTCGAACTCGCCGATCTCGCCGCCCTCGACTTCGGCGTCTGGAAGGGCCGTGAGGACTCCGGCGAGAGCCCCGACCGGCGCGCCCCCGGGTCCACCTCCGTCCTCACGCTGGAGCGCCTCCTGGAGCTGGTGTCCGACGCGGGGCGCCGGGTCGAGCTGGCCATCGAGACCAAGCACCCCACCCGCTGGGCCGGCCAGGTCGAGGAACGGCTCCTCCAGCTCCTCAAGCGTTTCGACCTCCACGCGCCCGCGTCCCCCGACGAATCCCCCGTACGCGTCATGAGCTTCTCTGCCCGTTCCCTCCAGCGGATCGCCGTCGCCGCGCCCACGCTCCCCACCGTCTCCCTGGCCCAGTTCGTCTCTCCGCGCATGCGTGACGGACGACTTCCCACGGGCGCGCTCATCGCCGGCCCTTCGATCCGGATCGTCCGGCACCATCCCGCCGTGATCCTTCGGCTCCGGAAGGCCGGGCACCAGGTCCACGTCTGGACGGTGGACGAGGCCGAGGACGTCGAGCTCTGCGAGCGCCTCGGGGTGGACGCGATCATCACGAACCGTCCGAAGCAGGTGCTCTCCCAACTGGGCCGCGACTGACCCGCGCCCCCGCCCTTCACCGCCCCGACGGCCTCTCTTCTCCCTTGCGTCACAAGGGTTTACGAAGGGTTTACGGGTCGCGCAGGGCGTGCACCGGCGCGTTCGGTACCTACGCGATCGTCACGAGTGCCTCATCGAACGATGATTGGCCGGTTTCCGGTCCAGGCCATTGGGGCATCCACACCGTGCGTGGGGCAAAGGAGGTCTCGGGGGTGGCGTTGGTGGTGGCACAAGAGGTGCCCACGTCGTCGAGCATGGCCGTACCTCATGGCCCGGCGGGCGTGGGTGAGGCGAGACACCGGATGCGGGACGAGCTGTACCGCAGCGGGGTGTCCGATTCGGTCGTCGACGACGCGGTGCTGATCCTTTCCGAACTGCTCAGCAATGCCTGCCGGTACGGCAGGCCGCTGGGGCGGGCGGATCGCGGCGACGGAGATGTGCGGGCGGCCTGGCGGGTGGACTCCGCGGGCGGCCTGCGGGTCGAGGTGACGGACGGCGGTGGTCCGACCAGGCCCGTTCCGTCGACGCCCTCGGTCACCGCACGGGGAGGCCGCGGGCTGAACATCATCAGCGCGTTGGCCCAGGACTGGGGCGTGCGGGACAGCGCGACCGGCGAGGTCACGGTCTGGGTGGTGGTCACCGAGGGACACCGCCGTGAGGACTTCGCGGCCCGGGTCGGCGGCGGCTCGCGCTTCGACATCCTGGACGCGTACGACGATCTCGACTGACACGCGCGTTGTGCGGGGGCGGCGGGCGTACGCGTCCCCCGCCGCGGCCCCGGCGGGGGCAGCGCGCCCCGCCTGAGGGGTGTGGGTGCCCGGTGCGGCTAGGCTCGCGCCCGGAACAAGCACCGCACCGCCGCGATCGGGAGAAAGCCACACCATGGCCAAGAAGCGCCCCCAGACGAAGGCCGGCAAGACCGGCCAGGCACAGGTCACGAGCGGGGAGATCCCGGTCGTCGGCGCCCGCGAGCCGTGCCCGTGCGGTTCGGGCCGCCGCTACAAGGCGTGTCACGGCCGGGCCGCCGCGCACGCCGTGACCGAGCTCGTCCAGCGTCCCTTCGAGGGGCTGCCCGGCGAGTGCGACTGGGTCGCGCTGCGCGAGCTGGTGCCCGCCGCCACCGTGCCGCTCACCCTGAAGGGCGGGCTCCCGGAGGGCGTGCCGTCCGTGACCCTCGCGACCGTGCTGCCGATGGCGTGGCCGGCGCTGCGCCGCGACGACGGCTCCGTCCTGCTCGCCCTGCAGAACGACTCCACCTCCGGCGACCTGGCCCGCGACCTCGCCGACACGCTCCAGCGTGCCCTGGAGACCGAGCCGGGCACCCCCGTCCCGCCGCGCCGGGTGCCCGCCGAAGGCCCGCGTCTGCAGGACCTGCTGGACGCGGACGCCGCCTTCGCGCCCGAGGTCCACTCGGGCTTCGAGTTCTGGATCCCGCAGTCCGCCGACGGCGCCGACCCGGAGGTCGCCGCCTCCCTGGAGCGGGCCAACGCGGCCGCGATCCCGACCGTCAAGCTGACGAGCGTGGACTCCGCGTACTGGTGCGAGACGCCGGACAAGAACCACCTGCGCTGGGTCATGCCGTACCCGGAGGAGAAGCTCCTCGACGCGCTCGCCCGTCTCCAGGCCGGTGACGGCACCTCCATCGGTGCGGACACCCGGCTCGTCGGTTCGTTCCGCGCCCACGGTCTGATGGTGCCGGTCTGGGACCTGCCGACGTCGATGACCGCCGAGGAGTGCGAGAAGCCTGCCGCCGAGTTCGCCGAGCGGCTGGCCGGGGCGCTCGCCTCGGACGCCCCGCTCACCGCAGAGGAGCGGCGGGCGCGCGGGGGCCTCACGAACCGTCAGGTGACTCTCAGCTGATCCCCCGCCCGGTATCGGTGACCGACAGACCGACCGGTCGGTGACTTCCGCCACAACCCGGTCGGCGGACGGGTAAATCCCTGTCCGAATAACCGAGATCGAATTTGCGAACAGCAGATCTCTTGTTACCGTTCTGGAAGCCCGGTCGCTGGTGCATCCCCCGTCGCCAGCGATCGGGCCTTTCCATGTCCGCTTCCGGCAGGGTCCGGGGCGTCGACTTTCAACTTCCTTCCCGATCCGCCGTGTTGTTGCCTGCCCGCAGCAGCAGCGGAGTGCTGTCACCCTCGCCCGTGCCCGCGAATTCCGCGACCGCCGTATACGCCGTGGCCTCGCCCTTACCGCGCTCCCCGGGCGTTTCACAGGTCCCCGGTTCGTCCTGTGCGGGGACCCGGCAGCGGACCTGCACGGTCCGTCCGCCGGGGGCCATCAGGGTCAGAAACGCGTCGAGTTCCTGGCCGGTGGCGTTCCGGTAGTACGTACGCGCCCAGGTGTCGGGTCCCTCGGCCAGTACGCAGGTCTGCGCCTCGACGCCGTCGGGAGAGGCGAGTTCCGGCCCACACCGCGAGACCCGCTCCGGGGACGCCGGGGCGGAGGAGGCGGGAGGGGTGGAAGGAGCGGGGGGAGCAGCAGGGGAAGCAGGACCCGGGGCGCTCGGGGCGGCGCCGGCCGGCGGCGACGCCGGTGTGCGGGATCCGAGGCCGAGGCCCGGCAGCAGGCCCCCCACCTTCGCGTCAGCCGTGTCGGCAGGTCGTACGGGATCGCCCGCCGGCCCCGTCGGTCCCGCCGTCGCGACGAGCGGCAGCAGGACGGCGACCGTGACGGCGGCCCCGAGTCCGATCACGCGGAGGTTCACCGGACTCATGCGTCCCACCTGCTCCTGCTCGGCTGGAGATCTCGAACGGTGGGGTGAACATAGCGGCGGCCGGCGCCTCTCCGGCCGGCCGCACGCGCGTTTCCCGGAGAAGTGGGGCCGGGACGCACCCCTTCGGGTGAACGACCGTGCCCCGGAACCCGGGCCCCGGTCCCCCGTCAGTACGCGAGTCGGCTTCCGCCGTCCGGGGCGCTGGTGCTGGCCTCCACCAGGGCGTCGACCACCGCCTCCACGTCGGGAAGCCACGGCCGGGCCGAGCCCGCGAGCGGCGCCCGTTCCCACTGGACCTGTCCGGTCCCGGCGACCGAGGGGGGCAGGAGTAGATAGCCGCCCTCTCCATGGAACCGCAGCGAACTCGGCACGCTGTCCTTCGCGTACAGCAGCTCGCCGAGCCGTTCGAGGCCGTACGGGGCGACGAGGATCGACCACCGCGTCGGGGTCGCCACCACCGGGCCGAGCCGCATGCCCGACGCGTCGAGCGCGGCGAGCGCCCGTGCGCCCGCCGCCGCGGGCAGGCTGACCGCGCAGGGCGCGCTGCCGCCCGTGGCGAGGACCACCGGGGCGTCCGGGCGCCGGGTCCACCACCAGCGGATCATCCGCTCGTCCGTGGTGGCCGCGAGCAGTCCCGGGTCGAAGGGGTGGGCGCCGGGCACCACGCAGTCGGGGTCGGGGCAGGAGCAGGCGGCGGCCCCCGTGCCCGTACGGTTCGTCGCTCTCAGACCTGCTCCCGGCAGGACGGGCCAGTTCCATCGGGCGAAGGTGACCGCCGCGTCACGCCGGGCGGTCCTCGCCTTCCGTCGGAACCGGAACATGCGTCGCCTTCCGAGGATCTCGCGCATGAGCGCTCGTTCCTTTCCGTTGAACGCCGAATCCACATCACACCATGTGCAGGACTTTTCACCGTGCGTATCAGCGCGTACCGCTCCGGCGGGGTGACGGCCACCCGTGGGGGTGGAGCCAGGTCAGAACGAGATGGAGCCGGGTCGGAGCCAGGGCGGTCAGAACACGTTCCCCGCCACTCGATGACGGGCTGCGGCCTGTGGCATGAGAGACGCCGGGGACCCACGTCCCGTTCCGGGGCAGTTCCAACTGCCCCTGCCTGTCACCGATTACGTACCCAGCACGCTCGGAATGACGCGCCTTCAAACGACGCCAGTCGACCGCTAAAGGTGCACACCGGGGACAATTTTCGGCCAACTTCTCGCGGAGTTCAACCCTTGCGCACCACCTTGCGGACAACCCCATGGACACCACAAGTCCCATGGGGACAATGCTGGACATCACTCCTCTGGTGCGTGTAGATGTGGATGCATCGAGCGGCGCAGGATGACATGGGGGTTTGCGATGCTATGGCGTCAAACGCACCGGTCGGAAAGCCGACTGACATGAGCGCCCCACACCTGCCGAAAGTGGCTGGAATCGATTCCACGGCTTCCGGGCCCCCGCACACTACGGCGCCTCTTCCCGGAGTACCGGCGGCGGCGCCACCCCCCGACGCGGCCCCGCCACCCGGGGCGCTGATCCAGGACAGGCTCGCCGCCTGGGTCTCCGACCTCACCACCCTGCACGAACTCACCGAGCGCCTCATCCGCACCGCCTCCCTCGACGAGGCCCTCCGCGAGGTGCTCGGGGCCGGCGCCGCCCTCGTCGGCGCCCGCCGCGGAATGGCCGTCCTCGAACCGGCCGACGGACTCGGCCCCGCCACCACCATCGGCCTCGGCCTCGCCCACTCCGACCTCGGCACCATCGAGACCGTCCCGCGCGGCACCAGCAGCTACGGCCGCCTCCTCGACGGCATCCCCGACCCCGGCCACCCCGAGCGGGTCCCCGACCCGATCGCCATCCGCGACGTCCGCACCGAGGAGGGCCTCCACCCGCGCCACCGCGAGGTCGCCGCCCGGCTCGGCTACGCCGCCAGCTACGCCCTCCCCCTCGCCACCGAGGACGCCGGCCGGCTCGGCGCCGCCGTCTGGCTCTACGACGAGCCCGCCGAACCCAGCAACCGCCAGCGCCACCTCATCGGGTTGTACGGCCGCTTCGCCACCGAGCACGTCGCCCGGCTCCTCCAGGTCGAACGCGCCCACGACCACGTCACCACCATCGCCGAGGAGCTGCTCCCCACCCGCCTCCCCCGCGTCCCCGGCGTCCAGCTCGCCGCCCGCCACCGCACCGGGCCCCGGGGCGGCGGCGACTGGTACGACGCGCTGCCGCTGCCCGAGGGCGCGCTCGGGCTCTCCGTCGGCTCCGTCTCCGGGACCGGACCCAGCGCGCTCGCCGCCATGGGACGGCTGCGCGCCTCCCTGCGGGCGTACGCGGTGATGGAGGGCGAGGACCCCGTCGCCGTCCTCTCCGACCTGGAACTCCTGCTCCGGCTCACCGAACCCGCCCGCTCGGCGACCGCGCTCTTCGCGTACGCCGAGCCCGCCCGACGCCGCATCGTCCTCGCCGGAGCCGGGCACGCCCCGCCGCTGATCGTCGGCGAACGGCGCACCGAGTTCGTCGAGACCTCGCTGTCGGCCCCGCTCGGGATGCTCTCCTGCTGGGAGGCGCCGAGCGTGGAGCTGTCCCCGGCACCCGGAGAAACGGTGCTTCTCTACACCGACGGGCTCCTGCGCCGTACCGGCGACGCCATGGACCGCGCCTTCACCCGCCTCCACGCGGCGGCCGCGAGCGTGCCGAAGGCGGACCGGGGCGACCCCGGCGCCGTCGCCGACCACGTCCTGCGGAGCCTGCTGCCCGAGGGCCTCGGCTCCACCACGGACGGAGAGGACGTGGTCCTGCTCGCCGCCCGCTTCGAGTGACCGACGGGTGACACAGCGGTCATGGGTCTTCCGGCCCTGGGCCCCCTTCGGTACGACCGTACGATGGTGGGGGTTCAGTGTCGTACCAAGAGGAGGCAGACCCGTGGCCGAGGAGCTCACGCCGGAGACCCCGGAAGAGACCGAAGAGCAGGCGATCAAGCAGCGGAAGAACGGCCTGTACCCGGGCGTGTCCGACGAGCTGGCCGAGAACATGAAGTCCGGCTGGGCCGACACCGAGCTGCGTGGTCTGGAGCCGATCGCCCAGGCCGACAAGACCGCCGCGCGCCGTGCCGCGCTGTCCGCCCGCTTCCCCGGCGAGCGCCTGGTGATCCCCGCCGGCAATCTGAAGACCCGGTCGAACGACACCGAGTACAGCTTCCGTGCCTCGACGGAGTACGCCTACCTGACCGGCGACCAGACGCAGGACGGCGTCCTCGTCCTGGAGCCCACGGCGGGCGGCCACGAGGCGACGATCTACCTGCTGCCGCGCTCCGACCGCGGCAACGGCGAGTTCTGGCTCGACGGCCAGGGCGAGCTGTGGGTCGGCCGCCGCCACTCCCTCACCGAGGCCGAGCAGCTCCTCGGCATCCCGGCGAAGGACGTACGCGAGCTCGCCGGCGCCCTGCGCGAGGCCACCGGCCCCGTCCGCAACGTCCGCGGCCACGACGCCGGCATCGAGGCCGCGCTGACTGACAAGGTCACCGCCGAGCGCGACGAGGAACTCCGCGTCTTCCTCTCCGAGGCCCGGCTCGTCAAGGACTCCTTCGAGATCGCCGAGCTGGAGAAGGCCTGCGCCGCGACCGCCCGCGGCTTCGAGGACGTCGTCAAGGTCCTCGACAAGGCCGAGGCCACCAGCGAGCGCTACATCGAGGGAACCTTCTTCCTGCGCGCCCGCGTGGAGGGCAACGACATCGGCTACGGCTCCATCTGCGCCGCCGGCCCCCACGCCACCACCCTCCACTGGGTGCGCAACGACGGCGACGTGCGCTCGGGCGACCTGCTGCTGCTCGACGCCGGCGTGGAGACCACCGAGCTCTACACCGCCGACATCACCCGCACCCTGCCGATCAACGGCCGGTACACCGAACTCCAGCGCAAGATCTACGACGCGGTGTACGAGGCGCAGGAAGCCGGCATCGCCGCGGTGAAGCCCGGCGCCGCCTACCGCGACTTCCACGACGCCGCCCAGCGCGTCCTCACCGAGAAGCTCGTCGAGTGGGGCCTCGTCGAGGGCCCGGTCGAGCGCGTCCTGGAGCTGGGCCTCCAGCGCCGCTGGACCCTCCACGGCACCGGCCACATGCTCGGCATGGACGTCCACGACTGCGCCGCCGCGCGCACCGAGGCCTACGTCGACACGACTCTGGCGCCGGGCATGTGCCTGACCGTCGAACCGGGTCTGTACTTCCAGGCCGACGACCTGACCGTGCCGGAGGAGTACCGCGGCATCGGCGTCCGGATCGAGGACGACATCCTCGTCACCGAGGACGGCAACCGGAACCTCTCCGAGGGGCTGCCGCGCCGGGCCGACGACGTCGAGGCGTGGATGGCCGCGCTGAAGGGCTGATCACGGCGTACGTTGGAACCGAAGGGCCCTCGTCGACCGACCGGCGAGGGCCCTTCCCCTCTGCGGGGACGGCACACCGGGGACGTCCGTCACGTCGTCCGGGACGTCACGCCAGCAAGAGGGACGGGGTGTCCTTCCACTTCAGGATCTTGTCGAAGCTGACCACGGCGCCGCCCCGGCCCGACCGGTTGCCGAAGTGCACATGGTCCGCGAGCTCCTCGATCAGCCGCATCCCCCGGCCGTTCTCGGCGTCCGGTGAGGCGGTGGGCACCTCGGCGCCGGGGAACCCAGGACCCGAATCGGCCACCTCGATCCGACAGGTCTCGCCGTCCAGGTAGGCCGTGACCCGGTACGCCCCCGTGGGCGCCCCGTGCGCGCGGCCCCGTCCGACGCCGCCGCCGTGCTCCACCGCGTTCGCGCACGCCTCGGTCAGCGCGACCGACAGCTCGTAGGACACGTCGGGATCGACGCCCGCCGTCTCCATCGTCCCCATCAGAAGCCGCCGGGCGAGCGGCACGCTCGCCGCCTCGCGCCGCAGATGGAGTGACCACCAGATGCTCATGCTCCGGCCTCCCGGTAGCGGCTCGACATACCTCTACGTATTGCCGCAGACGACGCTTCGTAAGCCCCCGAGGGCGACAAGAGCGCCCGTTCGGCGGATGCACTGGGCCAATGCGCCGGTGTATGTCACCCCGAAGGCCCTCAAGAACGACCTTATGGACCTGCCGCGTGCGGGTGGGGGCGCTGGTGCGATGATGGGCCCGCCATGAATGCCCCCGCGCTCGCTCCACGGCTGCTGAGGGCCGCGGTGTTCACCGCGGTCTGCGTCGTGCTGGCCGCGCTCGGGCACGCCCTCGCCGCCTGCGCGGGGCTCGCCCTGTGGACCCTGCTCGCCGGGCTCCTCGGCGTCTTCGGCCTCACCGTCCTCGTCACCGGACGCGAGCGTTCCCTCGGCTTCGTCGTCGGCGCCCTCGCGGGGGGACAGCTCGGCCTGCACGTCCTCTTCGGCCTCGGACAGCGCCGGCTCGGACCGGTCCCCGGGGCGGACGACGCCCTCATCCGGATGGCCGCCCGGCTGGTCTGCGGCGCGGGGACGGCGTCCCTGGACTCCGCCGACGCCGCCAGGATCCTGCGCGACGCCGGACTCGACCCGGCGGCCGGCGCCTCGGCGGGGGTCCACGCCCACACGGCCGCCACGGCGGCTACGCCCGCCGGTGAGCTGCTGCCCGGCCTTCCCATGCTCCTCGGCCATCTCCTCGCCGCCCTCGCCACGGGCTGGCTGCTGCGGCGCGGGGACCGCGCCCTCAGCCGCCTCGTCGAACTCTCCGAGCAGGGCGCGACGGAGCTCGCCGAGTGCGCCCCGGTACGCGCCCTTCGGGCGGCGCTCCGACTCGTACGGGCGTTGCTCACCGGGCTGTCGACGGTCCCGCGCACCGGTCTCGGACGGGCGGTCCGTACGGCCTTCGGCTCCTCGCCGCCGCCGGTGGTCGCGGCTCTCGAGGACACGGTGATCAGGCGCGGCCCGCCGGCCGCCGCCTGCGTCCTCGCGGCCTGACCCCAGGCCGACGCAGATCGACGCGGTCCGCCGCGGTCCGCTCCTCGGGAGCGTGGACCGCGATCGTCCGCACGCCCGCGGTTCACCTTCCTTCGGCGTGCCGGACTCCACCGTCCTTCTCCGAGCTGGAGTGTCTTCTGCCATGACCGATTCCCGTGTCTCCGTCTCCCGTGTCTCCGCTTCCCGTGTCGCCCTCGCCGGTGGCATCGCTCTCTCCTCCGTCGTGCTGCTGTCCGGCACGGCCTTCGCGCACGTGAGCGTGCAGCCGCAGGGCGAGGCCGCCAAGGGCGGCTACGCGACCGTCAACATCAAGGTCCCGAACGAGCGCGACAACGCCTCCACCGTGAAGGTCGAGGTCAACTTCCCGCTCGACCACCCGCTCGCCTCCGTGATGCCGCAGCCCGTGCCCGGCTGGAAGGCCGAGGTGACCAGGAGCAAGCTCGCCAAGCCGCTGGAGCTGCACGGCAAGAAGATCAACGAGGCCGTCTCCAAGGTCACCTGGACCGCCGACGGTTCGAAGATCGGCCCCGGCCAGTTCCAGCAGTTCCCGCTCTCCCTCGGCCGGCTGCCCGAGGACGTCGACCAGCTGGTCCTGAAGGCGGTCCAGACGTACGACAACAAGGAGGTCGTGCGCTGGATCGAGGAGCAGAAGGAGGGCGCGGAGGAGCCGCAGAACCCCGCCCCCGTCCTGAAGCTCTCCGCCGCCTCCGACGACCACCACGGCGCTGCCGCCACCCCGACCGTCTCAGCCTCCGCCACGGCGGACGAGAAGGCCGGTCACGAGGACAGGACCGCGTCGCACAAGGAGACGGCCGCCGCCGACTCCTCCGACACCACGGCCCGGATCCTCGGTGTCATCGGCATCCTCGTCGGTGTCGCCGGCGTCGCGTTCGGTGTCCTCGCCGGCCGCCGCCGCTCGCTCTGACAGCCGGCCGCACCTCACCCCTGAGACCCAGGAAAGAAGCGGAAAGAAACAGCATGTCCGCAGAGAAGACATCCTCTCCGAGCCGTCGCACCCCCCTGATCGTCGCCGCGGCCGCCATCGTCGCCGCGCTCGGCATCACCGCGGCCGTCGGCCTCGGCGGCAACGACGACAAGACCTCCGGCCAGGGCTCCGGCGCGATCGCCGAGATCTCCGGTGGCAGCGACTCCACCAAGGCCGCCACCGTCCTCGACCGGCCGTTCACCAAGCCCGCGCTCGTCCTCACCGACACCAAGGGCGAGAAGTACGACCTGCGGGAGCGCACCAAGGGCAAGCCGACGCTCATCTACTTCGGCTACACCCACTGCCCCGACGTCTGCCCCATGACGATGAGCAACATCGCCATCGCCAAGAAGCAGCTCCCCAAGGCCGACCAGGACAAGCTCCAGGTCGTCTTCGTCACCACCGACCCCGAGCGGGACACCTCCGCGGAGCTCGCCAAGTGGCTGCCCGCCGCAGGCGACCCCTCCTTCACCGGTCTCACCGGCGCGTTCTCCACCATCCAGGCGGGAGCCCGGCAGATCGGCATCGGCATCGACCCGCCGAAGAAGGAGAAGGACGGCAAGGTCGTCTCCATGCACGGAGCCCAGGTGATCGCCTTCTCGCCCACGACCGACCAGGGCTACGTCCTGTACGGCGAGGACGCGACCATCGACGACTACGCCAAGGACCTGCCGAAGCTCATCAAGGGGGAGAACCCGTGAACCGCCGCACCACCACCCTGTCCGCGGCCGTGGCGCTCACCGCCGCTCTCGCGCTGACCGGGTGCTCGTCCTCGTCCGGCGGCGGAACGCCCGAGCTGAAGGTCAGCGGCGCGTTCATGCCGCAGCCGGTGCTGGACATGGCCGGTGGTTTCCTCACCATCACCAACGACAGCGACACGGCGGACAAGCTCACCTCCGTCACCAGCCCGATCTCGGACGACGTCACCATCCACGAGACGAAGAACCAGAAGATGCAGGAGGTGAAGTCCTTCGACATCCCCGCGGGCGGCACCCTCTCCCTGGAACGCGGGGGCAACCACATCATGTTCATGGAGCTGAAGAAGAAGCCCAAGCAGGGCGAGAAGGTCAGCATCGAGCTCCACTTCGAGAAGTCCGACCCCATCGAGGTCGAGCTTCCCGTCGAGGCCGCCGGCCACAACCCGCGGCAGCACTGAGCGCGTTGACGGAGTTCCGAGAGAACTGACGGAGTGACCCAGAGATGACAACCACCGCCCCGCGCCTCGGTACCGCCCTGGCCCGGCTGCTGATCCTCGCGGCCGCGCTGCTCGGCACGCTGCTCGCCGGCGCCGCCCCCGCGTCCGCGCACGCGGCGCTGACCGGAAGCGATCCCAAGGACGGGGCGGTGGTCGCCACCGCTCCCAAGGAGGTCAACCTCACCTTCTCCGAACAGGTCGCCATGAGCGCCGACTCGATCCGGGTCCTCGACCCGGCGGGCCGGCGGGCCGACACCGGCGAGATACGCGACCTGTGCAGCGGCTCCATCGTCCGCTACGGCGTGGGCCTGCGCGCCGGGCTGCCCGACGGCACGTACACGGTCGCGTGGCAGACCGTCTCGGCCGACAGCCACCCCATCTCCGGCGCCTTCACCTTCTCCATCGGCGCCCCCTCCACCACCTCCGTCGCCCTGCCCGACCGGACGGCGGGCGGCGGGCTCGTCGGCACCCTCTACGGCATCGCGCGCTACCTCTCGTACGCGGGTTTCGCCGTCCTCGTCGGCGGTGGCGCCTTCGTCCTGGCCTGCTGGCCGCGCGGCGCGAGCGTCCGGCCCGTCCAGCAGACCGTGGTCCGGGGCTGGCTGACGCTCACCGGCGCCACCCTCGTCATGCTGCTCCTGCGCAATCCGTACACCGGCTCCGGGGAGCTCTCCGACGCCTTCGACCTGGCGGGCCTGAAGTCCGTCCTCGAGACGAAGACCGGGGCGGCGCTCACGTCCCGGCTGCTGCTGCTCGGCGCGGCCGCGCTCTTCGTGGCCGTCCTCTTCGGTGCCTACGCCCGCCGCACCGACCCGAAGGAGAAGAAGGACCTCGCCTTCGGGCTCGGCATCGGCGGCACCGTCGTCGCCGCGGGCATCGCGGGCACCTGGGCCCTGGCCGAGCACGCCTCGACCGGTCTCCAGCCGGGCATCGCCATGCCGGTCGACATCCTGCACCTCCTCGCTGTCGCCGCCTGGCTCGGCGGTCTCACGGTGCTGCTCGTGGCGCTCTACCGGGCGCCGTCCGTCGAACGCGCGGCGGTCGAGCGCTTCTCCAGGGTGGCCTTCGGCTCCGTGGCCGTCCTCGCGGCCACCGGGCTCTACCAGTCCTGGCGCCAGGTCGGCTCCTGGTCGGCACTGACCGGGACGCGCTACGGGCAACTGCTCCTGGTCAAGATCGGCCTGATATGCGTCCTCCTGGGCATCGCGTGGATCTCCCGCCGCTGGATCCAGCGCCTGTCCGACCCGACACGGACGGAGAAGACCGAAGGAGCGGAGGAGTCCACGGCGCAGGACGCGGAGGACACAGAGGAGTCGGAGCCCGCGGAGGCCGCGGAGGAAGCCGAGGGGGTCGAGACGGCCGAAGCGGACGACGCGGGCGACGTCGCCGACGCGGCCGTGGCGCCTCCGGCCGCCGATTCCGAGCGGGCCGCTCAGCTCGCCCGGCAGCGGGCCGCCGTCGCCACCGCGCGGCGCAAGCGGGAGCGGGACGCCGACCCCGAGCGGTCCGGGCTGCGCCGCTCGGTCCTGACCGAGGCCGCGGTCGCCGTCGTACTCCTCGCCGTGACCACCGTCCTCACCTCGACCGAGCCCGGCCGCACCGAGGAGGAGGCCGCGCGGGGCACCGCCGCCTCGGGCCCGGCCGCCGTGCCCGACCGGCCCGTCGACATCCGGCTGCCCTTCGACACCGGGGGCGTCGACGGCAAGGGCGTCGTCCGGCTGAACCTCGACCCCGGTCGCACCGGCGCCAACGCGCTCCACCTCTACGTCGAGCGCCCCAACGGCAAGCCGTTGGACGTCCCCGAGATCAAGGTCGCCTTCACCCTGGAGTCGAAGGACGTCGGCCCCCTGCCCGTCGCCCCCGACCGGATCCAGACCGGACACTGGAGTGCCGGCGGCGTCCAGATCCCGATGCCCGGGGAGTGGCGGATCCAGGTGACCGTCCGTACCTCCGACATCGACCAGACCACCATCGACAAGAACGTGAAGATCGGCTGATCCGTGACCGAGAACGACAATCCTGAGATCTCCCGGCGGCGTCTGCTCGGCACCGTCGGCGCGGCCGGCGCGGCTGGACTGGTCATCGGCGCCGCCGGAGGTGTCGGGGTCACCACCGCCGTGTCGGGCGATTCCACTCCCGCCGCGACCGGGGCCGGTGGCGCCCCGGCGCTCAGCTCGGTCGGCGCGACCGAGGTGATGTTTCACGGGAAACATCAGGCCGGTATCACCACTCCGCTCCAGTCCCGGGGGCATCTGATCGCCTTCGACCTCGCGCCGGGAGCCGGCCGCAAGGAGGCCGTCGCTCTGCTGCGCCGCTGGTCGGCGACGGCGAAGGCCGTGATGTCGGGCGAGGCCGCGGCCGACGACACCGGGATCGCGCTCGACGCGGGCCCTTCCTCCCTCACCGTCACCTTCGGCTTCGGCCGTACGTTCTTCGACCGCACCGGGCTCGTGGCGCGCCGCCCTGCCGGGCTCGACCCGCTGCCCGCCTTCTCCGCCGACGCCCTGGATCCCCGGCGCTCGGAGGGCGACCTGTGGGTGCAGATCGGCGCCGACGACGCACTCGTCGCCTTCCACGCGCTGCGCGCGCTCCAGAAGGACGCGGGCGACGCGGCCCGGGTCCGCTGGCAGATGAACGGCTTCAACCGCTCGGCCGGCGCCACCGCGAGGCCGATGACCGCGCGCAACCTGATGGGCCAGGTCGACGGCACGGGCAATCCGAAGATCACCGACCCCGACTTCGGCCGGCGGATCTTCGTGCCGGCGGGGGCCACCGGCGCGGAGGCCTGGATGGCCGGCGGCTCGTACGCGGTGGTGCGCCGAATCCGGATGCTGCTCGACGACTGGGAGAAGCTGACGCTCGACCGCCAGGAGAAGGTGATCGGGCGCAGGAAGTCCGACGGGGCGCCGCTGACCGGTGGTACGGAGACCACCGAGCTGGACCTGGACAAGCGCGGCCCGGACGGGGAGACGGTCATCCCGGACAACGCGCACTCCCGGATCTCCGCCCCCGAACAGAACGGCGGGGCGGCGATGCTGCGCAGGCCGTTCTCCTTCCACGACGGCATCGGTCCTGACGGGACGCCGGACGCCGGTCTCCTCTTCGTCTGCTGGCAGGCGGATCCGTTGCGGGGGTTCGTCCCGGTGCAGCGCAAGCTCGACCGGGGGGACGCGCTGTCGGCGTTCATCCGTCACGAGGCGAGCGGCCTCTTCGCCGTCCCGGGCGGCCCCGCCGAGGGCGAGTACGTCGGGCAGCGGCTCCTGGAGTCGTGACGCCCCGTGCGGGGGGTCCGCGTCTCCCGGGCCCATTAGGGTGACGGTATGTCCGCCAACCGGTACACGTATCTCGGCCCCGAGGGCACCTTCACGGAGGCCGCGCTGCGTACGCTGCCCGAGGCCGCGACGAGGGAACTCGTCCCCATGGTCTCGGTCCCGGCCGCGCTCGACGCCGTACGGAACGGGGAGGCCGCCGCCGCCCTCGTCCCGATCGAGAACTCCGTCGAGGGCGGGGTGACCGCGACCCTGGACGAGCTGGCCTCCGGCGAGCCGCTGATGATCTACCGCGAGGTGCTCCTCCCGATCGCGTTCGCGCTGCTCGTGCGGCCCGGGACCAGGCTGTCGGAGATCAAGACGGTGACGGGGCACCCGGTGGCCCAGCCGCAGGTCCGGAACTGGATGCGGGCGAACCTGCCCGAGGCGGTGTGGGAGTCGGCCGCCTCCAACGCCGACGGGGCCCGGCTGGTGCAGGAGGGCCGCTTCGACGCCGCCTTCGCCGGGGAGTTCGCGGCGGCGACGTACGGCCTCGAAGCCCTGGTCACCGAGATCCACGACGCGGAGAACGCCGAGACGCGCTTCGTGCTCGTGGGCCGACCGGCCCGGCCGGCGGCTCCGACGGGGGCCGACAAGACCTCGGTGGTGCTGTGGCTGGGTGACGATCATCCGGGTGCCCTCCTCGAACTGCTCCAGGAATTCGCGGTGCGCGGCGTGAACCTGATGCTGATCCAGTCCCGGCCCACGGGAGCGGGGATCGGGAACTACTGCTTCGCCGTGGACGCCGAGGGCCATATCTCGGACCGGCGGGTGGGCGAGGCGCTCATGGGCCTCAAGCGGATCTGCCCGCAGGTGCGCTTCCTCGGGTCGTACCCGAGGGCGGGCGTCGAGGTCGAGGACGTGCGGGCGCTGCGGCGCGGCACCTCGGACGGGGAGTTCATGGCGGCCTCCGACTGGTTGGCGAGGACCCAGGACGGTCGGGCCTGACTCGATGGTGACGGAACGCTCCCGGCGACGGGAGCGGTCGTCCACAGGTACGAACCACTAGTCCTACCTGCATATGTTGGCTTCCCCATCCGAGTTATCCACAGGCCCCATCGGCAACCTGGGGACAAGTCGACAGCCCGCCCCGACAAGGTCGACAAATCGCCCTAGCCACTCCCGGCCCGGACCCGCCTGTCCACAGCGGGAGAGGGCACCGCCGCCAGTGCTCCCTGCTCGGCCGACCCCTGGAGCGAGCAATTCCTGCCCAAATGAGTGCCTGAATGGCGTTTGATCACGGAATTGCCAGGCCCGCGAGCGGGAATCCGCGTGACCTTTCCCGTAGTCCACAGATCTTCCGCACAGCCTGTGGATAACTGAATGCGTCGCTTCAGTTCCCACCTATTCCACTGACGGTCAATTCGGGCTAAACGGTACGCGCGGCAACACGCGTGACGTTATCCGGTGGGGGCGGGTGAACGGGCACCGGTAGCCTGGTGGGGTGATTGACCTTCGCCTGCTCCGTGAGGACCCCGACCGTGTTCGCGCCTCCCAGCGCGCCCGTGGAGAGGACGTCGCGCTCGTCGACGCCCTGCTCTCCGCCGATGAGCGGCGCAGGTCGTCGGGCGTCCGCTTCGACGAGCTCCGCTCCGAGCAGAAGGCGCTCGGTAAGCTGATCCCCAAGGCCACCCCCGAGGAGCGCGCCGAGCTCCTCAAGAAGGCCGAGCAGCTCAAGACCGACGTCAAGGCCGCCGAGGCCGAGCAGAACGACGCCGACGAGACGGCCAAGCGGCTCCTGCTCCAGCTCGGGAACATCGTCCACACGGACGTGCCCGTGGGCGGCGAGGAGGACTTCGTCGTCCTGGAGACGCACGGCACCATCCGCGACTTCGCGGCCGAGGGCTTCGAGCCCAAGGACCACCTGGAGCTCGGCGAGGCGCTCGGCGCCATCGACGTGGAGCGGGGCGCCAAGGTCTCCGGCTCGCGCTTCTACTACCTGACCGGCGTCGGCGCCCTCCTGGAGCTGGCCCTGGTCAACGCGGCGATCGCCCAGGCCACCGAGGCCGGCTTCATCCCCATGCTGACCCCCGCGCTGGTCCGCCCGCGCGCCATGGAGGGCACCGGCTTCCTCGGCCAGGCCGCGGAGAACGTGTACCACCTGGAGAAGGACGACTACTACCTCGTCGGCACGTCCGAGGTCCCCCTCGCGGCGTACCACATGGACGAGATCATCGACGCGGACAAGCTGCCGCTGCGGTACGCGGGCTTCTCGCCCTGCTTCCGCCGCGAGGCCGGCACGTACGGCAAGGACACCCGGGGCATCTTCCGCGTCCACCAGTTCGACAAGGTCGAGATGTTCTCGTACGTCGCGCCCGAGGACGCCGAGGCCGAGCACCAGCGGCTCCTGGAGTGGGAGAAGCAGTGGCTGACCGCCCTCGAGCTGCCGTTCCAGGTCATCGACGTCGCCACCGGTGACCTCGGCTCCTCCGCCTCCCGCAAGTTCGACTGCGAGGCGTGGATCCCGACGCAGGGCAAGTACCGCGAGCTGACCTCGGCCTCGAACTGCGACAGCTTCCAGGCCCGCCGCCTCTCCGTCCGGATGCGCGACGAGCAGGGCGGCAGGAAGACCGTGCAGCCGCTGGCCACCCTGAACGGCACGCTGTGCGCCGTCCCGCGCACGATCGTGGCGATCCTGGAGAACCACCAGCTGGCCGACGGTTCGGTGCGGGTGCCGGAGGTGCTGCGGCCCTACCTCGGCGGCCGCGAGTTCCTGGAGCCGATCGCCAAGTGAGCTCCTTCCCCTACCGCCTGGTCGCGACGGACCTCGACGGCACGCTGCTGCGGGCCGACGAGTCCATCTCCGGCCGTACGCGGGACGCGCTCGCCGCCGCGACGGCGGCGGGTGCCGCCCACATCGTCGTCACCGGCCGGGCGGTGCCCTGGACCCGGCACATCCTCGACGACCTCGGCTACGAGGGGATCGCGGTGTGCGGGCAGGGCGCGCAGGTCTACCACGCGGGGGAGCACCGGCTCCTCACCTCGCTGACCCTGGACCGGCAGCTCGCGGGGCTCGCGCTCTCCAAGATCGAGGCGGAGGTGGGCCCGCTGGCGCTGGCCGCGAGCCGCGACGGCCTGGAGGGCGAGGTCCTGCTGGGCCCCGGCTACCGGGCCCACGAGGGGCCGCTGCCCTACGTGCCGTACGAGGACCCGGCCGAGCTGTGGGCGGCGCCGCTGACCAAGCTCTACCTTCAGCACCCGACGCTGACGGACGACGAGCTGACCCGGGCCGCCCGTGCGACGGTCGGCGGGCTCGTGGACATCGTCATGGCGGGGCCGGGCGTCGTGGAGATCCTCCCGCTCGGCCTCAGCAAGGCGACGGGTCTCTCGCTGGCGGCGCGCCGGCTGGGGGTGAAGGCCGCGGAGACGATCGCCTTCGGCGACATGCCGAACGACATCCCGATGTTCGGCTGGGCGGCCCACGGCGTGGCCATGGCCAACGCGCACGCGGAGCTGCGGGCGGTCGCGGACGAGGTGACGACCTCCAACGAGGAGGACGGCATCGCGCTCGTCCTGGAGCGCCTGCTGGCCGCCTGAGCAGCGCGGGGAACCGTACGAAAGGCCCGCTCCCTTCGGGGAGCGGGCCTTCGCGGTTCGCGGCCCGCGCGGACCTGAGTCCGCGCGCTCGAAGCGGCCGCCCCGGGAGATCCCCCGTGTCCCCCGTACAACTAGTGTGCGCCGGGCCGCCGTTCGGGTGCGAGTGGTTTTCCGTGGGGGGCGCGGGTCAGCGGGTAGCGTGGCGGCCTTCGGGGGACACGGCGATGACGAGGCTGGTGATCGCGGTGACCGCCAGCCGGAGACGCGTACCGGGTGACGAACGCACCCACGACCTGATCGGTCGGGACGGTTCGCCACCCGGGTGGATCTCGCTGGGGTCCCACGAGGCCGGCACCTTCCGTGCCCATCACCCGGACCCGGGGGGACTCAGAAATTGATCATGTGTCCCGCGAGGCCGTGGATCGCTTCCTTCACGGCCTCGCCGAGCGTCGGGTGCGCGTGGACGTTCCGGGCGACCTCGTGGACGGTGAGGTCCCACTGCTGGGCCAGGGTCAGCTCGGGCAGCAGCTCGGTGACGTCGGGGCCGATCAGGTGGGCGCCGATGATCTCGCCGTGCGTCCCGTCGGCGATGATCTTGACGAAGCCGGTGGCGTCGCCGAGGCCGTGCGCCTTGCCGTTCGCCACGAACGGGAACTTGGCGACCTTGACGTCGAAGCCCTTCTCGCGGGCCTGCGCCTCGGTCCAGCCGAAGCTGGCGATCTGCGGCTGGCAGTAGGTGGCGCGCGGGATCATCGGGTAGTCGAGCTCCATGGTCTCGGCGTCCCCGATGGTCTCGGCGGCGATGACACCCATGGCCTCGGCGGTGTGCGCCAGCATCAGCTTCGCGGTGACGTCACCGATGGCGTAGATGTGCGGCACGGAGGTGCGGCAGCGGCCGTCGACGTCGATCGCGCCGCGCTCGGTGAGGGCGACGCCGGTCGCCTCGAGGCCGTAGCCGGTGACGTTCGGGGCGAAGCCGATGGCCTGGAGGACCTTGTCGGCCTCCAGGACCTTGCTCGCGCCGTCCTTGCCGGTGACGGTGACGCGGACCTGCGGGCCGGACTCGTCGATGGTCTCGACACGGGTGGAGGTCAGGACGTCGATGCCCAGCTTGCGGTACTGCTTCGCCAGCTCCTTGGACACCTCCTCGTCCTCCAGCGGGGCGATCCGGTCGAGGAACTCGACGATCGTGACCTTGGTGCCGTAGTTGTTGAGGACGTACGCGAACTCGATCCCGATGGCGCCGGCACCCGCGATGACGATCGACTTGGGGGCGTCCTCGGCGAGGATCTGCTCCTCGTACGACACCACGCGCTCGCTGCGGGCGGTACCCGGGAGCAGTCGCGGGGTGGCGCCGGTGGCGATGATGCAGTTGTCGAACGTGATCGTGTCCGAGGTGCCGTCGGACTTGGCCACCTGGAGGGTGTTCGCGTCGAGGAACGTGCCCCGGCCGGTGAACTCGGTGATGCCGTTCTTCTTCATGAGGAAGTGGACGCCCTTGACGCGGCCGTCCGCGACCGAGCGGCTGCGGCGGTAGGCGTCGCCGTAGTCGAAGGTGACGGTGCCGTCGACCTTGATGCCGAAGGTCTTGGCCTCGTGGTGGAAGATGTGGGCGAGTTCGGCGTTGCGCAGCAGCGCCTTGGTGGGGATGCAGCCGACGTTCAGGCAGACACCGCCCCAGTACTTCTCCTCGACGACCGCGACCCGCTTGCCCAGCTGGGCGGCGCGGATGGCGGCGACGTAGCCGCCGGGGCCAGCTCCGAGTACGACGACGTCGAAGCGGTCTGACATGACTGACTCCCGAGGGGGGTGAAGGTGTTCGGTCCGCGTACGCGCCCACAGTAGCCCCGTGTCCTCGACCCGGACTCCTGGAGTCGCGCCAGGGCAGAGGCACCTTCGTCAGGTCGGCCGCGGACCGGCCGCACTCCTGCGACCGGGACGCGGACGCCGACCTCGCCCTTCACCTGGCCGTCGTCGGCGCGACGCCCGACGCGGCCTTCGTCGAGGTGTACCGCGCCCGGGACCGGACGGCGGGGGACGAGGGGGTTCGGTACGGCTCCGGGGTGGGGCTTTCGGGGTGGGGCGGCGGGTCTCGGAGCCGTACCGCGTCGGTGTGTGCCCGCTGCTACTCCTCGCCCGCCAGGGTCAGTCTGCTCAGCTTGTGGCCGGCGAACCAGGTGGCCGCGATCGTGACGCCAGCGAGGAGCGCCACCGCCGTGGGGAGGCCGACGTCGGAGGTGACGAGGCCGTCACCGGTGACCTTCTGCGCGAGCGCGAGGGCCCACTGCTGGACGCTCAGGGTGCGGGCGCCCGCGATCAGGGAGCCGAAGAGGGTCTCCCACACCAGGGCGTAGACCAGGCCGATGACCACGGCGTGCCGGCTGATCGTGCCGAGCAGCAGGAACAGCGCGCTGTACGCGATGGAGGCCACGAGCGCCGCCACCGTGTACGCCACGGCCACCTGCTGGCCGTTGCCGTTGAGGATGAATCCGGCGATGAACGTCGGCACCGCCGAGAAGACCATCGTCACCGCGATCGCGATGATCAGCTTCGTGAAGATGATCGAGGACCGCTTCACCGGCTTGGACAGCAGATAGACGATCGAGCCGTCGTCGATCTCCGGACCGATCGCTCCCGTGCCCGCGATCACGCCGATCAGCGGCACCATCGTGGCGAGCGCGAAGCCGCCGAGGACTTCGGCCGCGACCTGGTCGTCCGCGCCGTTGAAGGCGCGGACCGCCGCCGCGATGAGCAGCAGCATGCCGGGCAGCAGGAAGAGGATCATGGCCCGGCGGCGGCCGAGGAGGGCCCGGTAGGTGAGCCGGGCGACTGTGGGGTTGTACATCGGTCAGGCTCCTTTCAGGCCGCGACGAGGTATGAGAAGACCGATTCGAGGGACTCGTCCGAGGGCGAGACCGTCAGGAGACGGATCCCCCGCTCGCGCGCGACCCTCGGCAGCAGTTCCGTGAACCGCCCGAAGTCCACCGCCTGCACGCGCAGACCGCCCTCGCCGTGGTCGACCTCGATCCCTGCCGTGGACGGGTCCGCGATCAGCGCCGCGGCGAGCGACCGGTCGTCGCTGGAGCGGACGAGGTAGCGGTGCGGCCGGTCCGTCATCAGCCGGCGGATCTTGCGGAAGTCGCCGGAGGCCGCGTGGCGCCCGGCCACGATCACCTCGATGTGGGAGGCGAGCTGCTCGACCTCCTCCAGGATGTGCGAGGAGAACAGGACCGTGCGGCCGTCCGCGCCCATCCGCCGCAGCAGATCCATCAACTGCATGCGCTGGCGCGGGTCCATGCCGTTGAACGGCTCGTCGAGCAGGAGCACCGACGGCTCGTGGACGAGGGCGGAGGCCATCTTCACGCGCTGCCGCATGCCCTTGCTGTACGTGGAGATCTTGCGGTCCTGGGCGTACTCCATCTCGACCGTGCCCAGGGCCCGCTGGGCCTCCTTTGCGCCGAGGCCCTGCAACTCCGCGTTCGCCAGGACGAACTCGCGGCCCGTGAGGAAGTCGTACATCGCCTCCCGCTCGGGCACGACACCGATCTCGCGGTAGACCGACTCGCTCCCCCAGATCGTCTGCCCGTCCAGGGTGACGGAGCCGGTGGAGGGGTCGAGGAAGCCGCCCATCATGTTGATCAGGGTGGACTTCCCCGCGCCGTTGGGCCCGAGGAGGCCGGTGACACCCGGACCCACCGTCATCGTGACGTCGTTCACGGCCACGACGTTTCCGAACCAGCGGGAGACGTGGTCGATGTGGAGCGTGGTCACAGCCCGACCTTTCGGTAGCGGCGCATCAGGATGCCGTACGAACCGGCGATCAGCGCGAGGACGACCAGCAGATAGACCACGCCGGCGCCTGCGCCCGGGCCCTCACCGCCGGGGAAGGCGCTGGGCGCGCCCAGGAAGGCGGTGTGCACGCCGTCGATGAGGGTCATCGGCGAGAAGAGGCCGAGCCACACGATGGCGTTCTCGTTCTCCGTGGCGTGGGCGATGCCCATGAGGGTGGAGACCGCCCCGTACGAGATCGTCAGGACGGCGATCACGGCGGCGACACCGAAGCCGCGGCGCGGGGTGAGGGCCGCCATGACCAGACCGATCCCGCCGAAGAGCAGCGAGAGCAGCGCCACGGACAGCAGTCCCTGGCCGAACATCCCGGTCTGCTCGGCGAAGTCCATCTTGGCGAGCAGCGAGCCGATCCAGAGGATCAGCAGCGGCACGGCGGTGAGGACGAAGAGCGCAGAGGCCATCGCCCCGAACTTGGCGAGCACGTAGTCCGCGCGCTCGATCGGCCGGGAGAAGTACAGCGGGACCGTCCGGAACCGGAGGTCGCGGGAGACCGACTGCGGCGCCTGCGAGGCCAGGTAGATGCTGATGACGACCTGGAGGAAGATCGCGTACTGCGTGTACTCGATGGAGAGCTTCGACTGCTTCGTGACGACCGCGACGGCGACGATGATCAGCGCCGGGACGCACATCACCGCGAACAGCAGCATCGGCAGCACCTTGGACTTGGCACTGCGGCCCAGGCCGTACGCGCCGCGCAGCGACTGCGAGAACAGCGACCTGCGCGCGTACGCCCGGCCGAGGCGCGGGCCGTCGTACGACCGGTAGCCGATGTTGTGGATCTGCGTCGTGTCGGGAGCGGCCTGGGAGGGCTGGGGGATCTGGGTGCTCATCGGGCCGGCACCTCCTCGTGCTGCGGGGACGCCTCGGGCCGGAAGACCTCGGCGATGTGATGGCGGCGCTGCTCCATGCGGACCAGACCGAGACCGAGGTCGGCGACGATGTCCCGCACCAGGTCGTACGTCTCCTCGCCCGGCGCTTCCAGGAGCAGGATGTGGCCGGCGCCGGGCAGGCCCTCCTCCACGCCCGCGTGGAGGGTGACACCCGCCGCGGCGAGGGCCGCGCGGAGCGCCGACGTGCCGTCGGGGTGTGCGTCCGAGTCGGTGACCTCGACCGCGAGGGTCGTGGTGGTCCGGGTGAAGTCGCTGGTGGAACTGGAGCGGAGCAGCTTCCCGCCGTCGATGACGACGACGTGGTCGCAGGTGCGCTCCAGCTCGCCAAGGAGGTGCGAGGTGACGAGGACGGAGATGCCGAAGTCGGTCCAGACCCGGCGGATCAGTCCCAGCATCTCGTCGCGGCCGACCGGGTCGAGGCCGTTGGTCGGCTCGTCGAGGAGGACCAGCTTGGGGTCGTGGACGAGGGCCTGGGCGAGCTTGACCCGCTGTTTCATGCCGGTCGAGTAGCCGCCCATGGGGCGGTACCGCTCCTCGTACAGGCCCACGTGGCGCAGGGTGTCGGCGGTCCGCTCGCGGGCGGCGGTCGGGGGCAGCCCGGACATGCGCGCCATGTGGACGACGAACTCGGTGGCCGAGACGTCGGGAGGGAGGCAGTCGTGCTCGGGCATGTATCCCACGCGCTCACGGATCTGGCCGCCGGCGGTCCGGACATCGAGGCCCAGGACCTCCGCGCGGCCCTCCGTGGCGGGGGAGAGCCCGAGCAGGATCTTGATCATGGTGGACTTGCCGGCTCCGTTGGCACCCACGAGTCCGGTCACACCGGGTCCGATGTCCAGGGAGAGCCGGTCAAGAGCGGTCACCCGGGGGAACCGCTTGCTGAGGCTTTCGGTCGCGATCACAGTCACGCTTCGACGGTAGTGGGGTGCGCCACAGCGGTCGTCAGCCCAACGGCTCGATCCTTGTCCGACTACAGGAGTACAAACCCAGTAGGGGGGTCGCGACGAAAGTCTTTTCCCCGGGCCGGGCGTCGGACTTTTCCACAGGCGCCGGTCCGACCCCTTGACGTAGCCGCCAGGCATTGTCACATTCATCGATGTCACGTTACGAACGCGTAGCGCGATCGGACGCTCACACGGGACGGCGGGTGGCATGGCCTCGGCAGTGACAGGGGAACTCTCCGCGGAGCTGCGGGGGTTCAGGGAGGTACAGCGGCTCGCCTACGCGTGCGCGGAGGCCGTCGCGGCCCGGCTCACACCGGGCGTGACCGAGCGGGAGGCCGCACGGATGCAGCGGGAGTGGCTGCGCGAGCGGGGGGTGCGGGACTGGTTCCACCGGCCGTTCGCCTGGTTCGGGGACCGCACGGCCTTCGTGGACTTCAGGATCCCGCTCCAGTTCTTCCCGACGAACCGGCGCCTCGAACCGGGCATGCCCTTCATCCTCGACATGGCCCCCGTCCACAAGGGGTACACCGCCGACATCGGCTACAGCGGCTGCCTGGGCCTCAACCCCCTGCACGACAGGCTGCTCGCCGACCTCCGGGACCACCGCGAGCTGATCCTGCGCGAGATCCGCGAGCGGCGCTCACTCCGCGAGATCTACCAGGACGTGGACCGGCTCATGGTCCGCCAGGGGTACGCCAACCGGCACCGGGCCTATCCCTTCGGCGTCATCGCCCACAAGATCGACCGGGTGAAGGAGCGCCGCTGGGCCCCGACGCTCTTCGGCTTCGGCACCCAGGCCCTCAAGGGCCTCGCGAGCGATGCCCTGCACGGCCACCGGGACGGCTGGTCGCCCCTCTGGTCGCCGTACACGTTCTCCGACCACCCGCCGAAGCCCGGCCTGTGGGCGGTCGAGCCGCACCTCGGATTCCGGGGGACGGGCGCGAAGTTCGAGGAGATCCTGGTCGTCACCGACTCCCGGGACCCCGAGCAGAGCGCGTTCTGGCTGGACGACGATCTGCCGCACGTGCGGCGCTGGAAGGAGGGGGCGGTCTGATGGCAGGACGCAAGGGAACGAGGACGGGGCCCGGGGGACCGGCGACGCGGACCGGGGGGACGACGACGGGGCTGGAGGGGGCGCGGGAGCGCCGGGTCCGTACGGGCGGGATCGAACTGTGCGTCGCCGAGCTCGGTGAGACGGACCGGCCGACGGTCCTCCTCGTCCACGGTTACCCGGACTCCAAGGAGGTGTGGTCGGAGGTCGCGACCCGGCTCGCCGAGGAGTTCCACGTCGTGCTGTACGACGTACGGGGCCACGGCCGTTCCACGGCACCCGCCCCGCTGCGCGGCGGCTTCGCCCTGGAGAAGCTGACGGACGACTTCCTCGCGGTCGCCGACGCCGTCAGCCCGGACCGGCCGGTGCACCTGGTCGGCCACGACTGGGGCTCGGTGCAGTCCTGGGAGTTCGTGACCGTCCCCCGCACCGAGGGCCGGATCGCGTCCTTCACCTCGATGTCGGGGCCCTCCCTCGACCACTTCGGACACTGGATCAAGCAGCGGATGACCCGGCCCACCCCGCGCCGGGTCGGACAGCTCCTCGGCCAGGGCGCCAAGTCCTGGTACGTGTACCTGCTGCACACGCCCGTGCTGCCCGAGCTCGCCTGGCGCGGGCCGCTCGGCAGGCGCTGGCCCAGGATCCTGGAGCGGATCGAGAAGGTCCCGGCCGGTGACTACCCGACGCCGTCGCTGCCGAGCGACGCGGCCCACGGTGCCTGGCTCTACCGGGACAACGTCCGCGCCCGGCTCGGCAGGCCGCGCCCGGACGCGTTCGCGCACGCGCCCGTGCAGCTGATCACGCCGACCGGTGACGCCTTCCTCTCCGAGCGGCTCCACGACGACCTGGGCCGCTGGGTGCCGGACCTGACCCGGCGCACGCTGCCCGCGAAGCACTGGGTGCCGCGCACCCGGCCGGACCAGCTGTCCGCCTGGATCGGCGCGTTCGTCCGGGCCAACGAGGCACCGGCGGCCAAGGGGGCGGGTCCGCGTCGGCCGGCCACCGCGACGACGGCGAAGGGCGGGGTGAGGCCGGAGTACGCGGAGCGGTTCGGCGGCCAGCTGGTCCTGGTGACCGGCGCGGCCAGCGGTATCGGACGGGCCACCGCGTTCGCCTTCGCGGAGGCCGGCGCACGGGTCGTGGCCGTGGACCGGGACGCCGAGGGTGCGGTCCGCACGGCCGACATGGCCCGGCTGATCGGCGCCCCCGAGGCCTGGGGCGAGACCGTCGACGTCGCCGACGAGCAGGCGATGGAGAAGCTGGCCGCGAAGGTGGCGAGCGAGTACGGGATCGTCGACGTCCTCGTCAACAACGCGGGCATCGGGCTCACCGGCTCCTTCTTCGACACGACCAGCGAGGAGTGGAAGCGGGTCCTGGACGTCAACGTGTGGGGTGTGATCCACGGCTGCCGGGTCTTCGGGGCACAGATGACCGCGCGCGGACAGGGCGGCCACATCGTGAACACCGCGTCCGCGGCGGCCTTCCAGCCCTCCCGGGTCCTGCCCGCGTACAGCACGACGAAGGCGGCGGTGCTGATGCTCAGCGAATGCCTGCGCGCCGAGCTGGCCGGTCAGGGCATCGGGGTGTCCGCGATATGCCCCGGCATCGTGAACACCAACATCACGGCGACGACGCGGTTCGCGGGGGTCACGGACGAGGCGGAGGAGAAGCGGCGCCAGAAGAACGCGTCCCGGCTGTACGGCCTGCGGAACTACCCGCCGGAGAAGGTCGCCGACGCGATCCTCGGCGCGGTCCTGCACGACCGCGCCGTCGTACCGGTGACGCCCGAGGCCCGGGGCGTCCGCTTCCTGTCCCGGCTGAGCCCGGGGGTGCTGCGGGCCTTCGCGCGCTGGCAGCCGCCGGCGTAGGAAGCGGGCACTGTCGGCTCCCGCTCGTCGACGGCAGCCGTCGGAGCCGGAAACGGGCGGGGGGGGGTCGGGGGGCTCCGCCCGCCTGCCCACGCGGGAAGGGGTCGGGGTTCGGGTTCGGGTTCGGGTTCGGGTTCGGGTTCGTACGACCGTGGCACCGCCCGCCCGCGCGCGAAGGGGGCCGGGTCGGGGTCGCGGTCGCACGATCGCGGCTTCGCCCGCCCGGGGGTGGGTTCGGGGTCACGGTCGTACGATCGCTGTCCGGAGGGGCCCCGGCGGCGGGGTGGAGCGAGCGGTCGGTGGGAGCGGTTTTGTCCGAGCAGTCAGCACAGCCGGAGTACCGGATCGAGGACCTCGCCCATCACAGCGGGGCCACCGTCCGGACGATCCGCGCCTACCAGGATCGCGGTCTGCTGCCCCGCCCGGAGCGACGGGGCAGGGCGAACGTGTACGGGGACGCGCACCTCGCACGGCTCCGGCAGATCGCCGACCTCCTCGACCGGGGCTACACCCTGGCGTCGATCAAGGAGCTCCTGGAGGCCTGGGACACCGGCCGGGGACTCGGCGGGGTGCTCGGTCTGGTCGCGGAGGTCCACGGGCCGTGGACGGACGAGGAGGCGGCCCGCATCTCGCGCGCCGAACTGGACGCCCGCTTCGGCGGCACACCGGACGAGGAGGCCATCCGGGAGGCCGTCGAACTCGGCGTCCTGGAGCGGATACCCGACCGGGAGACGGAGGAGTACCTCGTCCCGAGCCCCCAGGAACTGGCCGTGGCGGTCGAGTTGTACGCGGCCGGGGTCCCGCTCGTGGCGATCACCGGCCATCTACGGGAACTCCGCGGCCAGGTGGAGCACATCGCCGCCCGTTTCCTGGAGTTCACCACCGAGCACGTCTTCGCCCGCTATCTGGAGCACCGGCCGCCGACGGACGCGGACGCCGTCGAGGCGGCGACGATGGTGCGAAGGCTCCGGCCGCTCGCCCAGCAGACGGTGGACGCCGAACTGGCACGGGCGATGCGCGTGTCGGCGACCCGGCACCTCCAGCTCCATCTGTCACCGGACGTGCCGTCGGTGCGGGATGACGAGCCGCGTCCGGTGGCGCTTCCGGCCGGGACCGTCAGGGCGGTGCAGGGCCTGGTGGGTCAGGAGGGGGTCGCGGCCTTCGTCGCCGCCGCCACGGAACGAGAGGTGCACAAGAGGACGATGGACACCCTCACCACGAATCGCCCTCTTCGTGAGTAGGGTGCTCAATTCGGTCAGCGGAACGGGGCCGTTGTCCACAGAAATCTCAACCGGCCTGTGGATAAGTCGCTTTGGTTGTGGACCAAACCTCTGGGCCATCCGGCATTCTGAGGGAATGACCTACCCACCACCACCGGACGAGCGTCGCACGGTGAAAGTATCGAAGTACCTCTCCCAGCACCTGCGCCACCAGCCCGAGCGCATCGGCCTCGTTCTCGACGCCCACGGCTGGACCGAGATCGACGCACTGCTCGACGCCGCCGCACGCAACGGCTTCCCGATCACCCGCGAGGAACTCGACCATGTCGTCGCGACCAACGACAAGAAGCGCTTCGCGATCGAGGGCAGCCGCATCCGCGCCAGTCAGGGCCACACCGTCGAGGTGGATCTGAACCTGCCGGCCGCGGAACCGCCCGCGTACCTCTACCACGGTACGGTCGCCGACCGGCTCCCGGCGATCCGGACGGAGGGGCTGCGCCCCATGGACCGCCACCACGTGCACCTCTCGCCCGACCGGGAGACCGCGACCCGGGTCGGCGCGCGCCGCGGACGACCGATCGTGCTCGCCGTCGACGCCGGCGCCATGCACCGGGCCGGGCACGTCTTCCACCTCAGCGCCAACGGGGTCTGGCTCGCCGACACCGTCCCGCCGGAGTTCCTGCGCCTTCCGGCATGATCGGTCCCATGACGCTCCCTCACCTGCCCAGCACCGAAGCAGCCGTCACCGCGATCCGTGAGATCGCCCGGGAGTTCGGCCTGGAGATGACGGTGACCGACGACATCGGTGCCGACCGGACATCCCGGCGTACGTCCTCCGGCGCGTTCGCCGTCCTCGACGCGGACGGCTCGCTGCCGCACGAGGCCTACGTCGAACTGGGCGGCAGCCCGTCCGTCACGGTCCAGGTCTTCCCCGAGGACGACGCCAGGGTCGTCGTGGACGGCGTCACGTTCGACGACGTGCCCCGGGACGCCGTCCCCGCGTTCCTCCGCTCCGTGCACGGCGGACTCGCCCATGTGAAGGGACGTTTCCTCCCGCCCGGCTGGTGGCTGGTCGTGCCACTCCCGGGCGACGAGACGTTCAGGGAACTCGTCGACGGCGCCGCGCTCACCCCGTGGATGAGCAGCCGGGTCCGCTGACCCGGCCGCCCACGGTCCGACAGCTATACTCGCGGCCGCATTCGACATGGTGAGAGGAAATCCAGGTGGCGGGTCCGACTGCGCTGAACTCGGTGATCGACGGCAAGGAGACCGCCGGGGACGGCGTCACCTACACCTCACGGAATCCGGCGCTCCTGAGCGACGTCGTCACCGAGGTCCGGCTGGCCGACGCGGAAACGTTCCAGGACGCCTGCGCGGCCGCGCGCGAGGCACAGCGCGACTGGGCGCGGGTACCGGCCCCGGTGCGCGGCCAGGTCGTCGGGGCCTTCGGGCGCCTGGTGCAGGAGAACAAGGAGGCCCTCGCCCGGCTGGTCACCCGCGAGGTGGGCAAGACGTACGCGGAGGCGCTGGGCGAGGTCCAGGAGATCATCGACACCTGCGAGTTCTTCCTCGGCGAGGGCCGGCGGCTGTACGGGCACACCGTGCCCTCCGAGATGCCCGACAAGCAGCTCTTCACCTTCCGGATGCCCGTCGGTGTGGCGGTCATCGTGACGGCGGGCAACTTCCCGGTGGCGGTGCCCTCCTGGTACCTGGCGCCGGCCCTGCTCTGCGGCAACGCGGTGGTGTGGAAGCCGGCCGAGTACGCTGCGGCGACCGCGCGCGCCCTGGCGGAACTCGCCTGGCGGGCGGGCGTGCCGGCCGGAGTGCTCAACCTGGTCTTCGCCGACGGCGAGACGACGTTCGCGGGTCTCGACGCCGCGCTGGGCCGCGGTCTGGTGGACAAGGTCGGCTTCACCGGCTCGACGCTCGTCGGCCGGCGGATCGGCGAGCTGTGCGGCCGGCACCTGCAGACGCCGTGCCTGGAGCTCGGCGGCAAGAACCCGATGGTCATCGCGCCCGACGCGGATCTCGACCTGGCGGTGCAGGCGGCGCTCTTCTCCGGGTACGGCACGGCGGGTCAGCGCTGCACCTCGCTGGGCACCGTCATCGCGCACGAGGACGTGCACGCCGAGTTCGTACGCCGCTTCGCCGAGGCCGTGCGGACCGCGGCGGTGGGCGAGCCGTCCGAGGGCGTCGTCTACGGCCCGTTGCTCGACGAGAAGTTCGCGCGCACCTACGAGACGGCGCTGAGCTGGATCGACGACCACCACACGGTCCACGGCTCGACCGCGGTCGGCCGGATCACGGCCGAGTCACCCCGTGAGGGCTTCGTCGGCGACCCGTCGGACGGCCTGTACTACCACCCGGTCCTCGTGGACGGGGTCCGGCCCACGGACCGGATCTTCCTGGAGGAGACCTTCGGGCCCATCGTCGGCGTGACCACGTACCGGACGCTCGACGAGGCGATCGAGCTCGCCAACACCCCGGGTTACGGGCTCTCCGCCGCCGTGTGGACCAGCGACCCGGCCACCGCGTTCCGCTTCCGGCAGGGCGTCGGCGCCGGAATGATCAGCGTCAACAACTCCACCTCGGGCGCGGAGGCCCACCTTCCGTTCGGCGGCAACGGCAAGTCCGGCAACGGCAGCCGTCAGTCCGGCGTGTGGGTGCTCGACCAGTTCACCCGCTGGCAGTCGATGAACTGGGACTTCTCCGGTTCGCTGCAGAAGGCCCAGATGGACGTGGCGACCGTCGAGGCCGACCTCACCTACCGGCTGCCGGCGTCCTGGACCGACGGAGCCTGAGACAGCAGCTCCCGGCGGCCCGGACCACCCCGGGTCCGGGCCCCCGGAGCCCACAGACACCGAGGGCGCCGGGGGCGGGGGGCGGAACACCACC
>NZ_JBHXSA010000018.1:0-175086 GCF_042716475.1 Streptomyces sp. NPDC058671 | reverse complement strand
GCACAACCTCGCTCTCGCCGGATAGGCAAGCGGGCCGCAGGGTGGCCCGCCATGCCCGACGCGCCCCGGAGATCATTTGCGGGACAGCCCTTAGGCTTGCGGAATCACAAGACTGAGAGAAGGTGCGGGAATTGCAGTACGACGCCGTCGAGCCCACGTGGCGAAGCAGCAGCTACAGCAGCGGCAACGGGCAGTGTGTCGAGGTCGGGGACGACCACCCGGGCACCGTGCCCATCCGCGACAGCAAGGCCCCCGCCGGGCCCCGTCTCTTCTTCGAGGCGAACGCCTGGAGTTCGTTCATCCGCGCCGTGCGGGCCGAGCAGCTGTAGGGCGTCCCCGGACGCCAGCGGGGCGCTGAGCCCCGGGGGGACAGCACCTCCGGGAGCACCCGCGCTCAGTCCAACGACGCCAAGGCACTCGCCACGCGGGCGCGTGCGGCGGCTCCTCGTACAGCTTCTTGGGAGAGCCCTTCAAAGGCTCGGGTGTACAGCTCCACCCGGCTGGGCTGCGTGAGTGTGGAAGCCGCATCGAGTGTGTCCACGTGGGCCCTCGAACTGTCGAAGATCGTGAAGGTCGACATGGCCCACACGGTCCGCTGCCCCGAGAGTGGCGGACTTCCCGCACCGACCAGGAGGCACCCCCGTGATCACCCCTCAGGACTGGGCCGATGCCCGGCTGCTCTGGGACTTCCAGCAGATGGGGCACCAACCCCGCCCCTGCTCCGTGGCGATCGGGCTCGGGAGTCACGATCTCGGGGTCGCCGACGTGGCCGTCGGGCTCTACCGACGTGGGCTCGTGCCGCTGCTCGTCTTCACCGGGGCCACCAGTCGGACCACACGGGCGCGGATGCCACGGGGCGAGGCCGAGCACTACCGGGAGCGGGCCCTGGAGTTGGGGGTGCCCGGGGGTGCGGTGCTCGTCGAGCCTCGGGCCCGTAACACCGGGGAGAATATCCGGTTCTCGCGGGAGCTGCTCGCCGAGCAGCGGGTCGGCGTCTCCTCCGTGCTGCTCGTCAGCAAGCCGTACGAGGAGCGGCGGGCGTACGCGACGCTCCGCAAGCTATGGCCGGAGGTCGATGTCGTCTGTGCTTCCTCCCGCATGACACTCGCCGCGTACGTGGACTCCATCGGTGACGACCGTCTCGTGCTCGACATGCTCGTCGGCGCCGTACAGAGGCTCATCGTCTACCCGGCGCTCGGCTTCATGGTCGAGCAGGAGGTCCCCGTGCCCGTCGCCTCCGCGTACGAGCGGCTCCGGGACCGGGGGTTCACCGGGCGGCTCGTCTCGGCATGAAGAGGTCCCGCGCCCGACGCACCCACCGCCGGGCCCGGTTACGCCGACCCCCCGGCGCCCGACCCCGGCCGGGGCGTAGCCCCTTCAGCCCGCCTGCGAGGATGCTTCCGTTTCGTCAAATGGTGAACAGAGGCAGGAATATGAACGACATACAGCTGAACCGGCGCAACTTCCTCTCCTGGGGCGGCGTGGCCGCGCTCTCCTTCGCGGGTATCGGAGCGACGGCCGGGTCCGCGCAGGCGGCGGGCAGCCTGCCCGCGTCCCCGCTGATCAGGGTCGAGGGCAACACCGGGCCCGCCTACTTCCGCGAGGTGGCCCTGCACGAGGGGACCGTCATCCAGTCCATAGGGTTCGACAACGTCAACCGTCGGCTCTACTACGCCCAGCTCATCGGAGGCGGCCGTCAGCTGAAGGGGGAGTCGGCGCCTCTCTCCGGTGCCACGCGCGATCTCCACGGCGACCTCGCGATCACCGAGTGGACGCTCGGCGCCGACGCGGCGGACGGCGACGGCACCGGCCGGATCACGGGCTACATGTACCTGCGCGGCTTCGGGCACGGCGTCGGTATCGGCGTCGAGCCGTCCGGCACCAGCACCTACCTGTGGACCGAGACCGACGCCGTCCAGGACGCCGAGGACGGGACGAGCCGGGGCCGGCGCCTGTGCCGCTTCAAGTTCGTCTCCTCCAGCACCCCGCTGGACGCCACCAGCACCTCGCTCCAGAAGTTCACCCCCGTCCCGGGCAGCGTGAACAACACCGCGAGCATCGACCCGGTCAACAACCGCCTTGTGGTCCGGTACAGCCTGAACGGCATGCGCTACCGCATCTACGACCTGACCCAGGCCCGCGCGGGGGACTTCAGCACCCCCCTGGCGGAGATCGCCGAGCCCGCCGTCTCGATCGACCGCAACCGCTACGGCAAGCCGTCGTTCCAGGGCTACGCGGCGGCCGGGCAGTACCTGTACATGCTGCACGGCAACTCGTACGGCTCCACCCAGGACCACGACGGCAGCGCCTCGACGCCCAACATCGTCATCTCCCCGCCGGGTGAGGGCAACACCCACCTGACCTCGGTCGACCTGAACACCGGGGCCGTCGTCACGACCTTCCACTCCAAGGCCGGCTACACCCTGCCGTTCCGCGAGCCCGAGGGCCTGGCCATCCAGATCCCGCAGCCGTCCCGGCCCGACGTCTTCCGCCTGTGCATGGGCTTCGCCTCCGGAGAGACGCCGGGGCAGCGCAAGGCCTCGGTCTACTACAAGGACTCCCTGATCCAGCTCTGACCGCGAGCCGCCCGAACCCCACCAGCTCCTTCGGGGCGTCGGACAGGCCCTACGGGGCCCCGTCGCCCAGGACCTCCGCGAAGTGGGTGTTCACCGCGAGCAGGCCGCCGTCCACGCGCAGGACCGTGCCCGTGATCCAGGACGCGTCCGCCGAGGCGAGGAACGCGACGGCGGCGGCCACGTCCTCGGGGGTGCCGACGCGGCGCAGGGGGTAGACGCGGCCGGCGAGGGCGGCGAGTTCGGCTTCCCTGCCCGCCCACGCCCGTGTCGCGATCGTGCCCGGGTTGATCTGGTTCACCCGGACCCCGCGCGGCGCGGCGTCGCCCGCCAGGGTGCGGGTGAGGGAGGCCAGGCCTGCCTTCGCCGCGCTGTAGGCGTGGCCGCCGAAGTCCACCTCGGCGTTGACGGAACCGATGGTGACGATCGCCCCGCGTCCGCCGGCCGCCGCCAGGTGCGGGAGCGCCGCGCGGGCACAGCGGACGGTGCCCATGAAGGTGACGTCGTGCTGGGCGGCCCACGCCTCGTCCGGCTCGTCCTCGAAGCGGTCGCGGTCGGGCGAGACGGGCCCGAGGGCGTTGTTCACGAGGACGTCCAGACCGCCGAAGGCCTCCACGGCGTACGCGACCGCCGCCTCCACCGAGGACCGGTCGGCGACGTCGCAGCGCAGGGCGACCGCGCCGGGGAGGTCCGCCGCCGTCCTCCCGGCCTCCTCCTCGTCGATGTCCGTGACCAGGACCCTGGCGCCCTCCGCCGCGAGGCGCCGGGCGGTGGCCGCGCCGATGCCGCGCGCCGCGCCCGTGACCAGTACTCCGTATCCGTCGAACCGCGTGGTGAGTTCCATGGGCCGATCTCAGCACCGAACGCACCGCCCGCACCAGGCCCCACGACTCTGTCACCTCTCCCTCGCGCGGCGGACCCTTCATCGGCTAGCGTCACGGGGCCGTCCTGAAGGCGCGGGGCCGGGCGGGTGTGGGGGGTTCGGGGACATGGCTCAGCTGATCGCCGTAGCGATCATCACCGTTCTGGCTGTCATCAGCCCCGGCGCGGACTTCGCGATGACCGTCCGCAACAGTTATCTGTACGGGCGGACGGCGGGCGTCCTCGCGGCCGTCGGGATCGCCCTCGGCGTGCTCGTCCACGTCACGTACACCATGCTGGGCGTGGGCCTGCTGGTGTCCCGGTCACCGATGCTGTTCACCGCGATGAAGCTGATCGGCGCCGCGTACCTGGTGTACATCGGGTACAGGACCTTCGTCGCCACGTCCCGGGTGGACGTCGACCTCTCGGACGACGCCGGCCTGTCGAAGGCGGGGGCGCTGCGCACCGGGTTCCTGACGAACGCGCTCAATCCCAAGACGATGCTCTTCGTCCTGAGCACGTACACGCAGGTCGTCAGCGCCGACACCCCCCTCTTCCAGCAGGTCGGCTACGGCCTGTTCATGTCGTTCGCGCATCTCGTCTGGTTCGGTCTCGCGGCGGTCCTGTTCTCCCAGGAGAGCCTGCGCGCGCGGCTGTTGCGGCGGCAGGCCGTGCTCAACAAGGTCATCGGGAGCGTCCTCGTCGGGCTCGGCGTGGTGCTCGCCCTGACGCCCGCCGTCGCCTGACCCCGCCCGTCGCCGTGTCTGTCGTGCGGCGGACCTGCGGTCATGTGCCCCGCTCCCCGTGCGACGCGGTACGTCTCCGGCGCCTCGCCCCTACGCGGCGGAGAGCGGCGCCACCGACCGCACCGCCCGGACGAGCGACTGGGCGCGCGGGTCCGCGGTGACCGTCCTGCGCATGCCGTTCGTCACGTACCCGAAGGCGATCCCGGAGTCCGGGTCGGCGAAGCCGAGCGAACCGCCGCGGCCCGGGTGGCCGAAGGAGGACGGGCCGAGGAGGGGCGACGCCGGGCCGTGCAGCATGTGGCCGAGGCCGAAGCGGGTGCCGACGAGCAGTACCTTGTCCGGGCCCGCGGACTCCTCGGTCCGCGCGAGCGTGAGGGTGTCGGGGGTGAAGAGGCGGTCGTGGCCGTCGACGGGGCCGAGCGTGGCCGCGTAGAAGGCGGCGAGGGCGCGGGCGGTCGCCACGCCGGCCGAGCCGGGCAGTTCGGCGGCCCGGTAGACGGGGTCGTTCTCGTCGGGCTTGGGGTCGATGGCCCCGAAGGCACGCCGGGTGAGGGACTCCGGGTCGTTGTACGCCTCCGTGACGGAGCGCTTGGGGCGGAGCCTGAGGGCACCGCTCCCGGCGGGTTCGATCTCCTCGACGGGGCCGATCCTGCCGACCCGGCGGGCCTCCGCCGGGGGCAGCCCGATCCACAGGTCGAGGCCGCGCGGGCCGGTGATCTCGTCGGCGACCCAGCTGCCGATGGTGCGGCCCGTGACGTGGTGGACCAGGCCGGAGAGCAGCCAGCTGAAGGTGTGGGCGTGGTAGCCGTGGGCGGTGCCGGGCTCCCAGACGGGGGCCTGGGCGGCGATCGCGGCGGTCGCCGTCGGCAGGTCGGCCGCTTCGGCGAGGGCGAGGGGACGGTCGAGGACGGGGACGCCGGCCTGGTGCGCGAGGAGCTGCCGTATCGTCACCCGGTCCTTCCCGGCCGCCTTGAAGTCGGGCCAGTACGCGGCGACCGGGGCGTCGGGGTCGAGCAGGCCGCGCTGGTGCAGGATCAGGGGTACGGCGGCGGCGACGCCCTTGGTGGCCGAGCGGACGACCTGGGCGGTCTCCTCGGTCCACGGGTCCGTGCCGTCGACGTCACGGCTGCCCGCCCACAGGTCGACGACCTTCACCCCGTCGCGGTGGACGGCGACGGCCGCCCCGCGCTCGCCGCGCTGCTCGAAGTTGCGCAGGAACGCGTCCCTGACGGGCTCCCAGCCCGCCGCCACCGTGCCCTGGACGTCCACCTGTGCCACGCTCCCTGTCGCTCGACCGGCTCCCATGGTGCAACGCGGCCGGTGGGAGACCGATTCCGGGGGTCGGACCACCGAGGCCGGTGACCGACCTGCTCCGGGGTCAGACCACCGAAGCCGGTGACCGACCCGCTCCGGGGTCAGACCACCGAAGCCGGTGACCGACCCGCTCCGGGGTCAGACCACCGAAGCCGGTACGAAGCCGAACGGCAGCTCCAGGCGGTGCCGGGCCATCAGCTCCTCGTCGGCGAGGATGTCGCCGGTCCGGCCGTCGGCGGCGATGACGCCCTCGCTGAGGATCACCGCGCGCGGGCAGAGCTCCAGGGCGTACGGCAGGTCGTGGGTGACCATGAGGACGGTGACGTCGAGGGAGCGGAGGATGTCGGCGAGCTCGCGGCGCGAGGCCGGGTCCAGGTTGGAGGACGGTTCGTCGAGGACGAGGATCTCCGGTTCCATGGCGAGGACGGTCGCGACGGCGACCCGGCGGCGCTGCCCGAAGGACAGGTGGTGCGGCGGCCGGTCCGCGTACTCCGCCATGCCGACCCGCTCGAGCGCACGGGCCACGACGGCCTCCAGGTTGGCGCCCCGGAGGCCCGCCGCCGCCGGGCCGAAGGCCACGTCCTCGCGGACGGTCGGCATGAACAGCTGGTCGTCGGGGTCCTGGAAGACGATGCCGACCTTGCGCCTGATCTCGGCGAGGTGCTTCCTGCCGACCGGGAGCCCGGCGACGGTGACGCCGCCCGCGCCGCCGGTGAGGATGCCGTTGAGGTGGAGGACCAGGGTGGTCTTGCCGGCGCCGTTGGGGCCGAGGATCGCGACCCGCTCGCCGCGCCCGACGGTCAGGTCCACGCCGAACAGGGCCTGATGGCCGTCGGGGTACGCGTACGCGAGGCCGCGGACTTCGAGAGACGGGGCAGGGTTCATCGGAGCGTCCATCCCAGGAGGCAGATCAGGAGTGCGGTGAGCGGCACCGCGGCGGCGTACGCCCATTGCGCGCGGGTGGCGGTCACCTCGTCGATGACCGGCATGGTGCCGGTGTAGCCACGGCTGACCATGGCGAGGTGGACCCGTTCCCCGCGTTCGTACGAACGGATGAAGAGCGCGCCCGCCGACTTGGCGAGGACGCCCCAGTGCCGTACGCCCCGCGCCTCGAAGCCGCGGGAGCGGCGGGCCACGGACATCCGGCGCATCTCGTCGGTGATGACGTCGCCGTACCGGATCATGAAGGAGGCGATCTGGACGAGCATCGGCGGCAGCCGCAGTCGCTGGAGGCCGAGGAGCAGCTCGCGCAGTTCGGTGGTGGAGGCGAGGAGCACGGAGGCGGCGACGCCGAGGGTGCCCTTGGCGAGGACGTTCCAGGCGCCCCACAGTCCGGGGACGCTCAGCGACACCCCGAGGACGGTCGTCCGCTCCCCTGGCACCACGAACGGCATGAGCACCGCGAACGCGACGAACGGGATCTCGATGAGCAGCCGCTTGAGGACGAACCCGGCGGGGACGCGGGCCTTCGCCGCCACGCCCGCGAGCAGCAGGGCGTAGAGGGCGAAGGCCCAGACGGCCTCGCGGGGCGTCGAGACGACGACCACGACGAAGCCGAGGACGGCGGCGAGCTTGGTGTGCGGGGGCAGCTCGTGGACCGGCGACCGCGCGTGCCGGTAGAGCTTGTGGGCGTGCCCCGTTCCCATGTCAGACCGCTTCCGCGTCCGCGTGGACGCGGCGGCGGCGGACGATCCAGAACGCGCCGGTGCCGGCGGCGAGGGTCGCGCCCACGCCGATGACTCCGGCGAGGCCGCCGGCGAGGCGCTCGGTCTCGATGCCCTTGACGCCGTAGTCGGCCAGCGGGGATCCGGCGGCCGCGTGCTCCTCGGCCGCGGCGTCGAAGCCCTTGTCTGCGGCGACCTTCTCCAGGCCGTCGGGGCTGGCCGAGGCGTAGAAGGAGACGAAGCCGGCGAGGACGAGGGCGGTGAGGACGCCGCCGGTCCACAGCTTCTTCGGGGAGCCGCCGGTGACGGGAGCGGCGGCCGGGGCCGCGTCGACCAGCTCGCCGGCGACGCGGAGCCTGAGCGGGGCGGTCAGGCCGCGGGCGCCGTAGACCAGGTCCGGGCGGACGGCGATGACCGCGCCGACGGTCAGCATGGTGATGACGGCCTCGCCGACGCCGATGAGGACGTGCACGCCGACCATGGCCGTGAGGACCTTGGGCAGTGGTACGTCGGTGGTGCCGCCGATCGCGTAGAGCAGGGTGAAGGCGGCGGCCGACGCCGGTACGGAGACGAGTGCGGCGACGAAGGAGGCCGCGGTCACCGAGGCGCGGGTGCGCGGCAGGACGAGGACGAGGCCGCGGAAGAGGGCGTAGGCGACGACGACCGTGACGACGCCCATGACGGTGATGTTCACGCCGAGGGCGGTGAGGCCTCCGTCGGCGAAGAGGATGCCCTGCATCAGCAGGACGACGGCGATGCACAGGATCCCGGTCCAGGGGCCGACGAGGATCGCGGCGAGCGCCCCGCCGAGCAGGTGCCCGCTGGTCCCGGCGGCGACCGGGAAGTTCAGCATCTGCACGGCGAAGATGAAGGCGGCGACGAGCCCGGCGAGCGGGGCCGTCCGCTCTCCGCCGTGGCCGTCGTCCAGCTCGCGGCGGGCGCCCCGCAGGCTCACGGCGACGGCGCCGGCGGCGACGACACCGGCGGCGACCGATACGGGGGCGTTGATGAATCCGTCAGGTACATGCACGTACCGAATGATGAGCGCTCCTGCGAAGAGCTTGCAAGAGCGCACGGGTCACAGAACGGCGGCGCCCGGTCGTGCGCGGCTGTGCCCACGCTCCACCGCGTGACCCCGCACACACATGCCGTCGGCCACGCTTGGGCCGGGCGGTCGCCGGGAAGAAGTGGAACATTAGTCGATAAGAGGACAAAACGTGAGGAGCCCCCGATGGCCGCCGCACACGACCGTGAAGTCGACGACCACGCCAAGGGGCGGATCATCAGCGACGCACCACTCTCCCGGCCCGTGCCGGTGGCCCTCCGCTACGACCCCGCCTCCTCCCCCGCCACCGTCCGCTTCGTCTTCCCCCACGACGTCGAGTGGTCCTTCCCCCGCACCCTCCTGGAGAACGGGTTGCGCGCCCCGGCCCGCCGCGGCGACATCGAGGTCTGGCCCTGCGGCCGGGTGCAGACGGTCGTCGAGTTCCACGCGGCCGACGGGGTCGCCGTCGTCCAGTTCGACACCGCCGCCCTGCTGCGCTTCCTCAAGCACACGTACGCCGCCGGCGCGTCGATGTCGACACGCTGACGGCGTACGGGGGACGGGCGGAGGTCAGGCCTTCACGAGGTCCGGCTTCGCAGTCGGCTCCGGGGACTCCCGCTTCGCGAGCCCCTCACCCTCCACGTCCACGTTCGGCAGGATCCGGTCCAGCCACTTCGGCAGCCACCAGGCCTTGTGACCGAGGAGCGCGAGCACGGCCGGGACGATCGCCATCCGGACCACGAAGGCGTCGAAGAGGACCGCGATGGCCAGGCCGAAGCCGATCATCTTGATCATCTGGTCCGTCATGCCGATGAAGCCGGCGAAGACCGCGATCATGATCACCGCGGCGGCGGTGACCACCCGGGCGCTGTGCCGGAAGCCGGTCACGATCGCCTCGCCGGGCCGCTCCCCGTGGACGTACGCCTCACGCATGCGGGTGACGAGGAAGACCTCGTAGTCCATCGCGAGACCGAAGACGACACCCACCATGAAGATCGGCATCATCGACATGATCGGGCCGGTCTGCTCGACCCCGAAGAGGCTTCCCAGCCAGCCCCACTGGAAGACCGCGACGACCGCGCCGAGGGCCGCGACCACCGAGAGCAGGAAGCCGAGGGCCGCCTTCAGGGGGACGAGGACCGAGCGGAAGACCAGGGTCAGGAGCAGGAAGGCCAGACCGACGACGAGCGCCAGGTAGGGCACGAGGGCGTCGTTCATCTTCTGCGAGAAGTCGATGTTCATCGCGGTGGCGCCGGTGACGAGGACGTCGTCGCCGGTGGCGTCCCGGATGTCGTGGACGAGGCTCTCGGTGGCGACCGAGGACGGCCGGTCCTTGGGAACCACCGTGATCATCGCGGCGTCGCCGGCCTTGTTCGGGGTCGCCGGGGTGACGGCAGCCCAGCCTTCGAGGCCCTTGATCGTGGAGACCGCCCGGTCGGCGGTGGCCTTGTCGCCGTCCACGACGACGAGCAGCGGGCCGTTGAAGCCGGGGCCGAAACCGTCCGAGAGCGTGTCGTACGCCCGGCGCTCGCTGGTGGAGGTCGGCTTGGCGCCGTCGTCCGGGAGGCCCATCTCCAGGGAGGCGGCGGGCAGCGCGATCGCGCCGAGACCGAGGACGCCGACGACCAGCACCATCACGGGGCGGCGGATGACGAAGCGGGCCCAGCGGGTGCCACCGTTCGGCTTGTCGGCCTGCGCCGTGCCGACCTGTGCCGTGGCACCGGTCGCGGCGGCGTCGCCGCCCTTCGCACCCTTGCGCTGCCTGCGGCCGAGCACCTTGTCGCCCGCGAAGCCGAGCATGGCCGGGATCAGGGTGAGCGCGATCAGTACGGCGATCACGACCGTACCGGCGGCGGCGAAGCCCATCTTCGTCAGCATCGGGATGTTGACGACGGCCAGGCCGACCAGGGCGATGACGACGGTGAGCCCGGCGAAGACGACGGCGGAGCCGGCCGTGCCGACCGCGCGCCCCGCCGCGTCCTCCTTCTCGCGGCCCTCGGCGAGCTCCGCGCGGTAGCGGGAGACGATGAAGAGGGCGTAGTCGATGCCGACCGCGAGGCCGATCATCATCGCGAGGGTGGAGGTGGTGGAGCCGAGGTCGAGGACGTTCGCGAGCGCGGCGATCGAGGAGACGCCGATGCCGACGCCGATGAGCGCCGTGAGCAGCGGGAGCCCGGCGGCGACGAGCGAGCCGAAGGTCATGACCAGCACGATGGCGGCGATGACGACACCGATCGCCTCGCTCGCGCCCTGCTCCGGCATGGTCTGGAGGGCGTCACCGCCGACCTCGACGGTGAGTCCCTTGCCCTGCGCGTTCTCGCCGGCCCGGGTCAGGGCCTCGCGGGTCTCGTCGGTGAGCTCCATCGCGTTGACCTTGTAGGCGACGGAGACGTAGGCGGTCGAGCCGTCGCCGGAGACGGCCTTGCCGGTGTACGGGTCAGTGACCGAGACGATCTGGTCCGAGCCGGACTTCAGCGCGGAGACGGTCTCCTCGACGACGGCCTTGTGCCCGGCCTCGGTCATCTTCTGGCCCTCGGGGGCCTTGAAGACGACCCGGGCGGTGGCGCCGTCCGCCCCGGCACCGGGGAAGCGCTCTTCGAGCAGGTCGAAGGCGCGCTGGGCCTCGGTGCCCGGTATGGAGAAGGAGCTGGAGGTCGCGACGGGTGCGGTGGCGGCGCCGATCCCGGCTATCGCCAGGAGGGCCACCCAGAGGAGGGCGACGAGCCGTCGGCGCCGGAAGGCGGAACGGCCGAGCTTGTACAGGAACGTGGCCACGGGGGCGTACTCCCAGGGTGGGTGGGACAGGGCATGGGGAGCCGGCCCGACGGCGTGAGCGGTTCGACGTCAGGTGGAGAAGTCGTGCGGTACTTCTGGGGATCAGACGCCGAGTGAGGGGAGCACGACGGCGTCGACGTAGGCGCTGAGGAACGCCCGGTCGACCGGCTGATCGTCGATCAGCGGCCGGGCGACGAACGCACCGATCAGCATGTGGGGAATGAGCCTGAGCGCCGGGTTGGCGGCGTCGACCTCTCCCCTGCGGACCGCTCGGCGCAGTACCTCGTCGAGGCCGTTCATCTCGGGTTCGATGAGCAGCTCGCGCAGCGCCCGGTGCAGTTCGGGGTTGGTGTGGACGGCATGGGCCAGACCCCGCATCAGCGCGGAGTCCTTCTCCATCTGGCAGTCGTCGGTCCGGGTCATCAGCTCGTGGAAGTCGCCGCGCAGTGAGCCGGTGTCGATCTCGGAGAGGTCGGCGGGCTTGTTGGCGCGGAGCGCCCTGGCGACCAGCTCGGGCTTGCTCCCCCACTGGCGGTAGAGGGTGGCCTTGCTGGAGTGGGTGCGGGCGGCGACGGCGTCCATGGTGAGGGCGTCGTAGCCGACGTCGCGGAGGAGGTCGAGCACGGCTGCGTACAGCTCGGACTCCCGCTCGGGAGTGAGTCTGCTGCGTGCCATGGCCGGGGGCTCCGATCCGACGAGAAGCGAACGAAACGGTTTCGTACAGTACGAAGATACTCCTGGCGTCAACGAAACGAAACCGTTTCGTACGTGTCCTGGCCCACAGTCGGGACCCCCTCCGAAGACGCTCGCAAACACGTACGAGTTGCCGCACCCCCTCCGCGCGGAAAGCATGGGGAGGTGAGTCACGACGTCGCGTACCTCCGCTTTCCGCACCTCCACGACGACCTGCTGTGCTTCGCCGCCGAGGACGACCTCTGGATCGCCCCCCTCGTCCCCGAGGGCCACCGCCCCGGCCGGGCCTGGCGACTGACCGTCGACCGGACGCGGGTCGGCCACCCGCGCTTCTCGCCGGACGGACGCCGGATCGCGTACACGAACTGGCGCAGCCTCGACCCGGAGATCCACCTCGTCCCCATCGACGGCGGACCGGCCCGGCGGCTCAGCTACTGGGGGTCCACCGACACCCGGGTCTGCGGCTGGACGCCCCCGGACAAGGACGGCCGCTCCGACATCCTCGCCGTCTCCTCGCACGGCCAGCCCTTCTCGTACTACTCCTGGGCCTACACCGTCCCCACCGACGGCTCCCCCGGCAAGCGGCTGCCCTGGGGCCCGGTCTCCGACATCGGCGTCATCGACGGCCCCGGCGGCCACGAGGGGGAGCGCCGCACCCTCCTCCTCACCGGGAAGCCGCCGCACGAACCGGCCGCCTGGAAGCGGTACCAGGGCGGCGCCACCGGCCGCCTCTGGCTGCACGGCGAACGGCTGCTGCCCGACATCGGCGGCCACCTCGACTGCCCCATGGCCGTCGACGGCCGCATCGCGTTCCTCTCCGACCACGAGGGCATCGGCAACCTGTACTCCTGCCTGCCCGACGGCACCGATCTGCGCCGCCACACCGACCACGACGAGTTCTACGCCCGGCACGCGTCGAGCGACGGACACCGGGTCGTCTACCAGTGCGCCGGCGACCTGTGGATCGTCGACACGCTCGCCGACGGCTCCCGCCCCCGGAGACTGGAGGTACGGCTCGGCGGCCAGCGCGTCGGCAGGCGCCCCTACCAGGTGCCCGCCGCCCTCCACATCGACGCGCTCTCCGTCGACGAGACCGGCCGCGCCAGCGCCGTCTCCGTGCGCGGCAGCCTGTACTGGCTGACCCACCGCGACGGCCCGGCCCGCACGATCATCGACGAACCGGGCGTCCGCGTCCGGCTCCCCGAGATGCTCGGCAGCGGCGGCCAGGTCGCCTACGTCACCGACGCCGAGGGCGAGGACGCCGTCGAGATCGGCCATCTCCCGCGCGCCAGCGGCGACCGGCCGCCGCGCCGCCTCGCCTCGGGCGACCTCGGCCGCGTCGAGGAACTCGTCGCCGACCCCGCCGGCGAGCGGCTCGCCATCGCCTCCCACGACGGACGGCTGCTGCTCCTGGACACCACGGAGGAGCCCGAACCGGACGGGGACACCTCCCCGGCCGAACGCTCTGGAGGCTCCGAAGGCTCCCGAGGGGTCACCGAACTGATCCGCTCCGTCAACGGGCCCGTCCGCGACCTCGCCTTCTCCCCCGACGGCGCCTGGCTCACCTGGTCCCACCCCGGCATCGGCCGCTCCCTGCGCTCCATCAAGATGGCCCGGATCGCCGGCCCCGGAGCCCGGACCGTCCTCGACGTCACCAACGGGCGCTTCGAGGACGAGAACCCCGTCTTCACCCGGGACGGCCGCTACCTCGCCTTCCTCTCCTGGCGGGGCTTCGACCCGGTGTACGACGTCCACACCGGTGACCTGTCGTTCCCGCTCGGCTGCCGCCCCTACCTCGTACCGCTCTCCTCCGCCACGCCCTCGCCCTTCGCGCTGCTGCCCGACGGGCGCCCGGCGGCCGGCGGCCTCGACCCCGCCGACGACACGGACTCCGGCGACGGCACCGTCACCGTCGAGATCGAGGGGCTCCCCGACCGGGTCACCCCCTTCCCCGTCGCCGCCTCCAAGTACTCCGCCCTGCACCCGGTCAGCGGCGGCGGACTCGTCTGGCTGCGCTGGCCCATCTCCGGCGCGCTCGGCGAGACCTTCGCCAACCCGGCCGACACCTCCGGCCGCCCCACCCTCGAACACTTCTCCATCGTCAAGGCGCGCAAGAGCGAACTCGCCAAGGACCTCGACTGGTTCGCGGTCAGCGGCGACGGCACCCGGCTCGTCGTCGCCGACGAGGGCGAACTGCGGGCCGTCCCCGCCACCGAGTCCGGGGACGGCGACTCCACCGTCTACCTGGACCTGCGGCGCATCCTCCACGAGGCCGACCCGGGCGCCGAGTGGCGGCAGGCCTTCGACGAGGCCGGCCGGATCGTCCGCGCCTACTTCTGGGAGCCGGGCATGGGCGGGGTCGACTGGACGGCCGTCCTCGACCAGTACCGGCCGCTCGTCGAACGGGTCGCGTCCCCCGACGAGTTCGCCGACCTGCTCCGCGAGGTCATGGGCGAACTGGGCACCTCCCACGCGTACGTCACCCCCGCCCGCCGCAACGAGGGACCGCCGCACTACCAGCGGCCCATGGGGCTCCTCGGGGCGAACCTCGTGCCCCGCGAGGCCGGCTGGACGGTGAAGCGCATCCTGCCCGGCGAGTCCTCCGACTCCAAGGCCCGCTCCCCGCTCGCCGGCACCGGCATCCGCGAGGGCGCGGTCCTCACCCACGTCGACGGCCGGCCCGTGGACCCGGTCACCGGCCCGTACCCGCTGCTCTCCGGCACCGGCGGCACCACCGTCGAGCTCACCTTCACGCCCGCCGAGGGCGAGGGCCGGGCCCGCCGCGTCGCCGTCGTCCCCCTCGTCGACGAGCGTCCGCTGCGCTACCAGGACTGGGTCGCCAAACGCCGGGCGGTGGTACGGGAGGTCAGCGGCGGCCGCTGCGGCTACCTCCACATCCCCGACATGGGCGGCTCCGGCTGGGCCCAGTTCAACCGCGACCTGCGCATGGAGGTGTCCCGGCCCGCCCTCATCGTCGACGTGCGCGGCAACGCCGGCGGCAACATCAGCGAGCTCGTCATGGAGAAGCTCACCCGCAGGATCCTCGGCTGGGACCTCACCCGGAACGCCCAGCCCGTCGCCTACGCCTCCAACGCCCCGCGCGGCCCCGTCGTCGCCCTCGCCGACGAGGCCACCTCGTCCGACGGGGACATGATCACCGCCGCGTTCAAGCTCCTGGGCCTCGGCCCCGTCGTCGGGCAGCGCACCTGGGGCGGGGTCGTCGGCATGACCGGCCGCCACCGGCTCGGCGACGGCACCCAGATCACGGTCCCGATGAACGCGGCCTGGTTCCCCGAGTACGGCTGGTCCCTGGAGAACCACGGCGTCGAACCCGACCTCGCGATCCTGCGCACCCCCCTCGACTGGGCCGAGGGCCGCCACGCCCAGCTCGACGACGCGGTCCACGTCGCCCTCGCGCTCCTCACGGAGACCCCGGCGGCGAGCCCCCCGCCCTACGAGAACCTCCCGGACCGCTCCCGCCCGAAACTCCCCCCGAGGCCGGACGGCCGTTAGGGCTGGAGCGGTCCGGGAGGAGCAGGACGACGAACCCCCGCCGGGGCCCGGCGGCCCCTAGGAGGCCAGGGCCACGAGTTCCCCGAGGTCCGCCTCGTAGGAGATCCCCGGCCGTCCGTCGATCGTGACGCTCCCGACCGCCCCGAAGCCGACCCGCCCGAGCACGGCCCTCGACCCCTCGTTGTCGAGGGTCGTGACGGCGGTCAGCCGGCTCAGCCCGTACTCCTCGCGCGCCAGCCGGCACACCTCCCTGACCCCGGCCGTCGCCACCCCGCGCCCGGTCGCCTTCTCGGCCACCCGGTAGCCCAGCTCGGCACCCCCGTCGGCGACGTCGACCAGGTTGAACCGGCCCAGGATCTCCCCGCCCTCCCCCACCAGCACATGGAAGTGGATCGTCCCGGTCCCCTGCTCGTCGAGCAGGGCCCGGTGCCGCTCCGCGAAGTCGGTGAAGTAGGCGTCCCCCCGGTCGGGCACGGACGCGGCGAAGTACCCCCGGTTCTCCCGCTCGAACGCGAGCAGGGCGGGGGCGTGATCGGATCGGAGTCGCTCAAGTACGGCCATGGACAACACCGTACGAAGAACGGCCCTCGACGTGTACGACTTTTCGGTCCGCACGTGCGAAGGCGCACCCGGTGTCGCGGGTGCGCCTCGCTCACGGAAGGCCGGCGTCAGACGCCGGACTCCCGGTCCATACGGGCCCGGTCCATGCGGTCCCGGTCCGCGCGGTCCGGGTCGATCCGGTCCTGGTCCCTGCGGTCCTGAACTTCCGTGCGGGCCGTGCGGGCCTCGTCGTCGGAGCGGCCACGGCCCTGGGAGGCGCGCTCGGACGCTTCGTCCTTCGCCTTGCCCATGGCCTCCTTGGCCTGCTGCTTGAGCTGCTCCGACTTGTCCTTGAACTGGTCCTGCATGCCCATGGAAGTTCACTCCTAGAAGGGTGTGTCGGGAGGGGGCGTCGCGCCCCCTGGGGGCTCGATCAGCCTCGCACGCGCACCCACTCCACGCATGTCGATCAGTCACGGACAGTGAGGGCCCTGCGGGCAGGTGCCGAAGCCGGCCGTCAGGCCTTCCCCGTCCGCGCCCGCTCGTCGGCCGCGCCGCCCGCGCCCACCAGCCCCTTGGACACCGAGCCGAGCCGCGGCTCGAAGCGCCGCATCTCGCGCTGCCCGACGGTGGCGATCAGACCGGGGAGGTAGCCGCGGACCGACTGCATCCCGCGCAGCCACCACTGCGCGTACACATGGGCGGAGCGCCGCTCGATGCCCGCCACGATCCGGTCGACGGCGGGGCCGAGGGGGTACGTGCGGTTCGTCGGCCACGGCAGCCGCTGCCGCAGCTCCTTCATCACGTCGTCCTGGTCGGCGCCCCGCACCATGTCCGTGTCGGTCCAGGAGAGGTACCCGACGCCGACCCGCACCCCCTTGTACGCGACCTCGGCGCGCAGGCTGTGCGCGAAGGCCTCGACGCCCGACTTGGAGGCGCAGTACGCCGTCATCATCGGCGCCGGGGTGAGCGCGGCGAGCGAGGCGATCTGGAGGAAGTACCCCCGGGACTCCATGAGGACCGGCAGGAACGCCCGGCCCGTCACCGCGCCGCCGATGAGGTTGACCTCGATGACCCGCCGCCAGGCGTCGGGGTCGGAGTCGACGAACGGACCGCCCGCCGCCACACCGGCGTTGGCGACGACGATGTCGACCTTCCCGAACCGCTCCTTCACCTCGGCCGCGACCCTGGCCATCGCCTCGTGGTCGGTGACGTCGGCGTGCCACCAGTCGGCCTCGGTGTGCAGCCGCCCGGCGACCTCCTTCAGCTGCTCCGGCTCCAGACCGACGAGCGCGATCCTCGCACCGCGCGCGGAGAGCTTGCGGGCGAGGAGTTCGCCGACTCCGCGCGCCCCGCCGGTGACGACCGCGACCTGTCCTTCCAGGCTCACCCTGCTCATGCCTGCTCCTTCTCCTTCTCCTGGTCCCCGGACTTCACGCCCAGGTACGTGAGGGTCAGTTCGCGGATCTGCGCGGTGACGGCCTCGGGGGCCTCCACCGGTGTCATGTGGCCCATGCCGGCCAGCTCGACGAGACCGGTGCAGTGCGGCAGTTCCTCCGCCATCGCCCGGGAGTGGACGGCCGGGGTGAGCCGGTCGGCGGTCCCGACGAGCACGGCCACGGGCAGCCGCAACTCCCGCAGCCCCGCTCCGAGATCGAGCCCGGCCAGGACCTGCGACCAGCCGTACCGGGAGGTGCGCGGGCAGGCGTGCACGATCCGCGCGCAGGCGTCGACGCGGTCGGGCGCCGAACCGGGTCCCATCGTCGCGTACTTGAGGATCTTCTTCGAGACGGCGGTGACCGGCCCGAGCGGTGCCTTCGCGCCGAGGACGGCTCTGGTGAGGCGACTGCGCAGACCGCCCGGCCTGAGCGGTACGACGGTGGCCTCGGCCGTCAGCCGGGAGGACCCGGTGGAGCAGAGCAGGACGGCGGCGGCGTGCTGCCGGAAACGGGGCCGCCCGGCGGCGGCCATGATCGTCATGCCGCCCATGGAGTGACCGGCAAGGACGGCCCGTTCGCCGGGACCGAGGGTGGCCGCGAGCACGGCCTCCAGGTCGTCGGCGAGCGCCGTCGTCGAGTACCCCCCGGGGCCGGGCACCGGGGAACGGCCGTGACCGCGCTGGTCGTAGGCGATGACCCGGTGGTCGGCGGCGAGGGCCCGTATCTGCTCGGCCCAGAAGGCGGTCGAGCAGGTCCAGCCGTGGGCCAGGACGACGGCGGGGGCGCCCTCGGGGCCGTACACCTCGATGTGGACCGGGGCGCCGTCGGCGGAGACGGCGGTGAGCTCGCGGGACACGGGGAGCGATATCAGACGCGGTCTCACTGGGCGGCCTCCTTCTTGAGGGCCTTCACGGTGGCGGGCTCCGTGACGGCGGGCTCCGTGGCAGTCGGATCCGTCTGCCTGGGGGCGCGGATCACCTCGTACTCGGAGAGGTCGACCCGCCGGGTCTCGCGCCGGAACTCGCCCGTGGTGCCCGGCCACAGCGTGGTGTTGCGGCCGTTGGCGTCGAGGTACCAGCTCTCGCAGCCGCCCGCCTTCCACACGGTCCGCTCCATCCGGAGCTGCACCTTGCGGTTCCAGGCGCCGACGGCAGAGGGCCGGACGGCGAGGGCGGCGCGGCCGCCGAGCCCGGAAGGAGTCAACAGAGTCAACTGGCGCAGGTAGTCGGCCATGTAGTTCAGCTGGGACTCGATCATCAGGATCATCGAGGAGTTGCCGAGGCCCGTATTGGGGCCGATGACGGTCATGAAGTTGGGGAAGCCGGCGGCGGTGGCGCCGCGCAGCGCCTCCATACCGCCCTTCCAGGTCTCGGCGAGGGTCCTCCCCTCGGCGCCGACGACCCGCTCGGCGATCGGCATGTCGGTGACGTGGAAGCCGGTGCAGAAGACGATCGCGTCGACCTCGGTCTCGGTGCCGTCGGCGGCGACCACGGTCGAGCCGCGGACCTCGCGCAGGCCGGAGGCGACGACGTCGACGTTGGGCTGCGCGACGGCCGGGTAGTACGTGCTGGAGAGCAGGATCCGCTTGCAGCCGATGCGGTACGAGGGGGTCAGCTTGGCCCGCAGCGCCGGGTCCTTGATGGACTTGGCCATGTTGGCCTTGGCGAGCCGCTCGACGAGCCCGAGTTCGTTCGGGTGCTTGGTGAAGGCCCCGACCTGGAGCTCGCGGATGCCCCAGAGCAGGCCGCGCCGGAGGGTTCCGGTGACGGGCAGGGTGCGGTGGAGCCAGCGCTCGGGGCGGCTGATGGCCCGGTCCATGCGGCTCATCACCCACGGGGGTGTGCGCTGGAACAGCGTCAGCCTCTCCACCTGGGGCTGGATCGCGGGCACGATCTGGATGGCGGAGGCGCCGGTGCCGATCATGGCGACGCGCTTGCCGGTGAGGTCGTAGTCGTGGTCCCAGCGGGCGGAGTGGAAGACCTTGCCGGGGAAGTCGGCGAGCCCCGGGATGTCGGGGATCTTGGGGTCGGAGAGCGGTCCGGTCGCGGAGACGACGACCTCGGCGCTGAAGGAGCCCTCGCCGGTCTCGATCTCCCAGCGGAGCGCCTCGGCGTCCCACTCCATCCGCAGCACCTCGTGGTTCAGGCGGAGGTGGGGGCGGAGCCCGAAGGTGTCCGTGACATGCTCCAGATACGCGCGGATGTGGCGCTGCCCTGAGAAGGTCCGCGGCCAGTCGGGGTTGGGCGCGAAGGAGAAGGAGTAGAGGTGGGAGGGGACGTCGCAGGCGCAGCCGGGGTAGCTGTTGTCCCGCCATGTGCCGCCCACGGAGTCGGCCCGTTCCAGGACCACGAAGTCGGTGATCCCCTCGCGGCGCAGCCGGACGGCGGCGCCGAGGCCACCGAATCCCGATCCGATCACCGCCACCCGTACGTTCTCGTGCTTCGCCATGCCGCCTCCCGTGCACCCGGCCAATCACGCCAGCAATCACTGGCACAGTCGGGACTGTAGAGCAGCTCCCTACCAAGCGGTAGGGGTACGGCAAGGGAAAGTTACCGGCGGTACAACATAGGCTGGCGGGCGTGGCTGAAGGATCAGACGAAGGATCGGCACCCGGCAGGGGCGCGCACGAGGGCGTACGCGAGTACCGCATGGACGAGCTGGCGGCGGCCGCCGGCATCACCGTGCGCACTCTGCGCTTCTACCGCGAGCGCGGCCTGATCCCCCCGCCGCGCCGCGAGGGCCGGATCGCCTGGTACGACGAACAGCACCTGGCCCGGCTCCGCACCATCGCCGCCCTCCTGGAGCGCGGCCACACCCTCAACGGCATCGCCGACCTCACCACCGCCTTCGAGAGCGGCCGCAACGTCCGCGAGGTCCTCGCCCTCCCCGCCCCCTCGGAGGAGGAGCCGGTCCGCCTCACCCCCGGGGAGCTCGCCGACCACTTCGCCGGCGAGGTCACCCCGGAGAACCTCGCGGCCGCCCTCGACCTCGGCTACCTCGTCACAGACGGCGAGGAGATCATCCACATCAGCCGCCGCCTGCTCGACGTCTCCGCCGCCCTCGTCCGCGAGGGCGTCCCGCTCGCCGAGGTCCTCAAGGCGGGCGCCCGCGTCCGCGAACACGCCGACGCCCTCGCGGAGCTCTTCACCGACCTGCTGCGCACCCACGCGGCCGAGGGCGACCTGTGGCGGCTGCGTCCGCTCGCGAAGAGCGTGGTGGAGGCCGAACTGTCGATGGCCCTGGACCGCCGCCTGCGCCCCGAGCCCCCGGGGACACCGGCTCCGTAACCGCCGGGGCTACAGCTCGTAGACGGCGGTCACGGGCGCGTGGTCGCTCCACCGCTCCTCGTGGGTCGCGGCGCGCTCGACGTACGCCTTCACCGCCTTGGCGGCGAGACGGGGAGTGGCGATCTGGTAGTCGATGCGCCAGCCGGAGTCGTTGTCGAAGGCCCGCCCCCGATAGGACCACCAGGAGTAGGGCCCGTCCTGGTCGGGGTGCAGGGCGCGCACGACGTCGACGTAGCCGCCGTCACCCTCATCGAGCACCCGCCCGAGCCACTCCCGCTCCTCGGGGAGGAAGCCGGCGTTCTTCCTGTTCGCCCGCCAGTTCTTGAGGTCGGCCTCGCGGTGGGCGATGTTCCAGTCGCCGCAGACGACGACGTCTCGCCCGTCGGCGGCGGCACGGCCCCTGAGCTCCTTCAGGTAGGGAAGGAACTCCCCCATGAACCGCAGCTTCTCGTCCTGCCGCTCGGTGCCGGCCTCGCCGGAGGGCAGATAGAGGCTGGCGACGGTCACTCCGGGCAGGTCGGCCTCGACGTACCGGCCGCTGCCGTCGAACTCGCTGGACCCGAAGCCGACGCGCACCCGGTCGGGCTCGCGCCGCGTGTACAGGGAGACACCGGCGCGGCCCTTGGCGGCCGCGGGCGCGTGGACGGTGAACCAGCCCTCGGGCGCCCGCACCTCCACGGGCAGCTGCGCCTCCTCGGCACGCACCTCCTGGAGGCAGACGGCATCGGCGGAGGTCCCGGCCAGCCACTCCACGAAGCCCTTCTTGGCGGCGGCGCGCAGACCATTGACATTGACGGAGGTCACAGTGAGCATCCGGGGAGAATACCGACACCCGCACACCGCATACATGTACGCTACTCCGCATGAACATCCAGCCCACGCCCTATGACCACCCGGACGCCGTCAAACTCAACGACGCCGTCCAGGCCGAGTACGCCGTCCGCTACGACGACGAGGGCGATGTCACACCGCTGGACGCCGGGATGTTCGACCCTCCGCGCGGCCTCTACCTCCTGGCGTACGCCCCCGAGGGCCACCCCGTCGCCACCGGCGGCTGGCGCACCCAGGACAAGAACGACGAGGGCTACGAGAACGGCGACGCCGAACTCAAGCGCATGTACGTGATCCCCGAGGCCCGCGGCCTCGGCCTGGCCCGCCGCATTCTGGCCGCCCTGGAATCCGACGCCCGCGCGGCCGGCCGCACCCGCATGGTCCTGGAGACGGGCACGGCCCAGCCGGAGGCGATAGCCCTCTACACGTCCAGCGGCTACGAACCCTGCGCCAAGTTCGGCCACTACCGCGACTACCCCAACAGCCGCTGCTTCGCGAAGTCGCTGGTCTGACGGGAAGGCCGCTGGTCTGACGGGAAAGCGAAAATCCCGCCCGATCTTGCGATCGGACGGGATTCCCGGTGTCTGTGGACCTGTGGGGATTTGAACCCCAGACCCCCTCGATGCGAACGAGGTGCGCTACCAGACTGCGCCACAGGCCCTTGCGACGTGTGAAACATTAGCATCTCGATCGACGAGAACAAAAATCGCTTTCGCCGCAGGTCAGCCGGGGGCCTTCGGGCCCCCGGCCGGTCACTCGTTCGCCGCTCGGGGGCGGTCGTCGTCCGCGTACTGGTCGAAGAGCGGGGTGCGGCCGTGGTCGCGGGAGCGGCGGGGGGCCGTGGGGCGCTGGCGGGGGGCCGGGGGCGGGGTGGGGGTCGGATCGGCCGCCGTGGAGGAGCGGGCCGCGCTCCAGGTCTCCGGGTCCGTGATGTCGATGCCGCTCGTGGCGCGCGGGGCGACCGGGGCGGTGACGTACGTGGGGAGCGGGACCGGCACCGGGTCCCAGCTGTCGCCGCGGGCCGGGCCGCGGTCGCGCTGCTGGTCGACCCACTCCGCGTGGTCGGTCTGCTCGACCAGGGCGCGCCGGTCCGCCTCCTGCGGGGAGGGGGCCTGGGAGGTGTGGGGTGCCGGTTCGGGCGTGGGGGCCGGGCGCCTGCTCTCGCGCAGCCGGGCCGCCGCCGCTTCGGCGCGCCGCCGGTCCATCACGTAGACGAAGCGGCGTCGCTCCTGGGCCCGCAGGTGCACGATGTACGCGCTGAGGAGCAGCGCGGGGACGGCGGGCGCCCACAGGAAGGCGATGCCGCCGACGGCGGCGACGACCGCGCCGAGGGTGAAGGCCGCGAAGAGGAGCGTCGTGGTGCGGCGGCGGCGGGCGAGGACCTTGCCCCGGCGGGCGCGCTCGGCGGCGGCTCCGGTGGCGGGGCGGGCCGGCGCCGGTTCCTGTTCCGGTTCGGGGAGTTCCAGGCGCGCTTCGGTCCTGGCCGCGGGCGCGGAGAAGGCCCGGACGTCGACCGAGCTCAGATGCTCGGTCTCGACGTCCGGGTCCACGTCGGGCGTCGGACCCTCCGCCGTACGGTCCCGCTCCCTGAGCTCCTTGGCATACCGGCGCTCCATGCCCGCCCGTCCGGAAAGCAGCCGGATGGCGGTGCTGAAGCGTTCCGTCGGACGGGCTTCGTTCAGCTCGTCCTGCCTGCGGAGCCACATCGGCACCAAGTAGGCGGCCCAGGCCCCGACGATGACTGCGTAGATGAGGCCGCTGCTGCTCACGCTTCACACGGTAGAGGGGTTCGCGTGACGGCATCGGCCAATTGGGCCGGTGTGTCGCACGATCTGGCTGATATCACTGAAGTTTTTTGTGATTGTTCAGATCGATTGCGCGTCACCTACTGATTGAATTCGAACACTTATTTTATTCTTGTCTGATGCCAGCGGCGGATCAGCCCCTCCGGCACCTCCTCCACCGTCAGCGCGAAGACCAGATGGTCCCGCCACGCGCCGTCGATGTGGAGATAGCGGGGCCGCAGCCCCTCCTCACGGAATCCCAGTTTCTCCACGACCCGGCGCGAAGGCCCGTTCTCCGGGCGGATGCACACCTCCATGCGGTGCAGCCCGACCGCGCGGAAGCAGTGGTCGACGGCGAGCGCGACCGCCGTCGGCATCACCCCGCGCCCGGCCACCTCGCTGTCCACCCAGTACCCCACGTGCCCCGAGCACATCGAACCCCAGGTGATGCCGGCGACCGTCAACTGACCGACGAGCCGCCCCCGGTACTCGATGACGAACGGCAGCATCCGGCCCGCGTTCGCCTCCGACCTGAGATGGCGCACCATCTGACGGTACGTCGGCCGCTGCGGGACCGGGGTGCCCGGGGGCGGCGGCGGAACCGTCGCCTCCCAGGGCCGCAGCCACTCGCGGTTGCGCCGGTTCACCTCCCGCCAGGCCGCGTGGTCGCGCATCCTTATCGGGCGGAGCACCACCTCGCCGTCCACGAGGACCACCGGCCAGGACGGGATCACGACGGTCTCGGATGGTCGCCGCCACGGATCTGGTCGACGGCGTGCCGGAGGATCGGCTCCAGGACGGCCAGCCCGTCCCGTACCCCACCGGTCGAACCCGGCAGGTTCACGATCAGGGTGCCTCCCGCGACGCCCGCCAGGCCCCGCGACAGTGCCGCCGTCGGCACCTTCTCCCGGCCGTACGCGCGGATCGCCTCCGGGATGCCCGGGATCTCCCGCTCCAGGACCCGGCGGGTCACCTCGGGGGTCTCGTCGGTGGGCGAGATGCCCGTCCCGCCCGTGGTGACGATGACGTCGTACCCGGCGGCGACCCCGGCGCGCAGCGCCGCCTCGACGGGCGACCCGTCCGGCACGACCTGCGGGCCGTCCACGGCGAACCGCATCCCGGTCAGGCCCTCTGCGATCAGCGGACCGCCCTTGTCCTCGTACACCCCGGCCGACGCCCGGTTCGAGGCGGTGACGACCAGGGCGCGGTAGGCCGCCGCCGGAACCTCGCCCGGTCCCGTCGGCTCCTCGTGCTCGTGCGTCCCCGCCACCCGGCCCGCGCGCGTCACGCCTCGGCCCTCGTCCAGTGCCCCGACTTGCCGCCCGTCTTCTCCTCCACCCGTACGTCGGAGATGACCGCGCCCTTGTCGACCGCCTTGATCATGTCGACCACCGTCAGGGCGGCCACCGAGACCGCCGTCAGGGCCTCCATCTCGACGCCCGTCCGGTCCGTGGTCCGCACCGTCGCCAGGATCTCGACCGCGTCGTCCGTGACCGTGAGGTCCAGCGTCACGCCCGAGACGGCGAGGGGGTGGCAGAGCGGGATGAGGTCCGGGGTCTTCTTGGCGCCCATGATCCCGGCGATGCGGGCGGTCGCCAGGGCGTCGCCCTTCGGGACACCCTCGCCGCGCAGCAGCTCGATCACGCGCGGCGAGACGAGCACCCGCCCGCTGGCGCGGGCGGTGCGGGCCGTGACGTCCTTCGCCGATACGTCGACCATGCGGGCCGCGCCCGCCTCGTCGATGTGGGTGAGACCTTGCTGCGTGCTCATGGCCGTGACACTCCCGGTCGCTGTGTGGGACGACACCGTACCCCCACCCTCGCCCCCTCAGCCGAGGAGGACCACTTCCAGCTCGGTGCCAGGCTCCACGGTCTCCGTGTCCTCCGGGACCACGAGGAGGCAGTCCGCGTGCGCGAGGGCCGCGATCAGATGGGAGCCCGCGCCGCCCACCGGAGTCACCGTGCCCGCCTCCGCGTCGTACGTCCCCCGGAGGAACTGCCGCCGCCCGGCGGGTGACGAGAGGGCCTCGTCGGCGACGAGCTCCGCCCGCGCGCGGGGCCGGTGCAGGTCCTCGACGCCCATCAGGGCGCGGATCGCGGGGCGTACGAACAGCTCGAAGGAGACGTACGACGAGACCGGGTTGCCCGGCAGGGCGAGGAGCGGGATCTGCTCGGCGCCGATCGCGCCGAAGCCCTGCGGCTTGCCCGGCTGCATGGCCAGCTTGCGGAAGTCGACCTGCCCGTCGGCGGTCAGCGCCTCCTTGACCACGTCGTACGCGCCGACGCTCACCCCGCCCGTGGTCACGATCAGATCGGCCCGGATGAGCTGGTCCTCGATGGTGGCGCGCAGCGACTCCGCGTCGTCGGCGACGGCGCCGACCCGGTAGGTGAGGGCGCCCGCGTCCCGGGCGGCCGCGGCGAGCGCGAAGCTGTTGGAGTCGTGGATCTGGCCCTCGCCCAGCGGCTCGCCGGGCTGGACCAGCTCGCTGCCGGTGGACATGACGACCACCCGGGGGCGGGGGCGGACCTTCACGGTGCCCCGGCCGATCGCGGCGAGCAGGCCGATCTGGGGCGGCCCGAGGACCGTGCCCGCCGCCAGGGCGAGCTCCCCCGCCCGTACGTCGCTGCCGCGGGCGCGGACATGGGCGCGGGCCTCCGCTGCGCGGTGCACCCGGACCTCGCCGGCCGCGCCCTCGGGGGCGGCGCTCGCGGCGGTCATGCCGGTGGCCGCGCCCCCGCCCGTACCGCCGTCGGTCCATTCGACGGGGACGACGGCCTCGGCGCCGGGCGGCAGCGGGGCGCCGGTCATGATGCGGGCGGCCTGGCCGGGGCCGATCTCGGGCAGGCCGTGCGCGCCCGCCGCGACGTCGCCGACGACGGTGAGGACGGCCGGGTACTCCTCGGTGGCGCCGGCGATGTCCGCGACGCGGACCGCGTACCCGTCCATGGAGCTGTTGTCGAAGGGGGGCAGCGCGACCGGCACCGTCACGTCCTCGACGAGGACGCAGCCCTGCGCGTCGAGGAGTTGCAGCTCGATGGGTTCGAGCGGGCCGACCGCCGCGAGGATGTCGGCCAGGTGCTCGTCCACCGACCACAGACCGCGCGCGGGGCCCGCGCACGGGTCGCCGGCCCCCGGCCCGGGGTCGTGGTCGTCGTGGGGCGGCGACGGTGCCGTGCTGCTGCTCAAGGCTCTACATCTCCTCGCTGACGTATCTCCGGAGCCAGGCCCGGAAGTCCGGTCCCAGATCTTCACGTTCGCACGCGAGTCTGACAATGGCACGCAGATAGTCACCGCGGTCACCGGTGTCATAGCGGCGCCCCTTGAACACGACGCCGTGCACCGGGCCGCCGATCTTCTCGTCCGAGGCGAGTTTCTGCAGGGCGTCGGTCAGCTGGATCTCCCCGCCGCGCCCCGGTTCGGTCTCCCGCAGCATCCCGAAGACGGCCGGATCCAGTACGTAGCGGCCGATGATCGCGTAGTTGCTGGGGGCCTCGCCCGCCTCCGGCTTCTCGACCAGTCCCGTCACCTTGACGACGTCCGAGTCGACCGTCGCCTCGACCGCGGCGCAGCCGTACAGATGGATCTGCGAGGGCTCGACCTCCATGAGCGCGATCACGCTGCCGCCCTCCCGCTCCTGGACGTCCACCATCCGCGCGAGCAGCGGGTCACGCGGGTCGATCAGGTCGTCGCCCAGGAGGACCGCGAAGGGCTGATCCCCGACGTGCGGGGCGGCGCAGAGCACGGCGTGGCCGAGGCCGCGCGGGGCTCCCTGGCGCACGTAGTGCATGGTGGCGAGGTCGCTGGACTCCTGGACCTTGGAGAGGCGTTCGGCGTCGCCCTTCCGGCTCAGGGCCTCCTCCAGCTCGTAGTTCCGGTCGAAGTGGTCCTCCAGGGGACGCTTGTTGCGGCCGGTGATCATCAGCACGTCCGAGAGGCCCGCCGCGACGGCCTCCTCCACGACGTACTGGATGGCCGGCTTGTCGACGACCGGCAGCATCTCCTTCGGCGTCGCCTTGGTGGCCGGGAGGAAGCGGGTACCGAGGCCGGCGGCCGGGATGACAGCCTTGCTGATCCGGCCGAGCCTGGGGAGCGACTGATTCATGCGGTGCACCTTAGTCGTTCGGAATGAGAGGAAGATGTGGGTTCGGTTAACTTCCTCCACATAAAGACAGTTACCAGAGTTTTGTGAATGCACACGAGGCCGTCATGTCATCTGAGATGTCCGAAAAGACCCTGCTGCGCAGTCGACTTCTGGCCGCCCGCGCCACGCTGGACGCCGAGTCCCTGACTCGTACGGCCGAATCGCTCGCCCGTCACGGGGTGGAACTCCCCGAACTCGCCGAGGCGTCCACCGTCGCCGCCTATGTGTCGGTGGGCCGCGAGCCGGGCACGCGCGCCTTGCTCGACGCCCTCCACGCGCGCGGGGTGCGGGTCCTGCTTCCCGTCCTGCTCCCCGACAACGACCTGGACTGGGCCGCGTACGAGGGTCCCGAGCGGCTCGCGAAGGCCGGGCGGGGACTTCTCGAACCCGTCGGGCCGCGGCTCGGCCCCGACGCCGTGTGCGCCGCCGGCGCCGTCCTGCTGCCGGGCCTCGCGGTCGACGGGCGCGGGATGCGGCTCGGGCGGGGCGGCGGCTCGTACGACCGGGTGCTCGCCCGGCTCACGCGCGCGGGTGCCGATCCCGCCCTGGTGGTGCTCCTCTACACGGACGAGGTGGTCGCGCGGGTCCCGGAGGAACCGCACGACCACCCCGTGCACGCGGTGGTGACCCCGCAGGGGGTCACCCGTTTCCCGACAGGTCCTACGGCCTGAGGACCAGCGTGTCCTTCGTCGCCGCGTCGACCGCCGCCTTGCCGTAGGCCCAGTCGTAGAGCTCGCCCCTGGCCCAGGCGTCGGTCTGGTCGGTGTAGTGCGAGTGGAAGGCGTGGCCCGACGCGCCGGTCAGGTTGATCCACCGGGACTTGTCCCAGTCGCCGACGTTGACCACCATCCGCATCGACGGCACCCAGATCACCTCGTAGCCGCCGGCCGCGTTCCAGCCGGTGGCGTCGACGGCCGCCTCGCCGCCGCCCAGGTTCCACGGGCCGCGGTTGAGGAGCTGCTGCACGACACCGGGTCCGGCGATGCCGAGGGTCTGGTTCTTGAGGGTCAGCTGGTGGAGCCGGCCCCAGCTCCAGGTGGAGACGTCCTTGCCGAGCTTGGCCGTCAGCTCCCAGCGCGCGTCCTTCATGGCGCGGGCGAGCAGCTGGTCACGGGTCTCGGTGGCCGAGTCCAGGCGGTTGCCGGGGGTGGTCCACCACTCGCTCTTCTCCTGCTTGAGGAGCGGGCGGACCACCTCGTACCAGCGGTCGCCGCCGTCCGGCTGCGCCGTGTCGGGGTCGCGCTGGCCGCATTCCCGGACGAGCTTGTTCTGCTCGTCGACCGGGCCGGTGGCGTCGGCCGGGCGCACGTTGATGCAGTCGCCCTCGACGCGCAGCTCCTTGGGCAGCTTGTTGCCGAAGGCGAGCTTGAGGACGTTGCGCCAGACCGCGTTGAAGTAGGCGGCGGCGGCCGAGTCGGGTTCCTGGGTGTAGTCCCAGCCCTCCAGGAGCTTCTGCGCCTCGCGGACGTACGGGTCGGAGATGTCGATCTTCAGCAGGAGCGGGTTGAGCAGGGTCGCGATCTCGCTGCGGTTGTCCGTCTGCATGGTCCGCATGTCGTCCGACGAGATCTTTCCGCCGTCCTTGATCTTCGACTCGATGAGGTCGTTGATCCGCTGGCTGCGCGAGCCGTAGCCCCAGTCCTTGGTGAGCAGGTCGGGGTAGGTCGTGGAGTCGATCACGGCCTGGTTGGCGGTGACGATGTAGCCGCGCTTCGGGTTGTACTCGTAGGGCAGCTGCTCGTAGGGGATGTATCCCTTCCACTTGTACGTGGAGTCCCAGCCGGGAGCGGGCAGGGTGCCGTCGCCCTTGGAGCGCTGCGGGATCTTGCCGGGGGACTGGTAGCCGATGTTGCCCTCGGTGTCGGCGTAGACCAGGTTCTGGGAGGGCACCTCGAAGTTCTTCGCGGCGGCCCGGAAGGTGGTGAAGTCCTTGGCGCGGTCGAGGGCGAAGACCGCGTCCATCGACCTGCCGGGCTGGAGGGCGGTCCACTGCAGGGAGACGCCGTAGCCGGTGCCGCGGTCGGGGGCGGCGTTGCCGACGGGGGCCTTCTGGCCGACCTTCTCCAGTTCGGTGGAGCGGTCGGAGACGAGCGGGCCGCGCTCGGTGGCGCGGACGGTGATCTTCCGGTCCTTGCCGCCGGCGACCTTGATGATCTCGTCGCGGACCGTGAAGGGCTTGACCTTGCCGTCGACGAGGTAGCCGTCGGGGCCGATCCTCTCCAGGTAGAGGTCGGTGACGTCGGCGCCGAGGTTGGTGAAGCCCCAGGCGATCTTGTCGTTGTGTCCGATGATCACACCGGGCATGCCGGAGAAGGTGTAGCCCGAGACGTCGTAGCGGCAGGTCGCCGACACCGAACGGCAGTGCAGACCCATCTGGTACCAGAGGGACGGCAGCTGGGGCGCGAGGTGCGGGTCGTTGGCGAGCAGCGGCTTGCCGGAGGTCGTGTACTGCCCGGAGACGACCCAGGAGTTGGAGCCGATGCCGTTGCCGTTGGGGCCGAGCAGGGCGGGGACGCCGTCGAGGACCTCGGAGAGCGCGCCGAGCTGGGACTGCGCGCCGGAGGAGTCCGAGGAGTCGTCGGACCCCGAGCCGCCCGGCCCGTTCCCCGGCGTCTCGCCGGTGGTCGCCCCGTCGCCCTCGGTCGCCTCGGCCTCCGGGTCGAACTTCCCGCTGTCCTCGTCGACGGCGCCCTGCGAGACGATCGGCTGGTGGAGCGCGTACGGGTACTCCGGGTACAGCTGCCTGATCTGGTCCGCGCTCAGCCGGCTCGTCATCAGCGAGCGGTCGATCTCGTCCTGCATGTTGCCGCGCAGGTCCCAGGCCATCGCCTTGAGCCAGGCCACCGAGTCGACCGGCGTCCACGGCTCGATCGCGTAGTCGTTGGTGAGGGCCAGGGCCGCGTACTCGACCGAGACGTCGGCGGGGGCCCGGCCCTTCAGATAGGCGTTGACGCCCTCCGCGTACGCCTGGAGGTACTTCTTCGTCTCGGCCGACAGGACCTTGTCGTACTCCTCCTGCGCGACCCGGCGCCAGCCGAGCGTGCGCAGGAAGGAGTCGGTCTCGACCTGGCTCTCGCCGAACATCTCGGAGAGCCGGCCCGCGGTCACGTGCCGCCGGACGTCCATCTCGTAGAAGCGGTCCTGCGCCTGGACGTAGCCCTGGGCGCGGAAGAGGTCCGCCTCGGTGTCCGCGTAGATCTGCGGGACGCCGTTCGCGTCGCGCTTGACCTCGACCTGGCCCGAAAGTCTGTCGAGCCGGATTTCGCCCGTGGTCTGCGGGAACGAGGCCCGGACGGAGCTCACACCCCAGTACCCGCCGAATCCGACGCCCGCGACCAGGGCGAGGACCAGGACGAGGAGGATCAGGCGGGCGCGCCGCCCTTTCTTCTTGGCGGGAGGCGCGGTCGTGTTGGAGGGCATCGCTGTCCTTCGAGGGGCAGGGTGGTCCTGGAGTACGGGTGCAACCTTAGGCGCAGCGTCCGGACGGCCCGGACGCGGTGTCAGGAAGAGAACCGTACTGACGAGCGAGCGAACGCAAAGACGGCGTCAAGAAAACGTTAAAGATTAGGTAAGGTAACGAAGTGTCGGCCGCTGGAGGAACGATCCAGCTGCGTGTAAGGGGAAGGAACGGCCACTGACTGTCCACGAGCTCAACGCACTCCTGCTCATCAGCTCCCTCGTGCTGCTGATCGCGGTCGCGGCCGTCCGGATCTCCTCCCGCAGCGGCCTCCCCAGCCTGCTGCTCTACCTGGGCATCGGCATCGCCATCGGCCAGGACGGCATCGGCAACGTCGCCTTCGACAACGCCGAACTGACCCAGGTCATCGGCTACGCCGCCCTCGTCGTGATCCTCGCCGAGGGTGGCCTCGGCACGAAGTGGAAGGAGATCAGGCCGGCGCTTCCCGCCGCGGTCGTCCTCTCCACCGTCGGCGTCGCGGTGAGCGTCGGCATCACGGCCGCCGCCGCCCACTACCTCGTCGGCCTCGAATGGCGACAGGCCCTGATCATCGGCGCCGTCGTCTCCTCCACCGACGCCGCCGCGGTCTTCTCCGTGCTCCGCAAGGTGCCCCTGCCCGCCCGGGTCACCGGCGTCCTGGAGGCCGAGTCCGGCTTCAACGACGCCCCCGTCGTCATCCTCGTCATCGCCTTCTCCACCGCGGGCCCCGTCGACCACTGGTACGTCCTCGTCGGCACGATCGCCCTCGAACTCGCCATCGGCGTCGCCGTCGGCCTCGCCGTCGGCTTCCTCGGCGCCTACGGGCTGCGGCACATCGCCCTGCCCGCCTCCGGCCTCTACCCGATCGCCGTCATGGCCATCGCCGTCGTCGCGTACGCCGCCGGCGCCATGGCCCACGGCTCCGGCTTCCTCGCCGTCTACCTCGCCTCGATGGTCCTCGGCAACGCCAAGCTGCCCCACGCGCCCGCGAACCGCGGTTTCGCCGAGGGCCTCGGCTGGATCGCCCAGATCGGCATGTTCGTCCTGCTCGGCCTGCTCGTCACCCCGCACGAGCTCGTCCACGACTTCTGGCCCGCCGTCGTCATCGGCCTGGTCCTGACCGTGGTCGCACGGCCCATGGAGGTCCTGGTCAGCCTGCTGCCCTTCCGCATCCCCTGGCAGGAACAGGCCCTCATGTCCTGGGCGGGACTGCGCGGAGCCGTCCCCATCATCCTCGCCACCATCCCGATGGTGACGGAGATCGAGGGCAGCGAGCGGATCTTCAACATCGTCTTCGTCCTCGTCGTCGTCTACACCCTCGTCCAGGGCCCGACCCTGCCCTGGCTCGCGAAGGCACTGAAGCTCGGCGACTCCTCGGGGGCCTCCGACCTCGGCGTCGAGTCCGCCCCCCTGGAGCGGCTGCGCGGCCATCTGCTCTCCGTCGCCATCCCCACGGGCTCCCGGATGCACGGCGTCGAGGTCGCCGAGCTGCGCCTACCGGCCGGAGCGGCCGTCACCCTCGTCGTACGGGAGGACAAGAGCTTCGTACCGGGGCCCGCGACCGTCCTGCGGCGCGGCGACGAACTCCTCGTCGTCGCCACCGACCCGGTACGGGACGCCACCGAACGGCGCCTGCGCGCGGTCGGCCAGGGCGGCAAGCTCGCCGGATGGCTGGGGACGGGGGGCGCCACGGCGGCGTCCACGCCCTCGGGCGCGGCGATGCGGTTCCATCGGCACGGCCACGGCCGACAGGAGAAATAGCCGTCCGGCTGAGCGAAGGTCCGGGTGGGCGCCCGGGTGGCATGCGGATGGTCATCCGGGTGACCATCCGGTTGATCCGAGGCACCATTTCCGGGGCAGGAGCGTTTTCCCAGGCAAGAAGGCGCTCCTCCCTGTACCATGAAGGCACACCTGATCGAACCAACTCTGCCTGACGCAGAGCTGGCGCGACCGTATGGCGGCCGTGGCGCCCCTCCGCAGTGGGGCCGGCCCGGTATCTACCGCAGTGACGCGCATGAGGACAGCTCTCGGCGACACCCGCACCACCGTGCTGGGGCGCGCTACCAGGCGGCAGAAAGGCCAGGACCGTGGCGTCCACGGTCATCTCGGACAAGCGACCCGGCTACGGCCAGTTGCTGCGCACACCCGGTGCGCTGTCCTTCCTGCTCCCCGGCTTCGCCGCCCGGCAGCCCTTCGCGATGCTGACCATCGGCATCGTCCTGCTCGTCCAGCACACCACCGGCTCCTTCGGCAGCGCCGGCGCCGTCGCCGCCGTCACCGGCGTCTCCATGGCGCTGTTCGCACCGCAGAGCGGCAAGCTCGCCGACCGCCTCGGCCAGCGCACCGTCCTGATCCCCGGCGTCCTGATCCACACCGCGTCCGTCTCCCTGCTCGTGGTGCTGGCGCTGACCGGGGCCCCGCTCTGGGCACTGTTCCTGGCCGCCGTGCCCGCCGGTGCCTCCGTGCCGCAGGTCGGCCCGATGGTCAGGGCCCGCTGGGCCGCGAAGCTCGACGGCACCCCGCTGATGCCGACGGCCGCGGCCTTCGAGTCGGTCACGGACGAGTTCACGTTCGTCGTCGGCCCCGTCCTCGCCACCGCCCTGTGCACCGGCGTCCACCCGGCCGCCGGTCTGATCGCCGAGGCCGCCCTCACCCTCTTCGGCGGACTGTTCTTCGCCGCCCAGCGCGCCACCCAGCCCGCCTTCGGCGTCGCCGCCGCCGCGTCGGCGGAGCCCCACCGCTCGGCCCTCTCGATCCCCGGCGTCCGCGTCCTGATCGTCGCCTTCCTCGGCATCGGCTCCGTCTTCGGCGGCATGCAGGTCTCCCTCACCGCCTTCACCGAGGAGATCGGCAACCCGGGCGCCAACGGCCTCCTGTACGGGGTCTTCGCCGCCGGCAACATGCTCGCGGGCATCGCCATGGGCGCCGTCGCCTGGAAGACCGGGCCCCGCCGCCGCCTGATCCTCGGATACGCCGGCCTCACCGTCGCCGCGTCCCTGCTGTGGACCGCGCACTCGGTGCTGCTCCTCGGCGCCCTGGGCCTGGTCGTGGGCCTGTGCATCGCGCCCGCCCTGATCACCGGCTACACCATCGTCGAGACCCTGATCCCGGCGTCCGCCCGTACCGAGGCGTTCACGTGGCTCACCGGCGCCGTCGCGCTCGGACAGGCCGCGGCCGTCACGGTCGCCGGCCGCCTCGCCGACGTCCACGGCTCCAGCACCGGATTCCTGGTGCCGATGGTCGGCACGGCGCTCGCCCTCGGCACGCTCCTCGCCCTGCGGTCGCGGCTCGCGCCGCGCGAGACGAGCCGGGTCGCGGCACGTGGTATCGGTCACCGCGTGCCGGTGGCGGTGGACTGATGCCGCGGAATGCGTCACTATGGATCGTCGTTAGCACTCGATGAGTGTGAGTGCCAGGAGGAAGACAAGTGCCGACCTACCAGTACCAGTGCACCGAGTGCGGCGAGGGCCTCGAGGCGGTGCAGAAGTTCACCGATGACGCGTTGACCGAGTGCCCCCAGTGCAAGGGCCGCCTGAAGAAGGTGTTCTCGGCCGTCGGCATCGTCTTCAAGGGTTCCGGTTTCTACCGGAACGACAGCCGTGGCTCGTCGTCCAGCAGCTCGCCCGCCGCGGCGAAGTCCACGACTCCGTCGTCCACGTCCTCGACGTCGGACGCGAAGCCGGCCGCGTCGTCGACCGCGTCGTCCGCTTCCTCCTCCTCGGCGTCCTCGTCGAGCACCGGAAGCTCGGCCGCCTGACCGTCGCTTTCCCCGAGGGCCCCGTCGCCGCGTGCGACGGGGCCCTCGGCGTCTCCGGACACCCCGCATAGGGTGAGCGGCATGGCGACCCACGACGCGTACGCGGACATCGGTGTGATCGGCGGATCCGGCTTCTACTCCTTCCTGGAGGACGTCACGGAGGTGTCCGTCGACACCCCCTACGGCAGCCCGAGCGATTCCCTGTTCCTCGGCGCGGTCGCCGGCCGCCAGGTCGCCTTCCTCCCCCGGCACGGCCGGAGCCACAGCGTCCCGCCCCACCGCATCAACTACCGCGCCAACCTGTGGGCCCTGCGCTCCGTGGGGGTACGGCAGATCCTCGGGCCCTGCGCCGTCGGCGGGCTGCGCGAGGAGTACGGGCCGGGGACGCTCGTCGTCCCCGACCAGCTCGTCGACCGTACGAAGGCACGGGCGCAGACCTACTTCGACGGGGAGCGGCGGGCCGACGGGGCCGTCCCCCGCGTCGTCCACGTGACCTTCGCCGACCCCTACTGCCCCGACGGGCGGCGGGTCGCGGTCAAGGCGGCCCGGGGACGGGGCTGGGAGCCGGTCGACGGCGGCACGATGGTCGTGGTCGAGGGGCCCCGCTTCTCCACCAGGGCCGAGTCCCGGTGGCACGCGGCGGCGGGCTGGTCCGTCGTCGGCATGACCGGGCACCCCGAGGCCGTACTCGCCCGCGAACTGGGCCTCTGCTACACCTCGCTGGCACTCGTGACCGACCTGGACGCGGGCGCGGAGACGGGCGAGGGCGTCTCGCACACGGAGGTGCTGCGGGTGTTCGGCGAGAACGTGGGGCGGCTGCGGGAGGTGCTCTTCGACGCGGTGGGCGCCCTGCCGGCGACCGTGGACCGGGACTGCCTGTGCACCCACGCGCACGACGGTTGGAACCTGGGGATCGAGCTGCCGTGAACCCCCCTGGCGGGTGAGGGAGTTGTCCACAGGGCGGGGGTGGTCCCCAGGGCGGAGCGGGGCGGCGGCGAGGCCGGGACAGTGGGAGCGCACGCCACACCCGACCAGGACGGGCGGTACTCCGCGATGACGACTCGTTTCCCTTCCCCCGACGCCCCTGCCGCTTCCCTCGGCGCCACTGTTCCCGCTGTGGGCCTCTCGGGTCCCTCGGGCCTCTCTGGCCTCTCTGGCCTTTCGGCCGACTCCTCTGTCCTCGGCGCTCACCCCGCCGGTCCCTCTGTTCTCTCCGCTCGCCCCTCGGTTCCGGCGCCGTGTGCGGTGCCCGCCTTCGCACCCCTTCGGGTACGGGGCGCCAGGTGGCGGCTGCGGAAGGCGCTGCGGCGGGGGCGGTGGGCTCCAGTGCTGCTGTCGGCGCTCGCGGCCGTCGCCCTCGCCCTCACGAGCGGCGCCCCTGCGGCTCCCCCGCCGGGGAGCGAGGGGGCTCCGGTCTCCACGGTCGCCGCTCGCGCGCGGCCGCCCGTCGCCGTGCGCCCGGTGTCCGCTCCGGTACGGATCGCCGACGCCGCGACCGTACGGCTGTTGCGCCCGGGTGACCGGGTCGACGTCATCGCCGCCCCCAACTCGCCCCTGGGCACGGACGGTGCGGCCCGGGTGGTGGCACGGGGAGCCCGAGTGGCCCAGGTCCCGGATCCCGGCGAAGGCTCGTCGGACGGAGGGGCGCTCGTCGTCCTGTCCGTGCCGCGGTCGACGGCGGCGGAACTCGCGGGTGCGGGTGTCACCTCCCGGCTGGCGGTGACGGTGTGCTGATTCGCACGGACACCCTGTCAAGTCACCGTCCCGTGTGTACGGATTGGACGCCCCCGCGCCGGGCGCGGCCTAATGACACGGCAAGCACCGCACACAGCGACATGAGCGACGAAAGGCACCTTGGTGTCCGAGAACAAGGAAAGTTTGCTGGCAGGCTTCAAGGCCTTCCTGATGCGCGGCAACGTGATCGACCTGGCGGTGGCCGTCGTGATCGGTGCCGCGTTCACCAACATCGTGAACTCGGTGGTCAAGGGCATCATCAACCCGGTCGTCGGCGCCTTCGGCACGAAAAACCTGGAGAGCTACGCGTCCTGCCTGAAGAACCCCTGCAGGGTGGTCGACGGGGAGATGCAGGGCATCCAGATCCAGTGGGGTCTGGTCCTCAGCGCGGTTCTGAGCTTCCTGATCACCGCGGCGGTCGTCTACTTCCTGATGGTCCTGCCGATGGCGAAGGTCCTCGCGAAGCGCGCAGCGCACGACAAGGCGCGGCAGGGCGTCGCGGAGACCATGGAGATCACCGAGCTGGAGGTCCTCAAGGAGATCCGCGACCACCTGGTCGCCCAGCGCGGTCCGCTCACGGCGACGGGAGCGGGACCGAACCCCAACGGGTCGGGCTCCGGCGCCGCCTCGGGGACGCACTCCACCTCCTGACCGGCATCGCATGCCGGCTTCAGAGGTGGTGCGGCGGCTTCTCGTCGAGGAAGCGCGCGAGGTCGGAGGCGCTGTCGCCGCCGGCCGGAGGCCGCTCGCCCCACCCACGGTCCGTGTCGTCCGCGGACTGCTGGTCCAACGGATCGTCGAAGACGAGTACCGGCTTCGTCTCATCGGTGGGATGCGGGCCGGACCGCTTCGCGTCTCGCGGGCCGTGGGCGGGGGCGGTGCTCATACCTTCAGGGTACGCCCGCCGGCCCGCCCCGGACCCGTCTGATCCGCCGCCTCCGACGCCCTGTCCGCGTGCTCCGCTCAACGGTCCTTCGGGTCCACCAGCCAGAGGCCCAGCACCACGAGGAACGACAGGACGAGGAAGCCCGCGCCCCACCAGGCGGTGCCGGTGTCGCCCGACATCCACTCCTCCACCACGATCGTCAGACCCCAGAGCTGGCCGATGACGACCGTGAGCGCCAGCGCCAGACGGGCCGACAGCCTCGCGGAGCGTTCCGGTTCCTGTTCCGTGCCGGCGCCCGGCCCCGGCCCGGTGTGCCGGATACGGGGATCGCCGTACCCGCTGGTGGGGCGGATCTGCGGATACCGCTCGCGCACGGGCCGGTTCAGGCGCGGCTGCGCACTGCCGGGGGTGTACGCGGGGGGCTGCGGGGCGTCCGGGGTCCGGGCGGGTCCGGGGGCCCCGGTGGGGCCGGGGGGCTGCGGGTGGTGGGGAAAGGGGGTCTCCGTCATGAGCGCTCGCTCCTCTCCACCGGCTTCCCGGCCGGGGCTCCGTCACCGAAGCCGGGGCAGCCCGGACGGTCGTCGCCGTTCTGGCGGCAGAAGCCCTCGACGGCGCTCTCCCCCGAGCGGGCGGTGCCGACCGCCCAGACGCTGCCGTCGACCTGCTCGACGAGCAGCACCTTCGGCAGTCCCCTCGGCGGTGGGCCGGCGGCGACCTCTCCCGTACGGGCGTCGAAGATGCCCTCGTGGCAGGGGCAGTACAGCTCGCCCTCGCTGCCCCGCTCCTTGCGCCACAGCACGGCGCAGGCGAGGTGGGTGCAGACGGCGGAGTAGCCGGCGAGGGTGCCGTCCTCCATGCGGACGGCGATGGCCCGGTCCTCGGCGCCCGGGTAGCGGAAGGCGAGCGACTCCCCCGGTTCGATCCGGTCGGCGACCTTCTTGACCTCGGTCGCGCCCTCGGCGTCGCCGTGCCGGTGGAGGATGCCGGAGGCGACGGCGACACCGCCGACGGCGAGACCGCCGGAGACGGTCGCGACGATCCGCAGGTAGTCGCGGCGGGTGGTGAGGGAGTCGGCGGCGATCCGGTCGTGGAGCGCCTCCTTGGCCGCGTCTGTGCCGGCGTCCGAGGTCGGCGGCTGGGGGTCGGTGACGCTCAACGGACATCCCTTCCATTGATCTCGACGACGGGAAGTCCGCCGGGGACCGGCCACTGGACCTTGTCGGCGGGGACCACCATCGCCACTCCGGTGGAGACGGTGGTGGAGCCGAAGGTGAAGGAGTCGGCCACCTGGACGCCGGGGCGTTCGGCCCGGAGTTCGTCGAGGGTTCCGTAGAAGAGGGCGCCGGTGGGGCAGACGGTGGCGCACATCGGGGCGAGACCGTAGGCGGTGCGGTCGTAGCAGAGGTTGCACTTCATCTGCAGCTTCGCCTGGAGGTCGATCTTGGGGACGCCGAAGGGGCAGGCGTTGACGCAGTTGGCGCAGCCGATGCAGCGGGTGGTGTCGGCCTGCTGCACGACGCCGTCGGCGGTCACCAGGATCGCGTCGGCCGGGCAGACCTCGGCGCAGGGGGCGACGGGGTCCTCGCAGTGCATGCAGACGGTGGGAAGGGAGGCGACGGAGCGCCCCTCGTCGGGGTAGTCCAGGTGGATCATCGACTTGCCGCGGTGCGAGTCGCATTCACGGCAGGCGGAGACACAGGCCTGGCAGCCGATGCAGCGGCCCGGGTCGATGAAGATCGTGCGGCCCATCATGTGCGGATCAGCTCCTCTCCGCGGTGCCGCGGCCCTGGGGGGAGGTGGGGGGCAGCGGGTCGGTGCGGGAGACCTGGGTCTCGGGGTAGGCCCGCCGGCCGGGGGCGGTCGGCGGGGCGGGGACCTCGTCGATGTGCGGGGCGGCCTCGATGCGGGCGGCGCAGACCTTGTACTCCGGGATCTTGGAGCGCGGGTCGAGGGCGTCGATGGTCAGGGCGTTGGCCGCGGTGGGGACCGGCCAGTGGTACGGCACGAAGACGGTGTCGGGGCGGATGGCCTCGGTGACGAGGGCCGGGAAGACCTCGCTGCCGCGGCGGGTGACGACGCGGACGGGGTCGCCGTTGCGGAAGCCGTGCGAGGGGTGGACCTCGACCCAGGGGCGCGGGGTCTGTTCGACGAGGGCGCCGAGACGGCGGGTCTGGTTGCCGGAGAGGAAGTGGGCGACGGTACGGCCGGTGGTCAGCGACAGGGGGTACTCCTCGCTGTACGGGTCCATCGGCGGGTGCCATTCGACGACCTGCAGATGGACCTTGCCGTCCGGGTGGTACGTGCGGCCGTCCTCGAAGAGGCGGGGGGTCCCGGGGTGCTCGGTGGTGGGGCACGGCCAGGAGATCCCGCCGGTCTCCTCCAGGCGTTCGTAGGTGATGCCGTAGTAGTCGTTGACGGTTCCGGCGGACGCGACGCGGAGTTCCTCGAAGACGGAGCGGGAGTCGGGGAAGTCGAACTTGTCGCCGGCGCCGAGCCGTCGGGCGAGCTCGCACATGACCCAGGTGTCGGTGCGGACGCCGGCGGGCGGTTCCTGGGCCTTGTTGTGCTTGACGACGCGGGCCTCGGCGTTGGCCATGACGCCTTCGTCCTCGGCCCACACGGTGACGGGGAAGACCACGTGCGCGTTGGCGGCGGTCTCGGAGAGGAAGAAGTCGAACTGGGCGTGGAACTCGAGGGTGTCGTAACCGTCCTTGACGGTGGCGTAGTTGGGCAGCGAGACGAAGGGGTTGTTGCAGATGCCGACGAGACCGCGGATCTCCTTGCGCTGCATCTGCCAGACCATCTCCATCATGGAGGTCCCGGCGGGCGGCAGCTCGGTCTCGTCGACGCCCCAGATCTCGCAGATCTGGCGGCGGTGCTCGGGGTTGGTGATGGAGCGGCCGCCGGGCAGGAGGTCGGACTTCTGACCGTGCTCGCGACCGCCCTGGCCGTTGCCCTGGCCGGTGATGGTGCCGTATCCGGCTCCGGGCCTGCCGATGTTCCCGGTGGCCACGCACAGGTTGATGATGGTGAGGCAGTTCTCGACGCCCTGGGAGTGGTGCTCGACGCCGCGGGCGTGCCAGGCCATGGCCCTGCCGGCACCGGCGAACACGCGGGCGACCTGGACGATCTGTTCCTCGGGGACGCCGCAGATCCGGGCGGCGCGGGCGGGCGGGTAGTCGGCGACGGTCTTCTTCACCTCCTCCCAGCCGGTGGTGTGGGCGGCGAGGTACGCCTCGTCGGTGAGGCCTTCGGCGACGACGACGTTCAGGACGGCGTTGAAGAAGGCGGAGTCGGTGCCGGGCTTGAGGGCGACATGGATGTCGGCGGTACGGGCGACGGCGGTCTCACGGGGGTCGATGACGATCAGGGTGGCGCCCCGGTCGCGGGCTCCCCACAGGTACTGGGTCATCACGGGGAAGCACTCGCCGACGTTGGAGCCCGCGATGAGGAGGCAGTCGGTGAGGAGGATGTCGGAGAAGGGGTTGCCGGCGCGGTCGATGCCGAAGGCGAGTTTGTTGGCTCCGGCGGCGGAGACCATGCAGAGGCGCCCGTTGTAGTCGACGTGCCGGGTCCTGAGGGCGACCCGGGCGAACTTGCCGACGAGGTAGGTCTTCTCGGAGTAGAGGCTGGCGCCGCCGAGGAGACCGAAGGAGTCGTTGCCGTACTCGCCCTGGATGCGGCGGATCTCGGCGACGGTGTGGTCGAGTGCCTCGTCCCAGCTGACCTCGCGGAACTCCTCGTCACGGTTCCGTCGCATGAGCGGCGCGGTGAGCCGGTCGGGGTGGTTGACCTGCTGGTAGGCGTTGATGCCCTTGGGGCACAGGCGCATCCGGTTGATGTCGTGGTTGCGGGGTTCGACGCCGAAGACCTTGCCGCCGCGGTCGACCCGGAGGTACATGCCGCACTGGACTCCGCAGAAGCAGCAGTGGGTGGGGACGAGGGTCTCGCCGTTCTGGTCGGCGTGCCAGCGGTCGGCGGGGATGCCGCCGGCGTCGCGGAAGGCGCGGGTGCCGGGCGGGGCGAGGGAGGGGTCGAGCGGCAGCGTCGCCCGGCCCCGGGCGGCCGCGGGTCGGGAGCCGGCGTCGGTCGCGGGGCGGGTCCCGGCTTCGGCCGCGGGTCGGGAGCCGGCTTCGGTCGCGGGGCGGGGCGCCGGGTCGGTCGCGCTCACTTGAAGCCCTTCTTCACGTGGTCGAGGTAGGCGGTGCCGCGCAGGACGCGCTTGCAGCGGGGGCAGTACTCGGCCCAGTCGTCGAAGCCGAGGTCGAGGTCGCGCATGGTGCCCCTGAGGTTCTCCACGTACGGGGCGGTGTCGATGGGTTCGTGGCAGCGGCGGCAGCCGAGCACCTCCTCGTCCCTACGGCGGGAGGTGTACTTGAAGAGCTGCATGCCGACGGCGGCGGGCCGCTGCACGATGTGGAAGAACTTCCCGAAGGGGATGTAGATGAGGGTGAAGACGACCGACACCATGTGGAGGATCGCGAGGAACTCGTAGCCTCCGCCGTGCAGGAAGATCGACGAGAAGGTGAGCAGGAGCCCGGTCACGGAGATGACGATGAGGGCGATCAGCGGCACCAGGTCGTAGGCGAAGCGCTGGCCGGTCATGGCTCCGCGGTCCTTCATGCGGCGCCAGAGGAAGTAGGCGGCGCCGGCGATGACGAGGACGGCGGCGATGTCGAGACCGTGGAACATGAGCCAGCCGAGGAGACTGAGGGCGTCGAAGCCGACGACCTTGAGGCCCCAGATCCGCATCTCGTAGCCGGGGCCCGAGCCGGTGGAGGAGGTGAAGGTGAACCAGCCCCAGGTGAGCGGGAAGGTGATCGCGGCGGCGAGCAGGCAGCCCCAGAAGATGAGCTGGTGGGCGGCCCAGCGGGCGTGGGAGCGGGCGCCGAGGAACTTCTGGAAGCCCAGGTAGGTGGCGATCATCCGGGGCAGGGCGGTGGGCGCCTTGCGGAAGTTCCCGACGGAGAAGAAGGAGCGCCAGCCCTGCTTGAAGAGGCGGCGGGCGCCGGGGGCGGAGACCCACACGGTGTAGCGGTAGGCGACGCCGAAGGCGAGGAACACGGTGGCGACGGCGTAGGGCAGGAGGGCCGAGTCGAAGTCGCGGAGCAGACGGCTGCCGAAGACGATCGCGAGGATCAGCAGGACGGAGACGACGGTGCCCGCGAGGGTGGCGCGGCGGCGTACGGCGGCCGGGGTCTGCGGCGGGGGTCCGACAGCGGCCGGTCGTCCCGGGGCCGGGTCGCCCGTGGCGGGGACGCCGGGGTCCCGGTCGCCCGGCGGGGGTGTCGGATCGACTGTCTGCGGTGGCTCGGTCACGCGGCCACGGTAAGGCCATACGGGCCCTTTTGCCTGTTTTACACCGCTCTGGCGTAGGGGCGTCGTTCAGACGGCGTTCAGGCCGTGACAGCGGAAGACCTCGCGGACCCGGGCCACTTCCTCGGGGCTCGGGGACGGGGTGTCGCGCAGGGTGAACGGCTTGGCGAGTGCTTGCCACTTCGCTTCGCCGAGCTTGTGGAAGGGCAGGACGTCCACGCGCGAGACGTTGCCGAGACCCCCGGCGAAGGCGGCGACCCCCTCGACGTCGACCGGGTCGTCGGTGAGCCCCGGGACGAGTACGAAGCGGACGTGGACCTCCTGGCCGAGGTCGGCGAGCCGACGGGCGAAGTCTGGCCGGGGCGGTCGGGGCGGCTGATGTGGCGGGCCCGAAGGCGAGGCTTGTCATGGCGGGCCTTCTGCCTTCGTGTGGGGGCGACGGGCCGGGGCCGGGGTGAGACCCTGCGGCCCCGGGTGCGAGGAGGGGGTCACAGGGCCCCGTGGAAGGTGCGGTTCAGGACGTCGAGCTGCTGCTCGCGGGTGAGCCGGACGAAGTTGACCGCGTATCCGGAGACCCGGATGGTCAGCTGCGGGTGGTTCTCCGGGTGCTCCATGGCGTCCTTCAGCACGTCGCGGTCGAGGACGTTGACGTTCATGTGGAAGCCGCCGCCGGCCACGTAACCGTCGAGGACGCCCGCGAGGTTCCTGATCCGCTCCTCCGGGGTGCGGCCGAGGCCGTCGGGGGTGACCGTGCTGGTCAGCGAGATGCCGTCCTCGGCGTCCTCGTACGGCAGCTTGGCCACCGAGAGGGCCGAGGCCACGTAGCCGTGGGGTCGCGGCCGTTCATCGGGTTGGCGCCCGGCGAGAAGGGCTCGCCCGCGCGGCGCCCGTCGGGGGTGTTGCCGGTCTTCTTGCCGTAGCCGTAGACGACGTTCGAGGTGATCGTCAGGACGGACTGGGTGTGCTCGGCGTCGCGGTACGTGGGGTGCTTGGGGACCTTGCGCATGAACTCCTCGACCAGACGGACCGCGATCCCGTCGACGCGCTCGTCGTTGTTGCCGTACGCCGGGTAGTCGCCGTCGACGAGGTAGTCGGTGACGAGGCCGGTCTCGTCCCGGACCGGGGTGACCCGGACGTACTTCACGGCGGCGAGGGAGTCGGCGGCGACCGAGAGGCCGGCGATGCCGCAGGCCATGGTGCGGCGCACGTCGCGGTCGTGGAGGGCCATCTCGACGCGCTCGTAGGCGTACCGGTCGTGCATGTAGTGGATGACGTTCAGGGCGTGGACGTAGACGCTCGCGAGCCACTCCAACTGCTCGTCGAACCTGGCCATGACCTCGTCGTAGTCGAGGACGTCGGAGGTCAGGGCGCCGGTGGGGTGGCGACCTTCCGGCCGACGGACTTCCAGAAGAGCTCGTTCTCGGGCTCCCAGTCGGTGATCGGCCTGCCGGGGCGGTACTGCTCCGTGTCGTACGAGCCGGTCGGCCCGCCCGTCGCTCTGCTGTCCTGGACTACGGAACTCATGGCGCTTCCCTGGCTTTTCGAGACGTTCGGGGCGTTCCCCGCTCCTCCAGGCTGCGCTTCGGCCCAAGGGCGAGGTGAGTGCCGATGGTCGCCGGGCCGACCGCCCCAGGTCGGCTCTTCGGGCGGGACCAGGGTCCCGTCATCGGCGGGCCGGAGGGACCGGGAGGACGTCCACGCGCGCGCGTGGCGGGCCTGTGGCCACCGGGTAGGGCCGCTCAGGTGCCGTAACCGCGTGGCAGGTGAACCGGAGGGTCTCCGGCTCTGATGTGCTGGGGTCATGACACAACCGTTCCTCCCCCTCACCGCGCGGTCCCGTACGGAGTCCCACCGGGCCGCAACCCCCCTGGAGCTCTTCTTCGACCTGTGCTTCGTCGTCGCCGTCGCCCAGGCGGGCGCACAGCTCGTGCACGCGGTGGCCGAGAACCACACCGGTGAGGGGATCATCAACTACGCGATGGTCTTCTTCGCCATCTGGTGGGCCTGGATGAACTTCTCCTGGTTCGCCTCGGCTTACGACAACGACGACGTCCTCTACCGGGTCGTCACCCTCGTCCAGATCGCCGGTGTCCTCATCCTCGCCGCCGGTGTCTCGCGGGCCTTCGAGGAGCACGACTTCCTCGTCGTCTACCTCGGCTACCTCGTCATGCGGCTCGCGCTGGCCACCCAGTGGCTGCGCGCCGCCCACCACGCCGTCGACCGGGCCGAACGGACGATGTGCCGGCGGTACGCGGGCGGGGTCGTCGCCTGCCAGGTCGGCTGGCTCGCGCTGGTCCTCGCGCCGGAGGCGGTGCGCCCCTGGGTGTTCCTCGTGATGGCGCTGGTCGAGATGGCCGTACCCCTGTACGCGGAGAAGGACGCGCCCAGCACCTGGCACCCGCACCACATCGCCGAGCGGTACGGCCTGTTCACCATCATCGTCCTCGGTGAGACCGTCGCGGCGGCGACCGTCGCCGTGAAGTCCGGCATCGTCGAGAACGACGCCCTCGGTGAGCTGCTCCCGATCGCCGCCGGCGGTCTGCTGCTCGTCTTCGCCGCCTGGTGGATCTACTTCGTCGTCCCCGCCCACGACCGGCTGACGTCAAGCCGCCAGGGGTTCCTGTGGGGCTACGGCCACTACGTGATCTTCGCGTCGGCCGCCGCCGTCGGCGCGGGCCTGGAGATCGCCGTGGAGCAGGCGGTGGGCGAGGCGCACATCTCCACGTTCGCCGCCTCCGCGTCGGTGACGATCCCGTCGGCCGTGTTCCTGCTGTCCGTGTGGCTGCTGCACGCCCGCTACTTCAAGGTCGGTCTCGCGCAGCAGCTCGTCCTGCCCGTCTCGGCGTGCGCGATCCTGCTGTGCACCTTCGCGGGCCACTGGGCGGTCCTGGCCGCCGGTCTCGTCGCGGCGGCCACGGTCGCCGTGGGAGTGACCCTCACGGCCCGCAACCCGGCCACGAAGGCGGACGCGGGAGCGGCGACCGGCTGAGCCCGGAGCCGATCCCCGTGGTAGGCACCCGACGCCCGTGGTAGGCAGGGGACATGACACAGCCCGACGGGACGAACGGCCGCGACTCGATCACCGATGTCGGCGGACTGCGCGTGGGGCACGCGCGCGTGGACGGGGCCGGGGCGCTCAGTGGCACCACGGTGGTGCTCGGACCCGAGGGCGGGGTCGTCGCCGCCGTGGACGTACGGGGCGGGGGCCCGGGGACGCGGGAGACGGACGCCCTCGACCCGAGGAACGTCGTCCAGCGGATCGACGCGGTCGTCCTGACCGGGGGCAGCGCCTACGGCCTCGACGCCGCCACCGGGGTGATGGCCTGGCTGGAGGAACGGCGCCGGGGCGTGCGGGTGGGCCCCGATCCGTCCCACGTGGTGCCGGTGGTGCCCGCCGCGTGCGTCTTCGACCTGGGCAGGGGCGGCGACTTCACGGCCCGCCCGGACGCGGCGACGGGACGGGCGGCGGTCGAGGCGGCCGACGCCAGCGGCGACCACGCGCGCGTGGGGACGGGCGCGGTCGGCGCGGGCACGGGCGCGGTGGTCGGCGGCCTCCGGGGCGGGGTGGGCACGGCGAGCACGGTCCTGGCGTCGGGGATCACGGTCGGCGCCCTCGTGGTGGTGAACGCGGTGGGCTCGGCCGTCGACCCGGCCACGGGCGCGCTGTACGGGAGTTACCACGCCGAAGGCGGCCCCCCGGCCCCTCCCGGCCCGGAGGTGCACGAGGCGGCCACGAGGCGTCTCGCGGAGGCGCGCGCGGTGAGCGCCCCTCCCCCGCTGAACACCACGCTGGCCGTCGTGGCGACGGACGCGGTGCTGACCCGGGCCCAGGCGCAGAAGGTGGCGGGCACGGCACACGACGGCATCGCGCGGGCGCTGCGCCCGGTGCACCTGATGAACGACGGCGACACCGTCTTCGCCCTCGCCACCGGGGCGCGGGACCTGCCGGAGGAGGGCGGTCCGCTCGCCCTGAACGAGATCCTGGCGGCGGGGGCGGACCTGGTGACCCGGGCGATCGTGCGGGCGGTGCTCGCCGCTCCCGGCGGCCTGCGGGGGCCCGGCGGGGACTTCCCCTCGTATGTCGAGCTGTACGGGCCCGGGGTCGGTCCGTACACCCGGTGAGCGGACGGCAGTTGGGGGGAACTTCCCGCCCGCGCCCTTCGTTTTCCCGAACCCCGGACACGATGTCAGACCCAGGGACTACGTTAAGCAAGCACCAAGTGACATGCGGCGACGGCCTGGAGACCCTCTTGAACGATCCGCAGGATCCTCACGATCCCTTCGAGACGACCGAGACGCACCTCGAGCGGCTTCTCGGCCGGGCGCTCAACTCCTTCGACCTGCCCGACTCGACCGTCGAGCGCCTCGGCACGGCGCTCGCCCACTCCAGCGCGCTGCACTCCTCGCACCACAGCGCGTCGCTGCGCCGTTCCACCTACCGCCACACGTATCTGCTCAGCGACGGCAGCGCGCTCTCCCTCTGGGAGCTCACGCACAACGCCGGCCGGGACGGCGCCGAGCAGCACGAGCTCTACGCCGAGGAGGCGGAGGCCCGGCTCGCCGCCTCCCGTCTCCCGTCCGGGCCGCTGCCCGGCTGGAGCGCGGAGCGTTCCGACGGCAGCGCCCTCGACGAGACCGAGGACGACGACATGGCGCTGTTCGGCGCCCTGCTCGCCCGCCCGATACCCGCCCAGCCCCGGATGTACGTGCCGGACGACTCCGCCGACCACGCGCGCCGCGTCCTGCGGCGCGCGGAGAACGCGGACCGGCCGGGCGAGCGGACGGCCCGCCGGCTCCGGCTGGCCTTCGCCCACCACATCACCCAGGCCTTCGGACGCCACTGCCCCACGGAGGGGGGCCGGGACGCCGGCTTCACGCTCTACGAGCACCAGTTCCTGCTGCTCGACGGCAGCGAGGTCAGCCTCTGGGAGGTGGAGCACACGTCGACGCCGGACGGCCGGCACATGTGCGAGGTGTACGAGTCCGAGAGCGCCGCCCGCGCCGCGATGGAGTCCCGCTCCCGGGTCCGCTGACACCCTCCGCGTACGTCCGGGGCCGCTGGCACACCGCGCGCGCGTGCTGGGGCGCCGTCCCCGTACCGGTCCGCCTCCCGAGGTCAGACCGGTGCGGGGACGGCGGCCTCGGCGAGGCGGTCGGCGGCGAACCCGCGGTTGGCGCGGGTCTGTTCGCGGTACGTCTCGGGCAGGTCGGGCAGGGCGAGCAGCCGGTCGCAGGCGGCCAGCGACGCGGCGTGGTCGCCCACCCAGTACGCGGTGATCGAGTACTCGAAGAGCAGCCCCCACCGGTACACCCACGGCTGGGTGAAAAGCAGGTCGTCGGGGTGCTCCCGGTCCAGGACGGCACAGACGATCGCGTGGGCGGCCCGGTAGCGGCCCAGCTTCCTCAGCCGCGCCACCAGCTCGTAGCAGGCTTCAAGGCGCCCCGGCCGTGACTCCCAGGCGCGGGAGAGGGCGTCCATGGCGGCGGGCCAGTCACCGGCCTCGGCGCGCAGGACACCGGACTGGAGCAGTGCGTAGTAGACCTCCTCGCCCCAGCCGCCCATGGCCGCGCGCCGCTCGTAGAGCGCGACGGCCTCGTCGGGGCGGCCCATGTCGCGCAGGGTCTGCGCGAGGTAGAAGACCGTACGGGGGTTGGTCGGGTCCCGGTCGAGCTCGGCGCCCAGGAGCCGGGCGTCCCGCTCGAACTTGTCGTGCCGGGAGCCCCCGTCGGCGTAGTCCTCGATGACGAGGGCGTCCAGGTTCTCCTGGACGTGGTCCCGGTCGGCCGTCAGGTACTCATGGGTGACGCCCTCGTACCGCCACGGCAGGTCGCCCCTGACCAGGCGTTTGATGCGGTACTGGAGGGCGCCCTCGTGGCGGATCATGTACGCGTCGGCGGTCAGCGCGGGCAGCGGGCCCTCCTGCCGGAGGACGTGGTCGGCGTCGAGGAGCAGCAGGTGCTCGGCCCGGCCGCGGGCGTGTGCGATGTTCAGCGTGCGGTTGTGGCCGAAGTTCACCCACGGCTCCTCGCGCAGCTCGCCGGGGATGCCGGCGAGGGCGGTCCGGATCAGCTCCTGGGTGCCGTCGGTGGACCCGGTGTCGGAGATGACCCAGGTGTCCACGAGTCCGCGGACGGAGGCGAGGCAGCGCTCGATGACGGCGGCCTCGTTCTTGACGATCATGCACAGGCAGATGGACGGCTGCACGGCAACACCACTTCCGGTGGGGGCGCGAGGAGCGGGTGGGTGGAGCGATCGGGGGGCGACCCTACGGAGGGCCCGCCGACGCGGTCGGGCGGCGCGCCGTCGGGCCCTCCGAAGTTCGCCGTGGCGTACGCATCCATTCGGTTGTCCGCGATAGGCCATGGCGTTGAGAGTGCCGCGAGACCGTCAAGACCGGGCCTGCGCGATCCGATGATCCGATGGTGGGAGCGCTCATCGCTCCCCTCTCGATCTCGCTCACACCGGCCGTGAAGCCGGTGGAGGAAGGAGCATGCATGCGTCCTGATGCCAGGACCCGGTCCAAGCTCGGTCCCCTGCCCCGACGTCGCTCATGGCTCGGCGGCGGCGCCGCCGCCTCGCTCACCCTCGTGCTCACGGGCTTCGCCTCGCCGGCGGTGGCCGGCACGTGGGAGGACGCCCCCCGTACGACGGTCGCGGGGCCGTCCACGGGCGACCACTGCGAGGAGCGGCCGCCGCACCACCCGGACGGGCCGCCCCCGCACCACCCGGACGGGCCGCCGCCGCAGCACCCGGACGGGCCGCCGCCGCAGCACCCGGACGGGCCGCCGCCGTGGGAGCACCAGAACGGCCCGCGTCACACGGGCCAGGACGGGTCGGCGCCGATCGGTGACCTCCAGGCGTTCCTGGACGAGCGGATCAGGCCACTGGTCGAGGGCCCGCGGTACCGGACCCTGCCCGCGGTCCCGGCCGGCGGGGACGAATGCCCGGTGGGTCCGACAGGCCCGACGGGCCCGACCGGACCGCCCGGCCCCGAAGGCCCGACGGGCGACACGGGCGCGACGGGTGCGACCGGCGCCACGGGTGCGACCGGGCCGACGGGGCTCACCGGCGCCACAGGTGCCACGGGAGCCACGGGAGCCACGGGTCCCTGCTCCGACATCGACGCGTTCAGCCACTCGAACAACGAGGACTTCCAGGCGGTGCTCACCGGCGGCAAGTCCTTCGTCGGGAAGGCGAGCGTGCTGGGCGGGGCGATCGCCTGGCAGGACCTCACCAACGCCGTCGCCACCATGACGGACCCCGCGAACGCCAACTACCCGACGGGCGTCTGCGGCATCGCCATCGAGGCGCGGGGCAGCGACGCGTTCGTCAAGGTCGTCACGACCGGCGGCCAGGTCTGGCAGACACACGGCGACCTCATGGGCAACTCGTTCGTCTGGGACGAGGGCTGGTTCCAGCAGTCGACGCCCACCCCGCTGGCCCTCCGCGCGAACAAGTTCACGCGCGCGCTGCCGTCCGGGACGGCGCGGAACTTCGCCCTGCCGGAGGCGGCACGCCCCTGACGCGCTGATCCGGCCATGACGAAGGGCCCTGGTCACGGGAGTCCTCCCGCGACCAGAGCCCTTCGGACCGTTCAAGGCCCCTCGGCCCTACCGTCGACGGACCTCAGTGCGTCAGCACCGGCTCCTTCTCGACCACGACGCCGGCGTCACCCTCGTCGTCACCGCCGCCCTCCAGGTGCTGCTTCGGCTTCGCCGGCAGGGCGAACATCACCAGGAAGATCAGGGCGAGCACGCCCGCGACCCAGCCCATCGCGTTCTGGAAGGCGTCCGTGAACGCCGCCCCCGCCTCGGCCTGGGACTTCGGGGCGGGCTTGCCGTCGATCACGCCGAAGAAGACCACCGACACCAGGCCGAGCCCGAGCGCGTTGCCCATCTGGCCCGTCGTGTTGATCAGGCCGGAGGCCGAACCCGCGTGCTCCTTGGGCACGTCCGAGAGGACCGCGTCCGTCAGCGGCGCCACGATCAGGCCCATGCCCAGACCCATGACGACGAGCGGCGGAATCATCTGCCAGGACGCGATCCCGGTCCCGTGACGCCCGGCTTCGAAGAGGTAGAGCAGGACGCCCGCGGCCATCGTCAGGGCGCCCGCCTGGAGCACCTTCCGGCCGAAGCGCGGCACCAGCTTCTGCACCGAGATCCCCGCGGCCACCGACACGGCGATCGAGAACGGCACCCCGGTCAGGCCCGCACGCAGCGCGCTCCAGCCGAGCCCGATCTGCATGTACAGCGTCCACACCAGGAAGAAGATGCCCATCACGACACCGAACGTCAGCTGCACCGCGATGCCCGCCGCGAAGCTCTTCACCTTGAACAGCGAGAGCTCGACGAGCGGCGACCCGTCCTTCTTCGTCTTGTACTTCTCGTACGCGACGAAGGCGCCGAAGACGACCAGGCTGCCGGCCATCATCAGGTGGCCCCACAGCGGCCAGTCCAGCTCACGGCCGCGCGTCAGCGGGTAGATCAGCATGAGGAGCGCGCCCGTCACCAGGAGCACACCGATCATGTCGAGGCGGAGCGCCTTCGGTGCCTTCGACTCGGTGATGAACTTCCGGCCGAGGAGCAGACCCGCGATGCCGACCGGCAGGTTGATGAGGAAGATCGGGCGCCACTCGAGGCCCGCGATGTTCCACTGCGTGAGCAGCGCGCCGAGCAGCGGTCCCGAGACCGCGCCCAGGCCGATGATCGCGCCGAACATCCCGAAGACCTTGCCGCGCTCGTGCGCCGGGAACGTGACGTGGATGATCGACAGGACCTGCGGCACCATCATCGCGGCCGCCGCGCCCTGGAGGAGCCGGGAGGCGACCAGCATCTCCGGGTTGGCGGCGAAGCCGCAGAGCGCGGACGCGACGGTGAAGCCCGCCGTGCCCAGGAGGAAGAGGCGCTTGCGTCCGTAGATGTCACCGAGCCGGCCGCCGGTGATCAGGCCCGCCGCGAAAGCGAGGGCGTACCCGGCGGTGATCCACTGGATGGCCCCGAAGGTGGCGCCGAGGTCCCGCTCGATGCTGGGGATCGCGATGTTGACGATCGTGGCGTCGACCAGGTCCATGAAGGCGGCGGTCATGACGATGGCGAGGGCGATCCAGCGCCGCTTGCCGTTCGTGTCGGTGGGGGCCGCGTCCGTGACGGCGTCGTGTGAACTCATACGAAGAAGATAGAAGTCATCTAGGTCAGCTCGTGACCTAGATCGGCCGCATCCTGGAAGACATGACGGACACCCCGGCACGACTCCTGAATCTGCTCTCGCTCCTCCAGACCCCGCGCGAGTGGCCCGGAAGCGAACTCGCCGAACGGCTCTCGGTCTCCCCGCGCACCATCCGCCGGGACATCGACCGGCTCCGTGACCTGGGCTACCCCGTGGAGGCGACGCTCGGCGCGGTCGGCGGCTACCGGCTCGTCGCGGGCAGCGCCATGCCGCCGCTCCTGCTCGACGACGAGGAGGCCGTCGCCATCGCGGTCGGCCTGCGGGCCGGGGCCGGGCACGCGATCGAGGGCGTCGAGGAGGCGTCCGTACGAGCCCTGGCGAAGCTGGAACAGGTCCTGCCCGCGCGCCTCAGGCACCGGGTCTCCACCCTCCAGAACGCCACGATCCCGCTGACGCGCGGCGACGGGGCCACGGTCGCCCCGGCCACGCTCACCGCCCTCGCGGGCACGGTCACCGGCCGGGAGAAGCTCCGCTTCGGCTACCGGGCGGGCGACGGCGCGGAGACGAAACGCCTGGTCGAGCCCTACCGGCTGGTCTCCACCGGCCACCGCTGGTACCTCGTGGCGTACGACCTCGGGCGCGAGGACTGGCGCACCTTCCGCGTCGACCGGGTGAGCGAACCGCTCGCCACCGGGGCCCGTTTCACCCCGCGCGAGCTGCCGGCCGGGGACGCGGCGCAGCTCCTGCTGCGCTCCATGTCCCGCGCCCAGTCCGAAGTGGACCTCGACGTGTCCTTCGAGGCCCCGGCCGACTTCGTCACCGCGCGCCTCCCCTCCCACCTCGTGCCCACGGCGACGGGGCCCACCACCTGCCGTCTCCGCACCCGTGCGACGGACTCGGTCGAGTGGCTCGCCCTCCGCCTGGCTCTGGTGGACGCCCCCTTCACGATCCACGGCCCCGCCGCCCTCCACTCCTACGTGGAGGACCTGGCGAGCCGCCTCGCGGCGTCGACGCGGGAGTGAGGAACCCGGGGACCCCGGGAGTTCGCGGGCCCCCGGATCCCGGAACCTCACCGGGCCCGGGTTACGGGACCTCGCGGGGCCCATCCGGAACCTCACCGGGCCCCGGTTCCGGCGCCTCGCCGGGCGCGGGTCCACGGACCTCGTCAGGCCACCGCGTCGAAGCCGGTGTCGCGGGCCATCCTCTTGAGTTCGAGCAGGGCGTGCTTCTCGATCTGGCGGATCCGCTCCCTCGTCAGGCCGTGCTGCTTGCCGACCTCCGTCAGGGTCCGCTCGCGGCCGTCCTCGATGCCGTACCGCATGCGGATGATCGACGCCGTCCGGTGGTCGAGCTTGCCGATGAGGTCGTCGAGCTCCTCGCTGCGCAGCAGCGTGAGCACCGACTGCTCCGGGGAGATTGCCGACGTGTCCTCCAGGAGGTCGCCGAACTGCGTCTCGCCCTGGTCGTCCACCGACATGTTCAGCGAGACCGGGTCACGCGCCCAGTCCAGGACGTCGATGACCCGCTCGGGGGTCGAACCGAGCTCCTTGGCGATCTCCGCGGGCTCGGGCTCCCGGCCGTTCTCGCGGTTGAACTCGCGCTGCACCCGCCGGATCCGGCCGAGCTCCTCCACGAGGTGGACGGGGAGCCGGATCGTGCGGGACTGGTCCGCGATGGAGCGGGTGATGGCCTGGCGGATCCACCACGTCGCGTACGTGGAGAACTTGAAGCCCTTCGCGTAGTCGAACTTCTCGACCGCGCGCACCAGGCCCGCGTTCCCCTCCTGGATCAGGTCGAGGAGCGGCAGCCCGCTGCGCGGATAGCGGCGGGCCACGGCCACCACGAGCCGCAGGTTGGACTTGATGAAGAGGTCCTTGGCACGTTCGCCCTCGGCGACCAGCGCTTCGAGCTCCTCGCGGCTCGCCCCGCCGGCCTCGGTCTGCACCTCGCCGTCCAGGACCTGCCGGGCGTACACACCCGCCTCGATCGTCTGGGAGAGCTCGACCTCCTTGGCGGCGTCGAGCAGGGGCGTGCGCGCGATCTCGTCGAGGTACATGCCGACCAGGTCGCGGTCGGCGATCTCCCCGCCCACGGCGCGAACGCTGCTTGCCCGTGCGGCCCCGCTCTTGGCGGAGGTCTGACGACGGGCGACGGCACGGGTTGCCATGCGAGCTCCCTTGCTGAGTAGGTCGCGACACCCTTACGGGTGCCCTGCATCCGACGGAAACAACGACTGGAATCAGGACAGAATTCCCACGCGGCACATGGATTTTCGAGATCATGCAGTATCCTGCGCGGCCACCGCCCCTTCGGGCAGGGCGCCGGAACCCACGGAGGCGCAGGTCAGACCGGGCACGGCGGGTGATGCGGCGCCGCTCGCGGGGAGGCCGACCACACTGTCGGTGAGACCGCGATCACATGCGCCGCCGTCTCTCCAGACGCCCGGACGGGTCAGCGGGTTGCCTGCTCCCCACGCCGGGGTCCGGGTCGCCCTCCGCCTCGCGGACTAGGTCCCGCGCCCGTTACGTGGCAGCCGTCCCCCGCCCTAGCGTCCTCGGCATGAGCGACACCACCGGCATCCTGGACGAAGCCCTCGAACGCCTCCACACCACCGGCCCCGAGCGCAACGGCTGGCTCACCAATCACGCCCCGATGGCCGTCGAGGCCCTGGTCCACCGCGGCCAGGCCCCGGCCGTGCACCGGTGGCTGGATCGCTACGCCCACAAACTGGAGGAGCCGCCCTCCCCCTCCCGTCCCGTCACGGCCGGCGACTGGCACGAGGCGCTCGGCGACCCGGCCCGGATCACCGACTGGACCCGCTTCTTCGGGCGCGAACTCGACGGGCGCCCCTGGCGGGAGGTCCTCGCCGAGTGGTGGCCCCGGCTGCTGCCCGGGATCGCGGGCGGGGCGACGCATCCCGTGATCCGTACCGGACACGCCGTACGCACCCTCCTGACGTCCCCCGAGGCGGAGACGGCCCCGCGCCGCGCCGAACTCGCGCACGCCCTCGGCTACTGGGCGGCCCGCCACCAGCCGCTTCCGGCGCTCACCCCGCTGGCCCCGGCACCCACGGCGGCGGCCGCCCTGGACGCCGTACCGCCGATTCCCGAGCAGGACGGCGGGATGCGGGCGCGGCTCGCCCTGCTGACGGGGTTCCCGGTGTGGGGGACGGCGCCGGACCCGGACACGGCACGGGCGCGGCTCGTGGAGCTGGTGACGGCCTCGACGCACCGGTACGCGACGCACGGCCATGGCGAGCCGATCATGCTGGTGCACGCGGCGACCGCGCCGAACGCGGTGCTGCGCGCCCTGCCCGCGCTCCCCCGCGAGCTGTGGGCGCCGAGCCTGGCGGCGGCGTGGACGGCGTCGGCCGCGGTGACCGCCGCGTACACGCCGGTGGAGGCGGCGCCCCACGCGCCCACGTCCCTCACCCCCGAGGAGGTCTTCGAGCGGGCGGCGGCGCACGGCGACGACCACACGATCAAGTTCACCGACACGGCGCTCGACGTGGCCGACCCGTTCGCGCTCGCGGCGGCGGTCCGGTCGGTCGAGCTGAACCCGCCGGTGTTGTGAAGCGCGGCAGAGACTGCGGGTGGGCCGGGAGGCCCGCCGCGGCAGAAGGCTACGGGTGGGCCGGGGGACCCGCCGCGTCGTCAGGCGGCGGGGCGGACCGGGGGCCCGCCCGCGCGAGTTCAGCCGAACTGCAGGGACCTCTTCGCGAGCCCCATCCAGAACCCGTCGATCACCGACCGCTGCGCGTCGAGGTCGCCGGCCGCGTCCGCGGCGCCCAGGGTCACGAAGAGCGGCGCGAAGTGTTCCGTACGCGGGTGGGCGAGGCGGCCGGCGGGCGAGGCGTGCGCGAAGTCGAGCAGGGCGTCGACGTCGTGCGCGGCGAGGGCCTCCCGGCCCCACGCGTCGAACTCGGCGGACCAGCCCGGCACCCCGCCGCCGGGGTGACGGAGCGCGGCGAGGTTGTGGGTGAAGAAGCCGCTGCCCACGATGAGGACGCCCTCGTCGCGCAGCGGGGCGAGCCTGCGCCCGATGTCCATGAGCCGGCGCGGGTCGAGGGTGGGCAGGGAGATCTGGAGTACGGGGATGTCGGCGTCCGGGAACATCTCGACGAGCGGCACGTAGGCGCCGTGGTCGAGGCCCCGGTCGGGGATGTCCTGCACGGGCGTCCCCGGCGCGCGGAGCAGCTTGCGGACGGCGTCGGCGAGGGCGGGCGCGCCGGGAGCCTCGTACCGGACCCGGTAGTAGTGCTCGGGGAAGCCCCAGAAGTCGTACACGAGGGGGACGGTCTCGACGGCGCCGAGCGCGAGCGGGGCCTCCTCCCAGTGGGCGGAGACCATGAGGATCGCCGTGGGGCGCGGGAGGTCCGCGGACCAGGCGGCGAGCTGGCCGGGCCAGAGGGGATCGTCGGCGAGGGGCGGGGCGCCGTGGGACAGGTAGAGGGCGGGCATACGGGCGAGCGTGGCGTCCATGGCGACGACCTCCGGCAACCGATGTGGTGATTGAAACTTCAAGCTCCCCCTGCCATGCAGCATAGAACTACATAGTTCAACTTTCAAGGACGAGTCGTACGATGGAAACCATGGGAGACATGACCGCACCCCGCTGGCTCAGCGACGAGGAACAGCACGTCTGGCGCGCGTACCTGCACGCCACCACGCTCCTGGAGGACCACCTCGACCGCCAGTTGCAGCGCGACGCCGGAATGCCGCACATCTACTACGGACTGCTCGTCCAGCTCTCCCAGGCCCCCCGCCGCCGCCTCCGGATGACGGAACTGGCCAAGAGCGCCAAGATCACCCGCTCCCGGCTCTCCCACGCGGTCGCCCGTCTGGAGAAGAACGGGTGGGTGCGGCGCGAGGACTGCCCCTCCGACAAGCGCGGGCAGTTCGCCCTGCTGACCGACGAGGGGACGGAGGTCCTGCGCCGGACCGCGCCGGGCCATGTGGCGGCCGTACGCCAGGCTCTCTTCGACCGGCTCTCCGCCGAGCAGGTGGAACAGCTCGGCGCGATCATGCGGATCATGGCGGAGGGCCTCGAACCCCAGGACCCGGACGCGGACCTGCCCTGGCTCCGCTGAGCACACGGCTCGCGGGACCAGGGCAGGCGTCGGGGTCCGGGGCGGGGTCGGAACCAGGGCGGGCCCCCTGGGAGGCCAGGGCGGACCCCCGGGGGGGGAACCAGGGCGGGCCCGACCCCGAGGCCGGGATCACCCGACCCCGAGCGTGGGATCCCCCGGTCCCAGGGCTGCGGTCAGTGGACGATGACCGGCACCTTCAGCTCGTCGTCCGCACCCTCGCCCGATCCGGCGACGGCCCCCATGTCCGGCTTCCCGGTGTTGATCAGGACGAAGGCGATCGCGGCCGAGACGACCAGGATGCCGACGGCCCACCAGATCGCCGCGGTGTAGCCCTCGACCATGCCCTGGAGCTGGAGCAGCCTCTGACCGGCCGGGGTGGTCGCGCCGGCCGCGTTGTCGGTCAGGTACGCGGTCGTCGCCGAGGCGGCGATCGTGTTGAGCAGGGCCGTACCGATGGCGCCGCCGACCTGCTGCGAGGTGTTGACCATCGCGGAGGCCACGCCGGCGTCCCGCGGGTCCACACCGAGCGTCGCGAGCGACATGGCCGGCATGAACGCCGTGCCCATGCCCAGGCCGAGCAGCAGCTGGGCGGGCAGGATCAGACCGGCGTACGAGGTGTCGATCTCCAGCTGCGTGAGCAGCAGCATGCCGACGCCCGCGGTCAGGAAACCGGGGGCCATGAGCAGCCGCGGCGGGACCCGGGTCATCAGGCGCGTACCGATCTGGGTCGAACCGATGATCATGCCCACGATCATGGGCAGGAACGCGAAGCCCGTCATGACCGGCGAGTAGCCCTTCACGACCTGGAGGTAGTACGTCAGGAAGAGGAAGAGGCCGAACATCGATATGACGGCGAGACCGAGCGACAGGTAGACACCGCCGCGGTTACGGTCGGTCAGGACGCGCAGCGGCAGCAGCGGGGCCTTCACACGCGCCTCGACGAGGACGAAGACGCCGAGGAGCACCACCGAGCTCACGAACATGCCGATCGTGCCGGCGTCGCTCCAGCCCTCGGACTCGGCGCGGGTGAAGCCGTACACGAGCGCGACGAGGCCCAGGGTGGACAGGATCACGCCGGGGACGTCGAGCGGGGAGCGGTTGCGGCCGCCCGCGGGCTCACGGATGACGAGGTACGCGCCGACGGCGGCGACGATCGCGAACGGGATGTTGACGTAGAAGGTCCAGCGCCAGTTCAGGTACTCGGTGAGGAAGCCGCCGAGGATCAGGCCCACGGCGCCGCCGCCGCCGGCGATCGCGCCGTAGATGCCGAAGGCCTTGGCACGCTCCTTGGCGTCGGTGAAGGTCACGGCGAGCAGCGAGAGCGCGGCGGGCGCGAGGAGCGCGCCGAAGGCGCCCTGGAGCGCGCGGGCCCCGAGCATCATGGCCTCGCCGCTCGCGGCGCCACCGAGGGCGGAGGCGGCGGCGAAGCCGATCAGGCCGACGACGAAGGTGCGCTTGCGGCCCCACAGGTCGGCTATACGGCCGCCGAAGAGGAGCAGACCGCCGAAGGCGAGGGCGTAGGCGGTGATGACCCACTGCCGGTTGCCGTCGGAGATGCCGAGGTCCTGCTGCGCGGACGGCAGGGCGATGTTCACGATCGTCGCGTCGAGCACGACCATCAGCTGGGCGAGGGCGATGAAGACGAGCGCTTTCCAGCGGCCCGGGTCGGCGTGGGTCACGGTGTGGTCGGGGATTTTCGGCATGGGTGTAGCCACCTCTTGGCACGTACGGGGTGAAAAAGGGCGAAGGGAAGGCGGACGGAGGGAAAGCGGGCGAAGGGAAGGCGGACGGAGGAGCTGCGGGTGCGGAGATACGGGTGAGGGAACGCGGGTCACGTCAGGGGGGTCGAGGCCCCGAAGGCGGTCACGACGGGCGGGAGTCGCGCCTCAGGTCCTCGAGGGTGGCGGGCGACCCGAGCAGCTCGGAGCGCGCGGGCGCCTCCAGGCCGTCGAGGAACAGTTGCAGATGACGGTGGACGAACTGGTCGAAGGTGGTGCCGCAGGCCGTTCCCGGCAGCGGGCGGGTCAGTTGGGAGACCGCCACCATCAGGTCCCCGACGCCGACGTCGGACCGGAGCCGGCCGGACCGCTGGGCGCGGTCGACGAGCGCCTGGACGGCCTCCTCCAGGCGTTCCCGCTCGACGGTCAGCTCGGGGTGCTCACTGTCGAAGGCGCCGTCGAGCATCGGGCACAGGGCGCCGATGCGTTCGTCGGCGGCGGCGTGGGTGAAGCGCCGGAGTGCGGCGAAGGTGTCGGCCTCCTCCTCGGCGGCCCGTACGGCGATCCCGGTGACACGGCCCATGATCGAGAGGACGACCTCGTGGACGAGGTCGGTGCGCTCGGGGAAGTTCCGGTAGAGGGTGGCGTTGCCGACGCCGGCCCGGCGCGCGACCTCGTCGTACGGCACCTGGGGGCCGAACTCGACGAACATCTCGCGAGCCGCCGTCACGATCCGCTCGCGGTTGCGCAGGGCGTCGGCGCGCGGGCGGGGTACCCGACGGGCGGGCGCGGTGTCGGCGGTACGGGTCACGCCACGGCCTCCTGACAGTCGTCTCGTACATCCGGGAGGGAATTTCCCGGTATCCGGGGAAGGACTCCCCACTTCTTCGAACACAGGCGTAAACGGGGACGCGCTCCCCGGTTATTTCCCCTCCTGCCTGTGACCCCGGTCACAGGTGGAGCCGGGGGTGGCATACCCAGCCGTCCGGCACCCGCCGACGACCCGCGGTCCCGGACGGGCGGGGAGGCGGAATACCCACGATCGGGCCACCCGGCGCGCGCACCCGAACACCTCGTCACAGGCTGAATCGCACAGCGCGGCCCCGCGAGACCGGAGAGGGCCCGTGCCGCCGACCTGCCCCCACCGGAGAGGCGCCCGTATGCAGCACTCCCGCCGACGGATACCCAGAACCGTCGCCCTGGCCGCGACCACGGCGCTCTCCCTCACCCTGCTCGCCTCCGCGAGCACCACCCTCCCCGGGCCGGCCCCCGCCTCCGCCGGCCCCGTGGCCACCGTTCCCGGCGCCGCCCAGCTCGGACCGTGCCGCATCGCCACCACGATGGGGGTGCAGATGTCGGAGGGGCTGCCCACGGCCCCCGGCTACGTGCGCTCCACGGGCCAGGTCAGGGCCCTCACCCTGATGGTCGACTTCCCCGACGTACCGGGGGACGGCACGGCGATGGGCCGCTTCCGCGAATTCTTCCCGCAGACCGCCGACTGGTTCCGCACCAGCTCGTACGGGCGCCTGACGTACAAGGCCGAGACCCCGATACCCGACTGGCTGCGGATGCCCAAAACCTTCTCCGCGTACGGGATCGAGCGCGGCGCACCGTACGAACCCGGCTACCGCTCCCTCGTCGAGGACATCGTGACGGCGGCCGACCCGAAGGTGGACTTCAGCGCCTACGACCTGGTCAACGTCCTGGTCACGCCGAACGCCGGGCCCTCCGCCCTCGACACCGTCCTGTCCGTGACGTTCTCGGGCAACGACGACGCCCCCTACGCCGACGGCGTGCCGCTCGCCAACACGTCCTTCGTCTACAGCCGCCAGGACGACGGCTCGGGCAGCTTCGCCGAGACCGGCTACCGGGTCCTGCCGCACGAGAACGGGCACGTCTTCGGCCTGCCCGACCTGTACACCGCGGACGGCGGCGGGACCGTCGGGCACTGGGACATCATGTCCGAGGACTGGGGAGCCAACAACGACTTCCTCGCCTGGCACAAGTGGAAGCTGGGCTGGCTCGACAACGACCAGGTCGGCTGCGCGTCCCGCCCCGGCACAGCCGACCACACCCTCACCCCGCTCGCCGTCACGGGCGGCCCCAAGCTCGCGGTCGTCCCGCTCTCCGACACCTCCGGGTACGCGGTCGAGGTCCGCAGCCAGGACGGCAACGACGAGGCGGTGTGCGAACCGGGCGTCCTCGTCTACCGGGTGGAGTCCGACGTGGACACCGGCCACGGCCCCGTCACCGTGTCGGACAGCGAACGCGCCAGCGGCGGCTGCACCCGACGCGCCAACGTCCACGCGGAGCTGTCGGACGCCCCGTACCAGCCCGGCGAGACGTTCACGGACCGCGCCAACGGCATCCGGATCGAGGTGCTCGACGAGGACGCGAACGGCCGCTACCGGGTGCGCATCACCCGGAGTTGAGCAGCGCCTCCCGCAACTCCCGCTTGAGGACCTTCCCGGTCGGGTTCCGGGGCAGCTCCTCCTCCCGTACGACGATCCGGGCGGGCACCTTGAACGCGGCGAGACGAGCCCCTACGTGCTCCCGAAGCCGCTCGGTGTCGACGCCGGGGGCCTGGGTGCCTGGACGGGCGTCGGGACGGGGACGGGCGCCGGGCCGCAGCCGGACGACGGCGACGACCTCCTCCCCCCACAGGGGATGGGGGACGCCGAGGACGGCGGCGTCGACGACGTCCGGGTGCTCCTGCAGAACCGCCTCGACCTCGACGCAGTACACGTTCTCGCCGCCGCGGATCACCATGTCGGTGAGCCGGTCGACGATGCTGACCCGGCCGTCCGCGTCGACCCGGGCGAGGTCTCCGGTCCTGAACCAGCCGTCGTCGTTGAAGGCGGCGCGGGTGGCGGCCTCGTTGCGCCAGTACCCCCGGATCAACGACTGCCCGCGCAGCCACAGCTCACCCACGCCGTCCGCGTCGGGCCGGTCGATCCGCACCTCGGTGGCGGGCGAGGGGCGCCCGACGCTCCCGGGGTGGGCGCGGTACTCGGCGCCGACGTTGGACAGCACCCCGCCGCTGGTCTCCGTGAGCCCGTAGCCGTTGCGGGGCTCGACGCGCTCCCCGTACCCGGCGCTGATCCCGGCGACGATGCCGGGCGGGGCGGCGGCGCCCCCGGTGCTGAGCAGGGTGAGGCTCTCCAGCGGGTCGGCGGTGGAGCGGGCGAGGTCGAGCAGCTGGAGCGCGGTGGTGGGCACGCCGGCGTAGTGGGTCACGCGATGCTCGCGGATCAGTTCGAGAGCCCGGCCCGCGTCCCACTTCCGCATCATGACCAGGGTGCCGCCGGCGGCCATCACGGCGTAGAAGGAGGTGAAGGCGGCGACGTGGAAGAAGGGGAACGTGGTCAGCGAGACGGGCGCGGGCCCGGCCCCGGGCACGTCCCCCCGCGCGAGGGCCGCCGCCGCGGCGAAGTACCGGGGGTTCATGGCGGCCCCGGCCTGCGCGAGGTGGGTGGCGACGGCGCCCTTGGGGCGGCCCGTGGTGCCGGAGGTGTAGAGGATGGTGGCGTCGTGCTCGGGCAGGACGTCGACGACCGGAGGCCCGAGGAGCGGATCGTCGTCGACGGCGTAGGCGACGAACCCGTCCTCCGCCTCTCCCTCCCCCTGGAAGACGATCCCGGGCACACGGTTCCGCCGGGCCCAGGCCCGGACCCGCCCGACCCGCTCGCCGTCGACGAGGAGCACGCCCGGCGCGCAGTCGTCGAGGGCGTACGCGAACTCGTCCTCGGTCCACCAGGCGTTGAGGGGTACGGCGACGAGCCCGGCGAGCTGCGCGGCCCAGAAGGCGACCTGCCACTCGGGAAGGTTGCGCATGGCGACGACGGCCCGGTCCCCGGGCCGCAGCCCGTACTCCCCGACGAGCGTGCGCGCGAGCCCGCAAGCGGCGTCGAAGAACTCCCGATAGGTCGTCCGCCCGCTCTCGGACACGAGGAACACCCGGTCCCCGTAGGCCCAGGTGACCTCGACGAACTCCCGCAGGGTGCGGGGCCCGCCGGCGTAGACCCCGCCCTCGACGGCGAAGGGCGCCCCGGGCGCGGTCAACCGCGCTTCCCCCGCCTGCCCACCGGACACCATCACGAGGACCTCCTGAGCGCTTGCTTACCCCAGCGGGCGACGCTATGCGCCACCCTCCCGGGGGTCAACCCCGCGGCCGGGGACCGCGGCGGTGGCGAGTGCGATCCGGAGGCAACCGGTCGGGGCCGAAGTGACGCACCGCCTCACCGGCACGACCCCCGGAGACCCGGGCCCAACGCCACACCACAAGGAGACCGCGAGCGGCGCCGCCTCCCGAAGCGACCAGACCCGCCCGCCGGTCGCCCTGCCCGGCCCCACCCCTCCCGGGGCCGCCGGGACAACCCCCTCACCCGCCCGCCCCCACCCGCTACACTGACGGCGGCGTACCACTCCACGGGCGGCACGCCACGCCTTCGTAGCTCAGGGGATAGAGCACCGCTCTCCTAAAGCGGGTGTCGCAGGTTCGAATCCTGCCGGGGGCACAAGACCAAAGGCCACACCTAAACGTTTAGGTGTGGCCTTTGCCATCGACGCCTGACATCAACGGCAACGGTCAGGGGACCGGACCGCCTCTTCAGCAGCCGGTCCATGTGGCTGAAGGTGCTCCGCTGTAAGACCACAGGCGGCGAGGAACCAACGTCCTCAGACTCCAACTGCGGTCAAGCGGCTCACCCAGGCCGAGAGCACCGACCGAATGGCCACGGTCCACGCGATCCATCTCCTAGAAGCCCTGGACGAAGCGGGCCCTCACGTCCGATGCACAACGATCTCCACCTTTACAGAAGTTGGCGCCTGCGGCTGTACCGCCACACCTACGATTCGTACTGCCTCGACATCGACGACTCCCCACGGCTTCACCAGACCTCAGGGCAAACCTGGCACGCCTCCTGGAGCAATGGAAAAGCCAGGTCGACGAGCCGAAGGGCACCAGAGGCACTGCCTACCTGCCCTACGGCTTCTCCGACGAGTGCACGGCCTGGCTCCGCGTATCGTCCACGGACGGCCACAACGCCGAGGTGGAGGCTGGGTGGAGCGTCGCGGAGAACGATTGGAGCTTCATACCTTCCGACGACCTCGACACGGCCAGCGAGATCAGAGACTTCGCCCCAGAGGCCAACGCCCGGATCGAGTGCTCCTTGGAGGCCATATCCAGGCGCATCGCCGCAAGCGCCGAGACTTTCACGGCCCCCAGCCGGTAGCGCGGTAAGAGTTTCCCTACTTCATCAAGTGCCCGCGCAAGCGCGGCTGGCCCCTGGGGCCCGACCCCTCTGCGCCTTCGGCGCCGGGGCCGGACCCCTGGGGCCGCAGCAGGCTACGGCCCATGAGTAGAGAGCTGGACACGGAGTACTCCGGTCAGAACATGCCTCCGGCGGGGGCGCTCAGGCTCCGAGATGGCGGGGCGCCGTTCGCGTGTGCCGGCCGAGTGTGGCGTGCGCGGGGTGCTCCCTCCCGTCTACCGTCGACCCAGGCAGAGCCGAGCAGCCGTGGTCCACGATGTGTGGGTCGACGGCAGACGGGATGGAAGCTAGGTCGAGTAATGGGATCGGACGGTGGATTGCCGCCCTTGGCAATTGCCCCGGCCCCTGACATGAGAACGTCGGTAATTGACGAGCTCAATCGCGCGTGTCATAAACGGCCCCTGACATTCCGCTCATCTGACCAGGACCTATTAGCGTGCATGCCCTAGGCCAGATCCTCAGGAGCGTATTCCTCACCGGAGATGTAGTACTTGCGTGCACTCTCTGAGCGCAGCTCCTTCGGATACATGACCGCGTAGCCCGGCAGAGCCATGATCTGCCAGTCGCCTGGCAGAGTCGCACTAAGGAAGAGGAAGAACTCGTGCGCCGTCATCTCGGGGCGGTCGATGGTCACATCAAATCGCTCATAGAATTTCTCGGCGGCAGTCCGATAATAGGCGTAGCGAAATGTATAGGGAAGCTGCGTCTTCACGTTCTTCAGTAGCGGGCGCAGGTTCTGGCCCCCAAGGGCGAGGTCGCGTATCACCCAATTGAGATTCGCCGGATAGAGCTGATCAAAATGATCGCTCGCAAACACCGTGGTATCCCGCTTATCACCCGGATCATTGATGCCGAACCCGTTTTCATTCCACGGCGCCTCACCAGCGCTCTGAAACCTGTCGATCAGGAGCTTTTCAGGGGCAACTGCGGAAAAGTCTTCGTCGACCGAAAGCGCCGTAAAGGAGATCTCTTCCAACCGAATCCCCTCGCGGCCACTCAGCTTCCGCAGATGCTTCCCAAGGCGCTGGGGCAGGGTGACCTCGGCCTTTCCTACATAAAGCAGTTCCTTTCCTCGGCGCAGTTGGTAAACACCCTTGTGTGGAGGCAGGAGGCGAAGGTTAGCCTCGGTGAGTGGGGCTGGCGCGAGCGCTTCCAGGTCTGCAGCCAATTGATCACCAAGGGCCTTGGTGATGCTCAACTTGAACTCAGCGTGGTTCCCCAACGGCACCGTCGCGACTCCCTTCCCGGAGTGATCGCCGTCACTCTAACCGGTGAGCCCGGGGGGCATGATGCGTGTTCCCTCAACGCGCGTCGATGATCGCTAGCTCCGCGGTATAGTTCCCTCATGTCTGAGCTGCGAATCAAGCATCCCCAGGTAGGCACCTGCGTCGAGCTGTTCGCTGGCGGTGGGGGTCTCGCCATGGGCGTACACGCCGCCGGCTTCCGTCCACTGCTCGTGAATGAGTACGCCAAGCGGGCGATCGAGACGCTTCAGACCAACCCCACTCCAGAGGGCGGAAAGTGGCCAGTCAAGCCTGGCGATGTCCGCGATCTCGTCGACGACTTCAAGGCTCTCGACGGAAAGGTTGACATCCTGGCTGGGGGTCCGCCTTGCCAGCCGTTCAGTCTCGGCGGCGCGCACAAGGGCATGGAAGACGAGCGGAACATGTTCCCTCAGATGTTTCGCGCCATTCGCGAGATGAAGCCAAAGGCGGTCATCTGCGAGAACGTTCGCGGTCTCTTGCGTCCCTCCTTCGAGCCCTACTTCGAGTACATCCTCAACGAACTGCGCCTTCCCTTCGAGAAGCGCAAGGCTGGCACATCGTGGGAGGATCACAACGACATCCTGAAGAAGAAACTCGCCAACGACGAAGTGCCGCCCTCGGAGCGCTACTTCGTCAAGCACATCCCAGTGAACGCGGCGGACTTCGGGGTCCCTCAGATCCGACAGCGCGTGATCATCGTCGCCTTCCGTGCCGACCTCGGCGTCGACGAGGAAACCTGGAACGGATTCGAACCCAAGCAGACTCATTCCGACGAGGCGCTGATCCACTCCATGCGTGAGGGTGGGGAGTACTGGAACCGGCACGACTACGTCGACGACGACGCCAAGGCTCGCACCATCGCGAATCTACCGAAACTCGACTACGACGACCACAAGACCAAGAAGAAGCTGGAACTCCAGCCTTGGCGCACATTGCGCGACGCCATCCAGGGCATTGATGAGTTCGAGGGACGCCCTTTGCAGTTCATCGAGGTCGACGCCGTTGAGAACAAGCTTCAAGTGGGCGAAGTCTCTGATCATTTCGGCTGGCCCGGGGCCCGCGTCTACACCGGGCATACTCCGAACCTTCTTGATCGGCCGGCCAAAACCGTCAAGGCAGGGGTGCATGGTGTCCCTGGTGGCGAGTCGGTCATGCAGATGGATGACCCTACGTTCAACGGCACGGGATATCGCTACATGACCGTGCGTGAGACCGCCCGCGTCATGACTTTTCCCGATGAGTGGCAGCTTGCTGGCCCACGTGGGGAAAAGATGCGGCAGCTCGGCAACGCCGTGCCCGTGAAGCTCGGCGCGACCTTCGCGAACGCTGTGGGCAACGCGCTCCGTTCCGTCGGTGCCTTGCAGCAGTCCGGCGGGAAGCCGTGACTCCGGCGGCGGTCGTGAAACAACGGGGGTGGAACGATCGACTGCCGCCGGAGAATGCGTACAAACCGCGGCCGGGCCTGTCTCGGGACAAACGGACAGCAGAGCAGGACAAAGCGGCAGGTGGACGCTATCGCCGTGCAGTGCCGCTCGGGGAAGGCCGATACGCGCGGGCATCAATCCTGCTCCGACTTTATCGAAGCACTCGACGTATCCGGGCATATCTACGGTGGTCGGTCAGTGGCAACACCGAGGAGCGCTACGTCTGCGACGTCGATGGACCCACCCGCGCAGCCAATCTCGCCGCCGCCTGGAGCGAGGCACGCGAGGCCGGAATGGTCGTCGACGAACCGATTCCCGAGAACTCCTCCGCTAGCTCGATGTCCGTCCGGGCGGTCATGACGGCGAACAAGGGCAAGGACACCAAGCCAGAGCTCTTGTTGCGATCGGCGCTCCATCGCAGGGGTTTGCGGTATCGCGTAGGCATCCGTCCGTTGCCGAATCTGCGTCGAACCGCTGACGTCGTTTTCCCGAAGGCGAAGGTGGCTGTCTTTGTTGACGGTTGCTTTTGGCACGGCTGCCCTCAACACTATCGACCGGCCAAGAAGCAGGGCCAGAAATGGCAGGAGAAAATCCAAGCCAACCGAGAGCGCGACGCTACAACCAACATAGCTCTCAAGGAAGCGGGTTGGGCCGTCGTCCGCGTCTGGGAACATGAAGAGGTCGATGATGCGGCCGAACGAATCGAAGACATCGTCAGCGCCTTGTACCGGTGATGCGGCATCCGCACTCGGCCACGTGTCAAGCGAAGTGTGCTGCAACCAGCGGCAAGCCCGTGGGCTCCCGGCGAGGGCCGACCAAAACTTGCAGCAGAGTCTTCCCTTCCCTGACTGTCGATGGAACGTCAGGACATCCCGCACCCGAGCGTCACACCCCATGCTGACCTAGGCCGGTTCGTTTGGATCACTTCCGCTGGCCGAGGTCATCGTTGATGATGTCCATGTGACTCACCGCATCAGCGCTCTGATCTCGGCCGTCGGCGTCCTTGCCAGCATGGTGCTGCTCGTTGTCGCCGTTCGTGAGTACCGCTCTGGGGCTTCGATTCTCTGGCTCGTGGCTGGAGCCGTGATCTTCCTCAGCGCTTCGTACACGCTCGTGCGGGACGCGCGGCGACTCCGCACTGGGCCGACCGCCTGACAGCGGCGCCGTTCCAACCAGCCCCGCCAGTCGTTGTTCGTGTGTGCCGTTGACTGACGCGCAGTGGGCGCGAATCGAGCCGTTACTCCCAGATCGGACGCCACGGCGGGGTGGCCGGTGGCAGGACCACCGAGAAGTGATCGACGCGATCGCCTGGAAGTTCCAGACCGGATCGCAGTGGATCCACCTCCCGGAGAAGTACGGCAACTGGCGAGGCGTCTACAACCGGCTGCGGATGTGGGCCATCGACGGCACGTGGGAGCGGGTGTTCACCGCGCTGATCGCACAGGCCGACGACGACCTCAACTGGGCAGTCTCGGTGGACTCCACCATCGTGCGCGCACACCAACACGCGGCCGGAGCCCGCAAAAGAGGGCCCCAGCCGGCGAACCGGCAGACCATGCCATCGGCCGGTCCCGCGGCGGACTGACCACAAAGATCCACCTGGCCTCCGATGCCCACTGCCGGCCCCTGGCCTTCGTGCTCACCGCCGGACAGGCCGGCGACGCACCCGCCTTCACCCACGTCATGGCCCGCCTCCGCGTCCCTCGACGGCGAGGACGAACCCGCACCAGGCCGGACGTGGTCCTGGCCGATAAGGCGTACTCCTCCCGCGCGATCCGCGAGCACCTGCGCAAGCGCGGTATCCGGGCGGTCATCCCCGTTCCGGCCGATCAACGCGGTCACCGGCTGCGGCGCGGCAGCCGGGGCGGCAGGCCACCCGCCTTCGACCGCGAGGCGTACAAGCAGCGCAACACCGTCGAACGCTGCATCAACCGCTTGAAGCAATGGCGAGGCATCGCCACCCGCTACGAAAAGACAGCGGTCATCTACCTGGCTGGACTGCACGTCGCGGACATCTTCCTCTGGTCCGCCAGGTGATCCAAACGAAACGGCCTAGCGGTGTAAGGCGTCAACCATCGTGCCTCTAACTCGGCGTGACGGCCATGCACCCACTGTGACGGACCTCGCAGGGCGACATCCCACCCAGCGGGATGGTCCGAACCAAGCGTCCGCCGGCAGCAAGGGCCCCATATATCAGAGCCCGCCGACCTGAGACTCGAGAATGGAGAAAGTCCCCCAACCGCCTGAAGTCTCCGGCAGGCTAATGCCATTGGACGTACTTGTTCCCGGCACGTCGCGACATATGGCACTCGTCCCATGTGTTGGCAGTGGTCGCACCGTCGCATCGACGGGGGACCCGACAGACGACCGGCACCGAGTGCGGCCGCTCGGCAACACCGGAATCACCGGGATGCCGCAGCGGGGACAGTTGGTCGCCTAGCGCCCTTCGTCTCCAGGTGAGGCAGAAGGGTCCTTCCTTTGTCCGACGTGGCATGTCCCACGGAGGGCCCCGATCGCCTCAACGAACCCGGCGCCGCCGCAGTTCGTTCCACGCAGATCGGAAGGACCCCCGTGGAAGACCACGCCTCTCAGTCAGGGCCCGACGGCTCCGAGCCGAATTCGACACCCTCTGCTGAAGCCACCCCGCATTCTCCCGCCTTGCCACTGGCCAGTGCGGTTGAGATCAGCACCACCGCCCCTGAAACGAGTGAGGCGCGTGTTGATGAGATTGACCCCGTGGAAGAAGATCTTCCATCGTTGCCTGACGGGCTACCTGCCCTTCCGCGGACGGCGGCGGTACGTAAGCTCGCAAGCACACTCGTGAGCTATGGGTTCAGTGAGGGTGCTGCCACAGCCGTCGCACGAGCAATCGCACGACCTGAAGAGGCTCGCAAACGCCTCCAGAATCCCGACATCATGCGGGTACCCGGAGGCATTCTCCACACGATCACTACCCAGGTGTGGGCGCCTGCAGTCTGTCACTTCCCAGGCAACAACCGGGAAGCGGGATACAGGGTCTATCCCCTCTCGGGAACACTGTCACCAGGACACTTCCCCCCCTTGCGTGGCCTAGAAGCGGCGCCGGGGGAAACCGGGGAACTTGTTCTCCAAGCCCAATCGCGTGCGCATGTTGTCAGCGCCATGGACAAGTCGAATAGCTTCCTTGCTCGACACAACGACCTCACTGAGACTATCGGGCAGCACGGCATCCTGAGGGAGCTGCTGCTCACGGTTGTCAGAATCGACCACGACTCGGAGGATGAATCGTCGGTATGGGCACTAGCCGGCGCGGACGGGAGCAGCCGAATTTCGGCAAGTCACCGCATTCATGCACTCGGCGCGAGCGACGTTCTGTATGGCCTACCGGGTGACGATCGGAAGTATCGGCAGCTACTGAGCCAGGTCCTTGGCACGGGTGAGCGTCCGCGGGAAGAGGTCACGCCTGACGACGTGAAACGCGCCCGTGCGCTCGTGGCTCCGGCGACCCTCGTACTGCGGTTCATCCCGGACGAAAGCTCCCAACTGCAGTACGACCAGGCGGTGAAGTTCATCGTAGGCATCACCCACGTCGAGCCTCCGAAGCCCTGGGGAGCCGCAAGTGAGAACGACGCTTTGGCGGATCCGGTCATTGAGGAGTTCCTGAGGGCAGGCCGGCTCACCCGCACTCGTGCGGAGTGGTTCGCCGCAGACCTGACGCCGGATGAAGTCCGCTCGAACGTCCTCGACCCGTGGCCTGACACTCGGGTCGCGGAGATCGTAGCCGCATTCCTCAATGCCGAAGAGCACGCCCTCTTCCGTAAAGGCGTCTTGAGGATCACGGCCAAAAGCAAAGTCACGGTCGACTTTAAAGCCAAGGTGGTCACGGAGATGATCCTGCGCCCCTGGCGCGCTGCTAACGCTGACGCAGATGCCGCAGATCGGGTGAGCGGAACCCGCAGCACACTGCAACGCATGCTGAAATGGACGCCACTTCAGGCGTCAGGCTGGCACGTCAGTGGGGACAACGATCCGGACAAGATGCTGGAATCAGCTCTTCGCAGCCTGAAAGAGGGAGGCTCCTCCGAAGGGGCAGGCGTCGAGCTGGGGGTCCGTGGGGGCTACTACCTGGCAGTGCACGGAACTTTGGTCCGAGAGGCGCGAGGACGCACCGTCGACTATCGCACTCCGTCATCCGTGCTCCAACGAATGACGGAGAATCCGCACGGACTTAGGACCCTTCACAGGGCAATCATCGACGGACGCCAAAACAGGAAACCACAGAGGGTAGATGAGATCGGAACGCCGCAACTCAACCTGAATAACAAGCCTCTCGAAGCCGACGACACGTGGCTCCGAACCACGTTCACCGCCGTCGGTGAGGCAGTCTCTTCCCCTCCGATTGAAGGAGACGTCACGACGCCAGAGAGCGAATTCGAAGGGGCCAAAGCTCACTTCGCGAACCTCGTAGCTTCACTGGAGAGCGCACTCGTCGCAGCCGAGAGCGTTCGCGGACACAGCCGCGCGTTCGTCAGAGAACAGGGATGGCCTCAGGTTCACGCGGAGGACCTAGGTATCCGTCTCGACAAGATCAGCGGGCGGTTGAAGATGTACGCGGCAATCGCCGAGGCCGCAGAAGAGGCGCACACGGGGAGCACGGACAGCGCGGACGAGTCTGACGAAACCTGACGGCCGACTGCGCGCGCCGTCGCAATCAGCTCGACGGCGCGCAGCTCCGCAACCGGCTAGGCTGTAACCCCGGGCAAGGCGCCTCGCGCCCATGCCGACAAACCGTAGGGAACAGATACAGGATGCCTGCGAACCACCGCTACAGGTGACACTGCAGTCGTCAATGTCTCGGTTGTCAAGGTTGACCATGGTCAGCCACGTGCATAAAGGAGCGGGGCACCGCACCAGGCTGTGGACCCGCCAGGGACCTCTGGTCCTTTGACAGCCCCTCACCTGGGCCGACGTCGGTGGCTGGAACCTCCTCCGGAGCCGTGTGCAGAGGAGCCCCGGACTGGCCCCGGGGCTCCTCATTGTGCGGGGGCATCGCTCGTCAGCCGAAGGCCGCCGCCGGCAGCGTGGGACCTTTGGTGACGTTGGCGCGGGCCTCCGGGACCGGAGCCAATAGGCGGTGCCCGCGGCTTTCCGCTACACGGAGCGTGCCCCGCAAGGCTTCCGTGAGGTCCGCTGCCAGCGCGCTCAACTCTTGCAGGTCAAACTCATCGCTGTCGAGTACGTTGGCCACGCAATCCAGGAGCCGGGCCGCCAAGTCGAGTTGGAGCGCTTCGGTGTTGTCGGCCAGGCGGGAAAGGTGGCTGTCTTTGTCGTCGGTGCTCAGGTAGCAGGGCTTGCCGTCGGGGCCCGTCCACGGCAGGAGGCGGAGTTCGTTGTGGGGCGTCATCCTTCCTGTCCTTTCGCGTTGGCTGTGTGGTGCGTGACGAAGAGTGCTTCGGCGCGGTCGCTGGGGAGGACCAGGAGGGCCGCCTCGACCACGCGTCCGGTGATGTCGGTCGACACGCGCGTGATCGAGAGGACGACCAGCGTCGAGCTAATTCGGAGGGTTGCCGCTTCCTCGGGGGTTGGGTGGCGCGCCCTGATCTTGTCTCGGGATTCCTCCACGCCGGATCGGGGCCAGGGGGGCCCAGCCGACGCCAGCTCGCGCGAGACGTAGATGCGGGCCAGGCTGTGTGGGGACTCTCCCTGGTGGGTGAGGTAGAGGAACTCCGTCAGCGGGGTGCGCGAGGGGACTCCGAGCAGCGGGATTAGGTCTCCGCGGGCTCGGACGTTGGTGGTGCGGATCGTGACATGGAGGCCTGTGTCCGGGGTGAGACGGCCTCCGGTGTACGTGAGTCTGCGGAGGGGGTGGCGGACGAAGTTGCCCTTGCCGTGGATCTTCTCGATCAGACCCTCGGCCTGGAGGAGCGCGAGAGCGTTGCGCAGGGTCGGGGTGCTGACCTTGTACTGAGCGGCGAGCATCGGTTCCGAGGGGAGGCGGGCGCCAGCCTTCAGGTGGCCGGTGGTGATCTGCGTCCGGAGGTCGGCGGCGATGGTGTCGCGGAGGGACCGCATCGGGGCGCTCACCACCTTCTGAGCACTCGTACGGCGATCAGGCGCGTACGGGTGTGCATCGTCAGAAGTTCGCCCGACTCGAAGAGGAGACGCTTCGCGCCGCCGGGGAGTTGGCGGAGGTCGGCTACTCGGCACGGTTGGCCGCCGATCTGGATGACGTCGCCGCGCTGCACGGTGGCCGTGGTGATCTCGACCGGGGAGGCGAGCGCGCCGCCCGAGGGGAAGCCGTTCACGAGGCCGCCTTCGGTGACGTGGTCGGGGAGTGACAGGGGCAGACGCACGCCTCGTAGATGACGGGGATGTCGATCGGTGCCGTCGTCGGGGAGGAGTGCGCGCACTCGCGGTGGGTGCCGATCCGGCATGCGCTGGACCGGTAGGGCGTGGCCGCCGCGGGGATGCGTGTCATCCGTGGATCTCCGCTGGCGTGAAGCACGTGTGGGCGAGGAGGTGGTGCGGGACTGGCGTGTGCGCTGCTCGCTGGCCAGGACGTACGGGCGGACAAGGACCGTCTCCTCGCCCGGGAGGAAACCCATCCGTTCTGGGAGCTGCAGAAGGAGCAGCGTCAGCGCCTCGGACGGATTGGGGTGGATGCGTGTCGGGCGGGTGGGCTGTAACGCGTCGCGGTGCCGGGGCCGTTGGGAGTACCGCTCCCTGGTGCGCGCGATGGCGCGGCAGATACGGTCGAACATGCTGATCAGCTCCTATCGCTGATGGCCAGGTCCCCGGACATCGCCCGTCGCGGGGACCTCTTTGTTCACGGCGGCCCAGAGGGTTCGGCCGCCCAGGCTGGTGGCGAGGAGACCGAATCGGTCCGCCTTCGACACGACTTCCAGGACCTCCCGCCATGTCTCGACGGGAAGGGTTTCCGGTACCTCCGCTTCGATCGATGTGTGTCTTGCGTGCTCCTCCACTCGTGTGGTGAGCCCGATGGCAGATAGCCGGGCGGCGAGGGCCTCCGCGCTTACTGCTGGAGCAGGCACGGGGAAGCCTCCGTCACCGACGATCACTTTCAGCGAAGCTAGTTAACTAGATTAGAGCTAGTGGACTAGATTTTCCACATGCCTGAGCAGCCGCCCTATCTCCGCATCGCCGACAAACTCCGGCGGCGGATCGCGGAGCACGAGTGGACTCCTGGAGACCGGCTGCCCTCGCGGGCCCAGATCGGCCAGGAGTGCGGCGTGGGCGAGAACGTCGTCCGCCGCGCCCAGGAGCTGTTGATCTCCCAGGGCGTGCTGGAGGGACGGGCAGGATCCGGGACCTATGTCGCCGAGCCCAGGCAAAGGGTGCGGATGGTTCGGTCCGCTGCGCGCGAGCAGCCCGACGGATCGCCGTTCCGGGCAGATATGAAGGCCGTTGGGCGGAACGGCGGCTGGGAGAGCCGGACCGATGCCAAGGTGCCCGCGCCGACGGAGATCGCTGCGCGGCTCGGGATCGGTGAGGGCAAGCTGTGCGTCCGGACCGTGTACGAGTTCCTCGCCGACGGGCGACCCGTGCAGTTGTCCACGAGCTGGGAGCCGTACGACCTCACCGGCGGAACCCTTGTCGTCCTTCCCGAGGGCGGGCCACACGCCGGGGCCGGCGTCGTGAACCGGATGGCCGAGATCGGCGTCACCGTCAGCCATGCCGTCGAGCAGCCTGAGCCGCGGCAGGCCACCGCCGAGGAAGCTTCACTCCTCGGGATCCAGAAGGCTGCGCTTGTCACGCACATCCGGCGGACGTACTACAGCGACGAAGGCCGACCAGTGGAGACGGCGGACATCGTCGTACCTGCTGCGCTCTGCGAGATCGTCTACGAGATCCCCATTAACCGGCAGCAGGCGTAGGGAAGCCCGGAGTATCGTCGGCACCGGCTGCAATCCCGGTGTTGCAAAGACGGGCGATCGAGCGACGGATGACCGGGAGTTCCCGTTGCTTGCGCCCGTACCAACCGAAGACCCAGGCATGCCTGATGGACGTTGCGAGGCACCATCGTGGACGCAGATCGAAGGGCCCGGATAGCCGGCATGGCTGAGGCGGTGCGGCCCGTCTGGTCCGAGAGCCGCGACGGTGCTGCCTTGCAGGAGCTCTTGAAGCAGCGCGGCTGTGACGGGGTGGACGCCGTCATGGCCACCATGCAGGTCGTGGGTTGCGGGCTCGCCGAAGCGCAGGACATGTTCTTCGCCGCGCCGTGCCGCGCGGCCGAGCTCCGATTCCACAACGCCGTAATGGACGGTCTGGAGCGGTCCCAGAACGATGCCTGAAGTGCAGCGTGCCTCGGATGCCTGACATCCACAGCTGACATCAACACCAGTGGATGGCGACAGTCGTCCCTGGCTGTCCGCAGCAACCGTCAGCAGCGCCCCTCCCCCGCCCAGGACCCCACCACCGAACTCCTAAAGCGGGTGTCGCGGGTTCGAATCCTGTCCCTCGCGGAGCTGGTGCGGTAGCCCCGACCGGGGGACGGTCCGGCCGGGGCGGTTTCGGGCGGCTAGCCCGCGGTGACGAACCCGCGGGTGGGTTGCCGGCGGTCGGCGGCGGCCACGCGGGCGACGACGTCGTCAGTGATGTCCCGCTGGTCGACAGGGTCGACCACCCGCCAGGCACCCGACTGGTTCTGCGGATCGACCGGTGTGAGGATCCCGGGGATCCCGTACTTACGCATCGAGTCATGCAGGGACTTGACGTTGGCGGCGTCCATGACAGCTCTCCTTACGTCGGCAGGATGTCGAGCCTATTCGTCGTCGTCGCCGCCGTGGCTCGCGCAGTTGCCGGGGTTGATCGGGCCGCATCCGCCGGGCATCGGGGTGTGCCTGACCACCCCGACCAACGACTCCTGTCGCCCCGTCCAGAGCTCGGCGTCGACGTTGTAACCCGCCTGCTCGATGAGGGCCATGGTGCGGGTGAGGATGTCCGGGTCCGGGCGGGCCGCCTCCGGACGTTCGGGGAAGTGGTGGACGGTACGGCCGAGACGGCTGCACAGCGTTGCGTACAGGTGCGTGTGGAGGATGAGAGCGTGCCACCCCTCGTCGACTTCCTCCGTGGGGGAGATGCGCACCAGGGGGAAGAGGGAGGCGGCGTGCACGAACTTGAGGGCCTCGACGACGATCCGGGAGGCCCGTGACGGGTCCATGCCGGGGTTGTTGTCGAGGACCGTGTGCATGACGCCGGTGAACGCCGCGTCACTCAGCAGGGCTCTCGCGCTGGGCGAACTGCTGCTGACGCCGGGGGTGGCCGAGCAGGGCCTCGGGTTGCCGTCCTGCGGCTGGTTCTTGCAGGCCATGGGGTCCTCCTGGTGGGTGGATTTCCGATGGTTCATGGACCCGTCCCCGTTGGGGCGGGAGTCAGCGGGTCATGCCGATGACGAGGGCGGCGAGGATGCCGAGGACGATCAGGCAGAAGAGGGCCTGACGCTGCCACTCGCTCACCGGATCTTCGGGACAATCGGGGGCCGGTCGAGGCGGCCGACGAAGGACGTCGGTTGCTCGGCCGCGCGGTGCTGGCGCAGGGCGTGGACCATGCCGTGTGCGGCGTGGGCCAGGGCACGGAGGTAGGACCAGTTGCCGAGGGGGGCCGGGGCGGGCCCCTGCGCTTTGAGCCGCTCCCACGTGGCGAGTGCGCCGACTCCGCTCGCGCCGCGTCGGCACACCGGGATGCGCTCGACGCCGACGGCCAGGCCGGCGACGCGCGTCAGCATCCTGTCGGTCATCGCCGCAATGACGGCGGCCGGTTGGGTGCGGGATGGTCAGGGCGACGGTTGCGTCGCGTTCGGCCTCGTCCTCGGCGTGCTCCTCCAGAGCGGTGGCGACTTGCATGAGGGCAGCGCCGAGTCCCGTGTCGACGGCCGGACCGCCTTCCGTCTGATCCGTGTGCTCGGTCTGCTCGCGCATCGCTGCTCCCTCCGTCCCTGGGTGTTTCTGCAGTTCGCGGTACACCCCGTCTTCATGGGAACGATGATGTGCGAGCACCGCACCGAGCAGATAGGCCATCGAGTGGCCACGCATGGCCACGTCGCGGCCAAGGCCCAGAGGCGCCGCGATGACACCTCACACTGACACCATGAGCCGCAATGACGCACTCCGTGCCGCCCGCTTGAAAGCGGGCTGGAGGTCGATGGAGGCCGCCGCCGCGGCGCTCACCCGGCATGGGCAGCAGCTCCTCGACGACCTTCACTTCAACGTCAGCCCGCGGTCGTGGCGCCGGTGGGAAGGGCCCAATCCCGGGTGGCCCCCGCAGGAGACCGCGCTCGTCCTCCACGACACACTCGGGCGCTGGCCGGAGGATCTGGGCTTCACCACCCCGCAGGGCTGGATCCGGCCCGAGCACCACGAAGAGACCACCGTGCAGAACGCGACCTTCCTGAACGTCACCGCAGCCGCGCTCATCCCCGGGCCGCTCGCGACCCAGCACGTCGACCCCGCGCTCATCGACTACTTCCAAGCCCAGTTGGAGGGCCACTACAGGGCCGACATGCTCCTCGGGCCGCACGACCTCATCGGCGCCCTCGGACCGCAGTACCAGCTCATCGACAAGCTCACCCGCAGCGCCACCGGCGCGACCCGCCTCGGCCTCCTCCGCGTCGGAGCGGCGTACGCCGCGCTCGTCGGCTGGCTTTACCAGGACGCCGGCGACCTCTCCGCCGCCGCTTTCTGGCGTGGCATCACGCAGGAGATTGCGCTCCGGGCCCGGGACCCGCACCTCATCGGGTACGCCATGGTGAACTCGGCGCAGGTCCGCACCGACCTCGGCGACGGAGCCGGCGTCGTCGACCTGTGTGAAGCCGCCCTCGACGACGACCGAGTCGTCCCGAAGATCCGGGTCATGGCCATGCAGCAACAGGCCCACGGCGCGAGCCTTCTGCGCGATCGCGTGGCGGTCGACCGGCTCATCGATGACGCCTACCGGATTCTGTCCCGGGTCAACGATGACCTGCCCTGGGGCAATGCATGCAGGAGGACGCCCGGCTACCTGGAGGTGCAGCGCGCCACCTGCTACGGCCGGCTCGGTCTCGGCGCGGAAGCGGGTGCGCTCTGGGAGCAGGTGCTCGGCGTCGTCCCGGCCTCCGCGCGACGGGACCGCGGGGTGTACATGGCGCGTCAAGCGACGGCGGCCGCAACCGCGCGGGAGCCGGAGCAGGCAGTAGAGATCGCCCGGGACGTCGCGGTGATCGCCGTCGAGACCGGATCCGCGCGGATGCGGCGGGAGCTGGCGACTCTGGAGCGGACGATGCGGCCGTGGCAGGATGCGCCGGTGGGCCGGGACCTCGCGGAGGCTCTGGCTCCCGTGAGCGAGGGGAGCTGAAGTGTCGGACGAGAAGACGCCGTTGAGCGAGGACGAGATCGCGGCCGCGCTGGCGGAGGTGCCGGGGTGGCGGCGCACCGGGGACGAAATCACTCGCTCGTACAGCATCCGGTACCACGGCGGGGTCGCGATGATCGTGCACGTCGCGGACGTCGAGCGGCTCATCGGGCACCATGCTGACATCGACCTGCGCTGGGGCTCGGTCCGGTTCGGGATCACCACCCACGACGCCGGGCACCGGCTGACGGCGGCCGACTTCGACCTCGCGCAGCGGATCGACGCGATCGCGGCGGGGCACCTTGCTGAACCTCTCGACGACTGACCGAGCCTCGGAAGTCGGCCCATGTCATTCTCACGGGCGCAGGATGCCAGGCCCGTTGACCTCAACGGCTGACATCAACGACGGCGGACGGAGGCGAACGCACCCGGCCAACCGCAGCCGCCGACAGCGGCGCCCCTCCCCCGGCCAGGACCGCACAAGTGGATCCCTGGAGCGGGTGTCGCAGGTTCGAGTCCTGCTGGGGCGCAGCAGTGCTGTCGGAGTAAGGGTCCTTCTGCCGTGAGGTGGGATAGTTTCGTGAGGTGATCACGTCATGAGTGCGTTGCCGTTCGTCGACGAGCATGCCGTCGTCGTCGACGTCCGTGCCGAGGAGTTGTGGCAGCGGCTGGTCGTCGGGGTGGAGCGGGCGTTCTCGCGGGACGGTGGGGCGCGGTACGCGCGGCTCGTGCGGGCCGAGCCTGTCGTGGCCGGTGGGCCCCGGCCGCTTGCCGAGGGGGCCACGTTTCCCGGGTTCCGGGTCGTCCGGGTCGTGCCCGGGCGGGAGTTGGCGCTCCATGGCGGGCATCGGTTCTCCGCCGCGTATAGCCTCGTCTTCCGGATCGACGCGCTCGCGGACGGGCGCTCCCGGCTGCGCGCCGAGACCCGGGCCGCCTTTCCCGGGGTCGCCGGGCGGATCTACCGTCTCCTCGTCATCCGCAGCGGCGGGCACGCCTTCGGCATGCGGTGGATGCTCGCCGGATACCAGCGGCCGTAGCCCGGGTTACCGGCGACGCAACCCGTACCCGTCTCCCGTAGCCCGGTTACCGGCGACGCAACCCGTACCCCGCGTCCCGCACCCCCTAGCGCAACTCCTCCGGGCAGGCCGTGCCGCGGGAGAGTTTGTAGGGGGCCGCCAGGCGGTAGACGCCCGCCTTCGGGGCGAGTAGTTCCGTCCATTCGTCGCCCTCCGTGTCCGCCTCCGCCTTGAACAGGCAGCCCTCCTTGTTGGCGAAGACCTTGGGGATCTCCGTCTCGGACTCCTCGCGGGCCAGCTTCGACGCCTCTGTCTCCTGCGGCGGTTCGATCTTGCCGCCGTTCTCGTCGACGAGGGCCAGCCACGGCGAGTACGGCACGCGGATCAGGACTCGGCCGGGGCGGTCGACGCTGATCACGACCTCGTTCTCCTCCGCGCTCCGCACCTCCGCCGGCGGGTCCGCGAGCGGGGTCGGGTTCTCGACCTCGTAGAGGCGCCAGTTCGCGTCCGACCAGACCTGCTTCAGGTACGGCAGCCCCTCGGCGACCAGTTCGGCCTCCTGCTCGGCGCCCGAGTCGGGGGCGCCGGTGGGCAGCACCACGTAGTGGACGGCCCAGCGGTCCAGCCAGTCCTGGTAGTTCACCGCGTTCAGGGTGTCGTCGTAGAAGAGCGGGTTGCGCTCCATGTCGGCCTGCCGGTTCCAGCCGCGCGCCAGGTTGATGTACGGGCTGAGCGCCGAGGACTCGCGGTGGCTCGACGCCGGTACGACCTCCACCCGCGCCTTGCCCGCGCCCCGCACCTGGAGCTGGTTGATGAGCGGCGCCAGCTCCCGCGCCCAGGAGGCGTCCGGGGCCGTGCGGATCACGTCGTCGACGCCCTTGAAGCCGATCCAGAAGTTCAGCCCGGCGAACGCGAGGAGCAGCGCGTACCAGCGGCGTGAACGCGGCGCCGTGTACGGCAGGGCCGCGAGCAGCACGACACCGGCGAACAGCATCGGGAGCCGCGAGATGTTCGAGCCGATCTGCGAGTCGACCAGCCACGTCAGGAACGTGCCGATGACATAGACCGCCGCGGCGGTACGCACCGTCCTCCAGTCCCCCGGCACGAGCAGGAAGACCAGGGCCCCGAACGCCAGCGGCAGCGCCGTCGAACCGAAGGCCATCGGCTGCGTCCCGGAGAAGGGGAACAGCCACGACGAGAGCGCGACCACCGCCACCGGGGCCAGACCGAGGGCGTACGCGCCCGGGCGCCGTTTGTTGAGGAAGAGCGCCGCCGCCCCCACCCCGAGGAACAGCCCCGCGACCGGGCTGCACGCCGTCGCGAGGCCGGCGAGCGGGGCGGCCACCGCGGCCTTCGCCCAGCGCTTGCGGCGCCAGCGGTGCGGCCAGCAGAACACCGCCGCGACCGCGCCGAGCGCGAACATCATGCCGAGACCGAACGTGACCCGTCCCGACAGCGCGTTGCACAGGAACGCGAAGACGCCCGCGACCGAGCAGGCCAGCGGATTGCGGACCGCCCGCACCCGCACCAGGATCAGCGCGGTCAGCGCCGCGGACAGGGTCCCGGCGACCATCATCGTGCTGCGCACGCCGAGCAGCGACATCAGGTACGGCGACACGACGCTGTACGAGACCGGGTGCATCCCGCCGTACCAGGCCAGGTTGTACGCCGAGTCCGGGTGCCGGCCGACGAACTCCGCCCACGCGTCCTGCGCCGCCAGGTCGCCGCCGCTGTTCGCGAAGAAGAAGAACCAGAGGATGTGCGTCACGGCCGCCAGGCCGGTCGCCGCCATCACCGTGTAGCGCCGCTTCCGCCGGGGGGCGCGGGCCGTGGAGGCCGGAGCCCCGGGGGTCGCGGCCACGGAGGGCGGGGTGTTCCGCTGCGCCGGGAGCACTATTCGCGGGTGCGAAGAAGGGCCCGCGTCGGAGCCGGGGGCGGCGGATACGGGGACGGGGCCACGAGCCGCGGAGCCGCGGGGCACGGGGCCTCGGGGCACGGGGACGGCTCCGAGGGCGGCGGCGCGAACGGGGACGTGTCCTGAACCGAGGTCGTGGGCCGAGCCGGGGTCGGGGTCATGGGCGGGTCCGGCTTCTGCGCGGTCGAGGTGGGGTTGGAGGTCGGCGTCGAGAAGGGAGGCGGGGTGAGGGCCCGGGGGGACGTCGAGGGGGATGGGGCCCAATGGAGTGGGGTCCAGGGGGGTGGGGTCCAGGGGCGAGGTGACGTGCGCGCCGACGTGGAGGGCCGAGTCGGCGTCGAGACCTGACTCTGCGCGGTCGGGGCGGTCGGGGTGGTCGGGACGACCGGGACGGTCCGTACGGTCGGCGCTGGCCGGACAGTCCGCGCGATCGAGATGACCGGCGCGGTCGGGACGGTCCGTACGGTCGGCGCGGTCGGGACGATCCGCGCGGTCGGCGCGTGTCGGCTCGGCGGTGGTCACTGCGGCCCTTTCCCGTGCTGCTGCCCGTCTCACTTCTCACGTGTGTCACGCGTGCTTCTCGTCCCCCGAAGACGCTAACAGCCGGGCGCCCCGGAGAACCGGGGCGCCCAGCCAAGCGGGTGGCTTCTCGGGCCGGGCGAGTGCTTCGCGCCCGGCCTAGTACGCCTCAGCCCACGCGGGTCAGCTTCTTGTCGAAGCCGGGCTCCACCAGGTCCGTCCGGAGGGCGACCGGCGCGCTGACCTTGCCGGCGCCCGTACCGATCGACACCTGACCGACCACGTCACCCGCCTTGCCGGCGTGAGGGAGGGCCTTGCCGCCGTCGGTGAGCTCCAGCTTCACCCGGAGGCCGGGCCAGCCGATCGCCTTGAGCTCCTTGGTGGCCACGACCGGGGTCCGGCCGCCGAGGCCATCGTCGACGTACCCGAGGACCTGGCCCTTGCGGACCACGGCCGCCGAGGTGACGTCGTTCTGCGCCTTCTTGATCAGCTCGTAGCTGTAGTCGATGGAGAGCTGGAGCTTCTCGCCGAGCTGATCGGCGTCCTTGGCCCCCATAACGACGCCGAGGATGCGCCGCATCTTGCCGTCGACGACGGTGTTGGCCGACCAGAGCAGGTTGCCGCCCGCCGGGGTGGAGGAGCCGGTCTTGATGCCGCTCACGCCCGGCTTCAGCAGGATGTTGTTGTTGTTCTCGATCTGGCCGGGGATGCCGTCGACGGTCACGTTCGGCATGTTCACGATCTCCCGGAACACGTCGTACTGCATGACCGCCTTCGCCAGCTTCAGCTGGTCCTTCGGGGTCGACATGGTGCTGTCCAGCAGGCCGGACGGGTCCGTGTACGTGGACTGGGTCATGCCCAGGTCCTTCGCGGCGGCGTTCATCTTCTCGACGAACGCGGCCTCCGAACCGGCGTCCCAGCGGGCGAGCAGCCGCGCCACGTTGTTCGCGGAGGGGATCATGAGGAGCTGGAGCAGCTCCTTCTCCGAGTACGTCTGGCCCTCCTGGACCGCCGCCGTCGACTCGTGCTCCGCCTTGCCCTGTTCGGCGGCCTTCTTGTCGACGGTGATCTCGGGGCCCTTCTGCTTCCCCTTGAGCGGGTGGTCGCGCAGGATCACGTACGCCGTCATCGTCTTCGTGACGCTCGCGATCGGGGCCGGCTTCTGCGCCCCGTACGTGCCCATGGAACCGACGCCCTCGACCTCGACGGCGCCCTGCCCCTCGGTGGGCCACGGCATCTTCAGTTCGCCGCCCTCGAAGGTGAAGGTCGGCGCGGCGGAGAGGGTGAGCGCGGGTGCGGGCAGCGGGCGGACCATCTGCGCGATCGCAAAGACGATCAGGAGGATCAGCACCAGCGGCGTCCAGATCCGGACCCGGCGCACGGTCGTCCGCAGCGGGGTCGGAGGCGGCGGCGGGGTGTTCGTCAGCTCGGCGAGCAGATCGAGCGGAGGCAGCGGCGGCAACGGCTGCTGCCGCGTCCGCTCCGCCTCCACGAGACCGGAAGCGGGGACGGGAGTGGGAGCGGGGTCGGCAGCAGGGGCGGCAGCGGGTGACGTGGCCCGCTTCCCGGCCGGAGCCGGTACGGGGGCGGGCGAGGCGTCGCCGGGGGCCCTGACGGCCTCAGGGGCCTCCGGTGCCTTCTGCGCCTTCTGCTCGGCCGGGATGTCCGCGCGCAGCGGTACGAAGGCGCTGGTGCGCTCGTCGGCGGACTCCGCGGCCGGGGAGGGCGGAAGCTTCAGCGCGGTCGTCGGCTGGTCCACGGGGGGCGCCGCGGGCAGGCGGACGGCCTTGAACATGGTCGTGGGCTGGTCGAGGGGCTCCGGTTCGGGTGCGCCCTCGCCGCTGCCGGCGCCATCGTCCTCAGCGCCACTCTCGCCGTCGTCGCCCGCGTCCCGCACGTCGGCCCCGGACGCCGTGGGCTCCGAAGGCTCCTCGTCCGCCGCCGGCTTCCGCGCGGCGAACCAGGACTCGGCGGACGCCTTCGCCCCGACGGACGCCGAACCGGCCGGCTCGTCGTCCGCGATCTCGTCGTCCGCGATCTCGTCGTCCGCGATCTCGTCGTCCGCGATCTCGTCGTCCGCGATCTCGTCGTCCGCGATCTCGTCACCCTCGGGCTGGTCGCCCTCGAGTTCGTCATCGGCGGGCTCGTCGTCCGCGGACACGGCCTCGTCCTCGTCCCCGACACCGACCGGCTCCGGCTCCGGCTCCGAAGCCACCGGGCCAGCGGTCTCCGGCTCCGAAGCCACCGGGCCAGCGGTCTCCGGCTCCGAAGCCTCCGCGCCAGGGGTCTCCGGCGCCACCGGCTCCGCCGGATCCTCCGCCGTCGCGACCCACGCCGCCACCGCCGCCTTCAAGCGCTCGCTCTCCGGCTCCGCCGCCCCCGCAGGCGCGTCGTCCTCGGAGGCCCTCGGTACCAGGTTCTTGAAGACCGCAGTCGGCTGGTCGACCTGAACCGACGAACCCGACGCCGATCCCGCACCCGACGCCGAGCCCGCTGCCGAACCCGGTGCCGAACCCGAACCCGAACCCGGTGCCGAACCCGAACCCGAACCCGGTGCCGAACCCGACCCCGACGCCGACCCCGAACCCGCCCCCGCAACCGAAGCCGCCGACGAGGCGTCTGACTCATGGAGCACGGAAAGCCGAGGATCCCGGCCGCCGCCGCCCGAGGCCGCCGTCTCCTGAGACGGCCCCTGCTGCTCCGCCTTGTCGGGGGACTCGCCCGCCACCGTGCCTCCTCCATGCGTCATGCGTACGTACGGACCGTGTACCGGTCCGTGTACCAGTGTCCTGTGTGAACCCCTTGGCCCCCGTGCTAGACGAGAACGACATACCTACTGGTTCCCGGATGAACCACCCGGGCGCTCTCGACAGATGAATGTGAGAGGGGTCACCCTGTCATTCATCCACGCGGGGAGGCATGGATGGGCAGGAGCCGCAGAACCATTCCGGAGGAGCTTCTGCTGCTCGCTCTGGACCCGACCACGGGTACCACAGCGCAGCCGCAGTCGCTCGACCTCGGCCTGGCCGGTGCACAGCTAGTGGAGCTGGCGCTGGCAGGCCGGATAGCCCCTGACGGGGATCGTATCGCCGTGGTGATGCCACGGCCGACCGGAGATCCGACCTTGGACTCCGCACTGGAGCTGCTGCGCAGGCGTGGCAGTCCGGTTCGGGCCGTCCACTGGATCGGCGGGCCCCGACTGGGGCTCCGCCAGACGTATCTCTCGCATCTGGAGCGATGCGGCATGGTGCATGCCGTGGAGGGCCAGATGTGCGGGGTGTTGCCGACGACTCGCTACCAGGCGACGGAGACGGCGATCAGTCGGGAGATCCGTTCCCGGCTGGACAGTGCGATCCGCACCGGCGTACCGCCGGACCCGCGGACCGCGGCGCTTGCCGCGCTGGCCCACGCGGTCGGTCTCGGTAAGCACCTCTACCCCGGCAACGAAGGACGGTCGTCGCGGTCCCGGCTGCGCGACCTGATCCGGCACGACCCGATGGGCGGACTCGTGGCGCACGCCGTGATGGACGTCCAGAACGGCGCGGCGGCACAGCCGCGCCGGAGCGCCCCGGGTGTCCCGGCGCAGCCTCGCGGCATGGCCCGCGCGGCGGCGCTCTAGGACGACTCCGAGGACTCCGAGGAACCAGCCCGGGAGCCGCACAGGTGCGCGGGGCGGTCAGGACGACCGCCCCGCGCACGTGCCGCTCCGGCGGTACCGGACCAGGGTGTGTGTCCGTACGCCCCGGCGCGCAGTTGTGGTCGTTTCCCAGCGCACACCCGGCCTTTGGTGGCAGTCTGCCAAGCGGTAGATACTCACAGCTACGCAGCAGAGAGCCGGAGGTGCAGTTTCCGTGGCGTCCAACGTCAACCCCACCGTCAGGCGACGCCGATTGGGGCAGGAGCTGCGAAAGCTCCGGGAAGCGAAGAACATGACGGCGGAGCAGGTCGCCGAGCGTCTCCTCGTCTCCCAGTCCAAGATCAGCCGGCTGGAGAACGGTCGTCGCTCCATCAGCCAGCGCGATGTCCGCGACCTGTGCGGTGTGTACGAGGTCGAGGACGAGCGCATGGTCGACTCGCTCATGCAGATGGCCAAGGACTCGCGCCAGCAGGGCTGGTGGCACGCCTTCGGTGACATCCCGTACAGCGTCTACATCGGTCTGGAGACGGACGCGGAGAGCCTGCGGATGTACGAGCCGCAGATCATCCCCGGGCTGCTCCAGACCCACGCCTACGCGGAGGCCGTGATCTCGGGCGCGCTGCCGGAGTCGACGCCCGCGGAGATCGAGAAGCGGGTCACGGTCCGCACCCGCCGCCAGGAGCGCATCCGGGACGAGGAGCGTCCGCTGCGGCTGTGGGCGGTCATCGACGAGGGTGCGCTGCACCGGACCGTCGGCAGCAGGCAGTTGATGGTGGAGCAGCTCGAGCACCTCATCGAGCAGTCGCATCTGCCGCATGTCACCGTGCAGGTGATCCCGTTCGAGATGGGCGCCCATCCGGGGATCAGCGGCCAGTACTCGATCCTGGAGTTCCCGGACACCTCGGACTCCAGCGTCGTCTACATCGAGGGCGTGACGAGCGATCTGTACCTGGAGAAGGCGCAGGACGTCGGCAAGTACAGCGTCATGTACGAGCACCTCAGGGCGCAGGCGCTGAACGTCGAGCAGACCCGTGACTTCATCTCCGAGATGGCCAAGAAGCACGCCAGGGGCTGACTCCGGCCGACCGGGGCAGGCACCGTACACCGCGTGATCGCTCCCACGGAAGCTGAGTTGGAATATGCCACTCGGACGTGTGAACGCCGGTCCCGCCGGTGGGGACCGACCAGTAGCGTCGATCACGCCGCCAAGAAGGTCGGTGCGACACACCCCACACGCAGAACCGGAGTTGAGCGTCATGGCGATCATTCAGGGTGCAACGGACACGTGGACCAAGTCTTCCTACTCCGGCGGGAACGGAGCCTGCGTCGAGGTGAAGTCCCCCCTCGTGGCCGCGATCGCGGTGCGGGACTCCAAGGCTCCTGAAGGCCCGTCCCTCTCCTTCGGACCGGGATCGTGGAACGCGTTCGTGGGCGAGGTGAGCAACGGGGCCCTCTAGCCCCGGTGCGCGCCCGCCGTCACCAGCAGTACCCGAAGAGCCCTCTCGTCCGGTCCGCCGTCCTGGCCGAGAGGGCTCGGCCATGTCCGGAAGCCCTCCCCGCTCGCGTCCCCGCCCCCGGCGCCCGCAAGGTCTACGGGGCAGTCGCCGCTGGTCAACGCGGGTGAGGTGATGCGCTGACACCGCCCGGGAGGGAGTTCAGGACCCCCCTCACAAGTTCATGGACATGAACGAGAGTCAGTAAACAGAACGATTTTACTGTCCCTTGACCCTCCATTGCATTGTCCCCGCCTTGTCCGTCGCCACACCATGAACGGCGTTCACAAGGCGGACCAGAACCCCTGGAGGGGGCTCCATGAACAGTCTCGACTGGGCCGTGCTCATCGGCTACTTCGGCGTGATGGTCGCGATCGGCGTCTGGTCCCACAAGCGCGTGGACAACGTCTCCGACTTCTTCACCGCCGGAGGCAAGATGCCCTGGTGGCTCTCCGGCATCTCGCACCACATGTCGGGCTACAGCGCCGTGATGTTCACCGGCTACGCCGGCATCGCCTACACCTACGGTGTCACGTCCTACGTCACGTGGTCCTTTCCCATCGCCATCGGCATCGCCATCGGCGCGCACCTCTTCGCGCCCCGGCTCAACCGGCTCCGGTCACGGCTCCACGTGGCCTCCCCGCTGGAGTACCTGAAGAACCGCTACAACCTGCCCACCCAACAGGCCCTCGCCTGGTCCGGCGTCCTCCTGAAGATCGTGGACGTCGGCGCCAAGTGGGCCGCCATCGCCACCCTGCTCTCCGTCTTCACCGGCATCTCCCTCAACCAGGGCATCCTCATCACCGGTGTGATCACGGGCATCTACTGCACGGTCGGCGGCCTGTGGGCCGACGCGCTCACCGAACTCGGCCAGTTCATCATCCAGTTCTTCGCCGGCATCGCGATGCTCGTCGCCGTGCTGGCCGAACTGGGCGGGATCAGCGCGCTGTGGGACGTCTGGGACCGGCCCGAGCTCCAGGGCCACACCGCGCCGACGGCCGGCCCGTACACGCTGACGTTCCTGCTCGCGTACCTCTTCATCAAGACCTTCGAGTACAGCGGCGGCATGTGGAACCAGGCCCAGCGCTACATGGCCACCCCCACCGCCCGCGAGGCCACCCGCTCCGGGCGCCTCTCGGCCGCCCTGTGGTTCGTCTGGCCGCTGGTCCTCTTCTTCCCCATGTGGGTCGCGCCCCTGCTCGTCACCCCCGAGAAGCCCGACGCCTCCGACTCCTACGCCCTGATGACCGAGCAGCTGCTGCCGCACGGACTGCTCGGCCTGGTCATCGTCGGCTTCTTCTCGCACACCATGGCCATGTGCTCGTCGGACGCCAACGCCATCGCGGCCGTCTTCACCCGGGACATCGCACCCGTCATGAGCAAGGCGGCGCGGACCTGGACGCAGCGGGCCGGACTGGTCGCGGCGCGCTGGTCGACGGTCGCGTTCCTCGCCCTGTCGATGGCGGTCGCCACCCAGGTCAACTCCCCCACGTTCAAGGACATCATCACCATCGTCATCAAGTGGGTGGCCGGCCTCATGGGTCCGATCGCGATCCCCTTCATGCTCGGCCTGCTGCGGACCTTCCGGAAGTCGGGCCCCACGGCGGCGCTCGTCTCCTGGGCGGCCGGGCTCTTCGTCTTCTGGCTCACCAACTACGGCCTCGACGGCATCGAGCTCCAGATCCAGATCGTCTCGCCGCTCACCACCTCGCTCGTCCTGTACGTCCTCATCGGCTTCGTCCGACCCGAGGACACCCCGGAGCGGGACGCGGTCCTCGACAAGCTCCACTCGGACGACGGCAGCCCGGCCGGAGCGGCAGCCGTCCCCGCGCAGGCCGACGGCGACCGCGCGGACCAGCCCCTCCGGTAGCGGGGCCGCACCCCACCGAGAAGCCGGCGATCAGCCCCTCGGGTAGCGCGCCAGCCAGCCCGGGGAGGCCTCGGCGGGGGTGTGCAGGGCCGGTCCCTGGGTCATCTCCATCGCGAAGTCGTCCGCGAGCTCCAGGACCGTCGCACGGCCCTCCAGTTCGGCCAGCCAGGCCGGCGGGAGGGCCGTCTCGCCGTGCAGGGCGCCGAGCAGCGCGCCGGTGAGCGCCCCCGTCACCGCCGAGGGCCCGTCGTGGTTCACGGCGAGGCGCAGCCCGTGCCGGACGTCCTCACCGACCAGGGCGCAGTAGACGGCCGCCGCCAGCTGCCCCTCGGCCCGGTCCTCGTCCGCCCCGAGGGCGGCCACCCGCCCGGCGTCCGGAACCCCTTCCCGTACGGCTCCGAGGGCGCGGCCGAGCGCCTCGGTGACCGGCTCGTGGCCGGGGCGCGCCGCCAGTTGCTCCAGGGCCCGGTCCACGGCCGCCTCCACGGAGCCGCCGCGGGCGAGTCCGTGGACGGTGACCGCGAAGGCGCCCGCCGCGAGGCCGGCGGCGGGGGCGCCGTGGGACTGCGCCGCGCACTCCACGGCGAGCTGGCAGACGAGCTGCGGCTCCCAGCCGACGAGCAGCCCGAAGGGGGCGGAGCGGACGAGGGCGCCGGAGTCGGCGGCGGTGGGGTTCTTGGGCCGGTCGAGGGTGCCGGGACGCTCGTCACCGAAGCCGGTGAGGCAGGCGCGGGGCGGGTTGCGGCGGGCGTAGAGCCACTCCTCGCGGGCGAGCCAGCCGTTGTCCTTGCGCCGCTCGTCCGGCCCCCAGTCGCGCTGGGTGGCGGCCCAGCGGAGGTGCGCCCGGTGGACGTCGGTGGGCGGGTGCCAGACGCCGGTGTCGCGGCGGACCTGTGCCCGGATCAGGCCGTCGACGGTGAAGAGCCCCATCTGGGTGGCGGCGGTGACGGCGCCACGGCGGCCGAACGCGGGCGCGGGCTCGGTCAGTCCGCCGGGCCCGTGGACGTCCCGGATCCCGGCGAGGGTGAGGCCGTCGACGCCCACGCCCAGCGCGTCGCCGAGGGCCCCGCCGAGCAGACAGCCCCGTACGCGGGCCCGGAAGTCCTGCTGTTCGGCGCGGCCCCACACGGCTGCGGCTGTCGTGGCCACGACGTGCCCTCCCCCCGTAGACCGGTCTGCGCAGCACTGTAATCGACCGGGTACGCCCGTTCGGGGGCCGGAACGTTATGTGATCCGACGCCCTTCACGCCGCTTTTGACCGGAGTTCAGCGCGTCTTTTTCCGGCGCGGTGCCGCACCTCACCCCTCGACCACCGGCAGCAGTTCGGGAAGGTGGCCGTCGGAGGCGCGGGCGGTGCGCTGCCGTTCCTCGGGCACCTCGCCGTACATGGTCGTCCGGGGCTTCGCCGGGCGGCCGGCCGCCTCCGCGATGGCCTCCAGGTCGCGGATCGAGCGGTACGAGCCGTAACTCGACCCGGCCATCCGGGAGATGGTCTCCTCCATGAGCGTGCCGCCCAGGTCGTTCGCGCCGGAGCGGAGCATCTCGGCGGCGCCCTCGGTGCCCAGCTTCACCCAGCTCGTCTGGATGTTCGGGATGTGGGGGTGGAGGAGGAGGCGGGCCATGGCGATGACCGCCCGGTTGTCGCGGACGGTCGGGCCGGGGCGGGCGATGCCCGCGAGGTAGACCGGCGCGTTGGTGTGGATGAAGGGGAGGGTCACGAACTCGGTGAAACCGCCGGTCTCCCGCTGGATGCGGGAGAGGGTGCGGAAGTGGCCGAGCCAGTGCCGGGGCTGGTCCACGTGCCCGTACATCATCGTGGACGACGAACGGATGCCCAGCTCGTGCGCCGTGGTGACGACCTCGATCCACGTGGCCGTCGGCAGCTTGCCCTTGGTGAGGACCCAGCGGACCTCGTCGTCGAGGATCTCGGCGGCCGTGCCGGGGATCGAGTCGAGCCCGGCCTCCTTGGCGGCCGTCAGCCACTCGCGGATCGAGAGCCCCGTGCGGGTCGCGCCGTTCACGACCTCCATCGGGGAGAAGGCGTGCACGTGCATGCCGGGGACCCGCTTCTTCACCGCGCGGGCGATGTCGAAGTACGCGGTGCCGGGCAGGTCCGGGTGGATGCCGCCCTGCATGCAGACCTCGACGGCGCCGACCTCCCAGGCCTGCTGGGCGCGGTCCGCGACCTGGTCCAGGGAGAGGGTGTACGCGTCGGCGTCCGTGCGGCGCTGGGCGAAGGCGCAGAAGCGGCAGCCGGTGTAGCAGACGTTGGTGAAGTTGATGTTCCGGGTGACGACGTAGGTGACGTCGTCACCGACGGCGTCACGGCGGACGTCGTCGGCGATCCGGGTGAGCGCGTCGAGGGCCGGTCCGTCGGCGTGCAGCAGGGCGAGCGCCTGGGCGTCGGTGAGCCGCGTCGGGTCGTCGGCGGCGACGGAGAGGGCCTCGCGGACGTCGGCGTCGGCCCGCTCGGGGACCATCCCGGGGGCGGCGGCCTCGCGCAGCGCCTCCCAGTCGCCGTACACGTCGTCGAAGTCGTCGCGCCGGTCGCTGGTGCGGCCCGTGGTGTCGATGGTGCGGTGCAGGTCGGTGCGGCCGGCGGCGGTGAACGCCTCGTCGGGCTCCTGCCAGGGGAGGCCGCGCACCTCCGCGTCGGGGTCGGCGAGGCCGGTCTCGGGGTCGGCGAGGGCGCGGACGTGCGGGAGGAGCCGGGGGTCGAGCCAGGGTTCCCCCCGGGTGACGAACTCGGGGTAGACACAGAGGCGTTCGCGCAGCTCGAAACCGGCGGCGGCGGAACGGGCGGCCAGCTCCTCGATCCTGGGCCAGGGCCGCTCGGGGTTGACGTGGTCGATGGTGAGCGGGGAGACGCCTCCCCAGTCGTCGATGCCGGCGGCGATCAGGCGCTCGTACGCGGAGTCGACGAGGTTCGGCGGGGCCTGGAGGCAGGCGGAGGGGCCCATGATGAGCCGGGCGACGGCGACGGTGGCGACGAGGTCGTCGAGTTCGGCGTCCGGTGTCCCGCGCATGGCCGTGTCCGGCTTGGCGCGGAAGTTCTGGATGATCAGCTCCTGGAGGGAGTGGTACGCCCTCGACACCCGGCGCAGGGCGAAGAGGGACTCGGCCCGCTCCTCCAGGGTCTCCCCGATGCCGAGCAGCAGCCCCGAGGTGAAGGGGACGGAGGACCGTCCGGCGTCCTCCAGGACCCTGAGCCGGACGGCCGGTTCCTTGTCGGGGGACCCGTAGTGGGGGCCGCCGGGCTCGGACCACAGCCGGGTCGCGGTCGTCTCCAGCATCATCCCCATGGACGGGGCGACCGGCTTGAGGCGCTGGAAGTCGGTCCAGGACAGCACGCCCGGGTTGAGGTGCGGGAGGAGCCCGGTCTCCTCCAGGATGCGGATCGCCATGGCCCGTACGTACGCGATCGTGTCGTCGTAGCCGTGCGCGTCGAGCCACTCGCGGGCCTCGGGCCACCGGTCCTCCGGCTTGTCGCCGAGGGTGATGAGGGCTTCCTTGCAGCCGAGTTCGGCTCCGCGGCGGGCGATGTCGAGGACCTCGTCCGGCGACATGAACATCCCGTGGCCGGCGCGGCGCAGCTTGCCGGGCACGGTGACGAACGTGCAGTAGTGGCACGTGTCCCGGCAGAGCCGGGTGAGCGGTATGAACACGCTCTTCGAGTACGTGATGACCCCCGGCCGCCCGGCGGCGTCGAGCCCGGCGTCCCGCACCCGCCCCGCGGAGGCGACCAGATCCGCCAGATCGTCCCCCCGCGCCCGCAACAGCACGGCGGCCTCCGCGACATCGAGCGCGACCCCGTCCCTGGCCCGCCTGAGGGCGCGACGCATGGCGTTCTCGGTGGGGCGTGCCGCCCGGTGATCCGTCATGGAGCGAGCATACGAGCGAGTACGGGGGTGAGGGCCGGGGTCTCCGCAGGAGGCCGGTCAGTCGGTGTCCTCGGGACGCCGGGGTGCGGCGTACACCAGGTGCGCCGTCCCGCGCGGCTCGTCGACGGGATACCGCACGCGACAACCGGCCGTGACCTCGAACTCGCCCTGCGGGTGATCCCGCCCGCCGAGGGTTCCCACGGGCGAGCCGGCCGCGCCGCCGGTGCCGCCGGTCCGGATCGGTCCGCAGGTATTCCTCGGTCGATCGCTCACAGGTACCGGGCGTACGCGTCCATGACCCCCAGGACCTCGGTCTCCTCCCGCGGCGGCAGTTGGAGGACGACCTCCTCGCAGCCCAGGTCCGCGTAGCGGGCGAGCTTGCCGGGGTTGGGCAGGACCGCGTACGGGACGATCTGGAGGGCCTTCGGGTCGCGGCCCGCCCGCTCCCAGGTGTCCCGGAGGACCGGGAGGGACTCCGTCAGGCCCCGGCCGCCGATCGGCATCCAGCCGTCGGCCCGTGCCGCGATCTGCGCGAACAGCCTCGGACCCGCCGCCCCGCCGAGGAGGGTGCGCGGGGCCCCGCCGACGGGCTTGGGCCACGCCTCGGAGGCCCGTACCGAGTGGCCGAACCCTCCCTCGTACGCCGTCGGCTCCGACGCCCACAGGGCTCGCATCAGGTCGAGCCGGTCGCCGGTGAGCTCCCGGCGGGTGGACCAGTCGACGCCGTGGTCGGCGGCCTCCTCGCGGTTCCAGCCGTAGCCGACGCCGAGGGTGAAGCGGCCTCCGGAGAGGTGGTCCAGCGTGGCGACCTGCTTGGCGAGGGCGATCGGGTCGTGCTGGGCGACCAGGGTGATCCCGGTGCCGAGCCCGAGGCGCTCGGTGACGGCGGCGGCCTGCCCGAGCGCCACGAACGGGTCCAGGGTGCGCCCGTACTCGCGGGGCAGCTCGCCGCCCGCCGGATAGGGCGTGGTCCGTTCGACCGGGATGTGGGTGTGCTCGGGAAGGTAGAGCCCGGCGAAGCCGCGCTGCTCCAGCTCCCGCGCGAGCCGCACCGGGCCGATGGTCTCGTCGGTCAGGAAGATCGTGGTCGAGATCCGCATAGCGGCACGGTAGGGGGTGCGGCGCGGATTTCCGAGGGGTGCGACGCCGGACGCCCGCGTCCGGGGGGGCGGGACCGGGACGCCGGAGCGGGCCGTGGACCGGTTCGCCGGAAATCCTCCTGCGCGGGCGGCTCCCGGCGCCTACCGTGACGCCCGTGCTGAAGCGAATCGAGACGTACTACGACACCGTCCCCCGGACCTCCGCCCGCGCGGAGGACTTCGGGCCCCTGACCCTCTTCGTCCGGGAGGGCGGGGGCTGGCCCTTCTACGCGCGACCGGCCCTCGGGGTCACCGGAGAGATCCCGCTCGGGGCCGTGGAGAAGGTACGGGCCCGGCAGCGGGAACTCGGTGTGCCCGAGGCCTTCGAGTGGGTCGCGGAGACGACTCCGGGGCTGCGGGCGGCCGTGGAGGCGAGCGGGCTCACCGTGAGCGAGCACCCGCTGATGGTCCTGGAGGGCGAGGCGCTCGCCGTACCCGAGCCGGAGGGCGTCACCGTCCGGATGGTCGGCGCGGACGACCCCGCCCTTCGCAGCGCCGTCGCCGCGCCGTTCGCCGCCTTCGGTGTCGCCCCGGAGCCCGGCACGGCGGAACGGATCGGCGCCAGGATCGAAGCGGGGTGGACCCGCCTCGCGGCGGCGCTCGACGGTACGGGAGAGGCCCTGTCGGCCGGGCAGCACCAGCCCGTCGGGCCGGTCTCCGAGGTCGTCGGCGTCGGCACCGTCCCGTCGGCGCGGCGGCGCGGCCTCGGTCCGGCGGTGACGGCCGCCCTGGTCGCGGACGCCCGCGCCCACGGGGCGGAGCTCGTGTTCCTGTCGGCCTCGGACGCGGACGTGGCCCGCCTGTACGGCCGGCTCGGCTTCCGTACGGTCGCGACGGCCCTCATCGCGGAGGCCTAGGGACTGTTCAGGGGAGGCGCGGTGATCCGGTCCGCGAAGGCGCAGGCGCTGTTCCCCGGAGGCGCGGTGATCCGGTCCGCCGAGCCTGTCACATCGTCGGCGCGGGCTCCGTCAGTGCGGTGGAAGCGACACCACACGCCGAGGAGTGATCACGATGACGCACCCGACCACGGCCCGCATGGCCAACCCCGCCCACGTCCTGCCCGAGGCCGGTCCGGCGATCCAGGAACTCCTGAAGGCCACCCGGCGGGGCGGGGTCCCCGAGTCGACCCTGGAGCTGGTGCACCTGCGGGCCAGCCAGATCAACGGCTGCGGGTTCTGCGTCGACTACGGCGCGAAGAGCGCCAGGAAGAGCGGGGTGAGCGACGACAAGCTGTTCGCCGTCGCCGCCTGGCGCGAGGCGCCGTACTTCTCCGACGAGGAGCGGGCGGCCCTCGCCCTGGCCGAGGCCGCGACCCGGCTCGCCGACACCTCGGACGCCGTGCCGGACGCCGTCTGGGACGCGGCCGCCGACCACTACGACGAGAAGCAGCTCGCCGCGCTCGTCCTGATGGTCGCCGTCACCAACCTCTTCAACCGGCTCAACGTCACCGTCCGCCAGCCGGCCGGCGTGGGCCTGTGACGGGGCTCGGGGCGGTGGCGTGAGCCTGGTGACGGGGCTCGGGGCGGTGGCATGGGCCTGGTGACGGGGTTCGCGGCGGTGGCCGCGAGCCGGCCGTCGTAACCGGATCCGTCCCCTCCCCGTTGGAGCCGGCATGAAGAAGATCCTCACCGCAGCCGCGCTCTCCTGTCTCGCCGCCGCCGGCGGTCTCTCCGGCCCCGGTACCGCGGCCGCCGACGCCGGAGGCCTGAACCTGCCCTCGGTCGTGCCGCTCAGCGGCGTCCTGACACCCACGGCCGAGTCCGCCGACACGCCCGACCTGCCGCCCGCGAACGCGGCGGTGGAGCGCCTGCTCCCGGGGCACTGAGCCCGTACCCGGACGGAACGACGAAGGCGGCGGGACCCCCCACGGGCCCGCCGCCTTCGCGTTCTCGGATGACTCAGGGACGTCCGGCCGTCAGTCGGCCACCACCAGGGACGGCGTCTCCTTCGTCAGGACCTCGCCGCGGAAGAAGGCGGGGCTCCTGCGCTGCATGACCAGCATGATGACCACGCCGAGGAGCAGCAGCCCCACGCCGATCACGAAGACCGAGCCGACGCCGAGGACGGCCGAGCCGGAGCCGTACGCCGGGTCCCACATGTCGTACAGCGTCTTGCCGAAGACGGCGGTGAGCATCAGGCCGCCGACCAGCGGCATGAGGCCCTTGTAGGCGAAGTCCCGGCCGGAGCGGAAGAGCTCGCCGCGGAAGTACCAGACGCAGGCGAAGGCCGTGAGCGCGTAGTAGAAGCAGATCATCAGGCCGAGCGCGTAGATGGTGTCGACCAGGACGTTCTCGCTGACCAGGGTCATCACGGTGTAGAAGACGCCGGTGGCGACGCCGGCCACGATCGTGGCCTTGCCGGGGGTCTTGAAGACCGGGTGGACCTTGGTGAAGGACTTCGGCAGGGCCTCGTACGTGGACATCGCGAGCACCGTGCGGGCGACCGGGATGAACGTGGTCTGGAGGCTGGCGGCCGCCGAGGCGAGGACCGCGACGAAGAGCAGGACGCCGAGCGTGGGGCCCATGACGGGGCCCGCGAGCGCGGCGAAGACGTTGTCGGAGGTCTCCGGGTTGGCGAGGCCGAGGCCCTCCTCGCCGGAGCCGACGACCATCTGCGCGGCGATGCCGGTGGCCAGGTAGGAGGCGACCAGGACGACCATCGCGATGAGCGCGGCACGGCCGGGGGTCTTGGTGCTTCCGGTGGTCTCCTCGTTGGTCGCCATGCAGGCGTCCCAGCCCCAGTACATGAAGATCGAGAGGGAGAGTCCGGCGGTGAAGGCGGCGAAGGACTGGACCGCGAAGGGGTTCATCCAGGACCAGGAGAAGTCGACCGAGGTCTCGAAGGAACCGGCCTTCGTCAGGGCCATGCCGACGAAGACGGCGAGGACGACGAGCTGGAGGCCGACGAGGGCGTACTGGACGCCCTTGGTGGCGGTCATGCCGCGGTAGCTGATCGCGGTGGCGACGGCGATGAGCACCAGGCAGGTGACGATGTGGACGGCCTTGTTGTCGTCCAGGGCGGCGATGGACTCGTTGCCGCTGACCTCACCCGCGAGGAGCCAGAAGTAGGAGGTCGCGACGCCGGCCAGGTTGGAGAGCACGATGATCGTCGCGATGACCAGGCCCCAGCCGCACATCCAGCCGATCTTCGGGCCGAAGGCCTTCACGGTCCAGGTGAAGGAGGTGCCGCAGTCGGGCATGACCCGGTTGAGCTCCCGGTACGCGAAGGCGACGAGGAGCATCGGGAGGAAGCCCGCGAGGAAGATGGCCGGCATCTGGAGGCCGACCTCACCCGCCGTGGAGCCGAGTGTCGAGGTCAGGCAGTAGACGGGGGCGACCGTCGAGATGCCGATGACGGCACTGCCGAGGAGGCCGACGGAGTTCCCGCCGAGGCCCTTGGTGCGAACGCCGTGGGTGTCACCCGGGGCGTCGACGCCCCTTACCGTGTCTCCGGCCTGCGGCCGCGCTTCCACCTGAGTCATGAACAGGACGTTAAATGCTGCGGTTTCCACATCCGGAGGTCTTGACTCCGTAAGATCCGTCGATCCTCCGCCTTGGTTTGACAGGCGGAATCCGGACGCTCACCAATGATTGAAAGATCGACCACCGCGACGGACCGACCAACTGGTAGGTCGACGGACCCATGTCCGATATGCGGGAACCGCAGCCGTGACCTAAATGTCCGTTTCGAAATTTTCCCGAGGAATTTTCCCGGGAATCCCCCGGCGGCCCCCGAGCGGCGCTCGGCCCGTGCGTGCGCGGCCGGTCCGGGGGCGGCGAACGACGGCCGGACGGCGGCGCGGTCGTCGGCACGGTCCGGTGGCGGAACCGCGGTGCGGTGACGGGCCGTAGTGCGCTCGACCCGATGCTGACGGACTCCGTCCGGACAAGGCAGACTGTCCTGGGCGAAACCAGCGGTACGGGCAGGGGGAGCGATGGACCGTGAGAACGGGCCGCGAGTTCCGGTGCAGCGGACACCGACGACGGACGCGGGTGCCGAGTCCGGCGCAGGCAGGGGTACGAGGGTGAGCGCGGGCGCGCGCGCCGACACGGACACCGGAACCGGAGCTGAGCCCACCGTGAGCACGGGCACCGGCACGACCGCCGACGGCAGCACGGGCTCCGGCTCCGGCTCGCACGACGGCTCCCGCTCACGCGACAGCTCCGGCTCACGCGACGGCTCCGGCTCAGGCGACGGCTCCGGTGTCGGGCTTCGTTTCGCCGTGCTCGGGCCCGTGCGGGCCTGGCGCGACGGGAAGACCGTGCCCACCGGGTCGCCCCAGCAGCGCGCCCTGCTCGCCGCCCTGCTCCTGCGCGGCGGGCGCACCGCCACCGCGTCCGAGCTGATCGACGCGCTCTGGGGTGAGGAGTCGCCCTCGCAGGCCCTCGCCGCCGTGCGGACCTACGCCTCCCGTCTCCGCAAGTCCCTGGACCCGAACGTCCTCGTCAGCGAGTCCGGCGGCTACGCCCTGCGGACGAGCCCCGCCGCCCTCGACGTCACCACCGCGCAGGAACTCGCCGCCGAGGCCGAGAAGCTGCGGGCCGCCGGGGACCGCGCGGGCGCCCGCGACCGGCTGGCGCAGGCCCTCGACCTGTGGGACGGCGAGGTCCTCGCCTCCGTACCCGGTCCGTACGCCGAGACCCAGCGGACCCGCCTGGAAGAGTGGCGGCTCTCGCTCCTGGAGACCCGGCTCGACATCGACCTGGAGGTCGGCGCACACGCCGAGGCCGTCTCCGAACTGACCGCGCTCACCGCCGCGCACCCGCTGCGCGAGAGGCTCCGCGAGCTGCTGATGCTGGCGCTCTACCGCAGCGGACGGCAGGCGGAGGCGCTCGCCGTGTACGCCGACACCCGCCGGCTCCTCGCCGACGAGCTGGGCGTCGACCCGGCCCCCGAACTCTCCCGGCTCCAGCAGCGCATCCTCCGGGCCGACGCCGAACTCGCCCGGCCGGTCGAGGAGACCGCCCCGGCCGCCGGGCCCGTCGCCCGCCCCGCCCAACTCCCGGCGACGGTCGCGGACTTCACCGGCCGCGACTCCTTCGTACGGGAGCTCGGCGCCCGGCTCGCCGCCGCCGAGGGCCACGTCATGGCGGTGTCGGCGCTCGCGGGCATCGGGGGCGTGGGCAAGACGACGCTCGCCGTGCACCTGGCCCACGAGGCTCGGCCGCACTTCCCGGACGGCCAGCTGTACGTGGACCTCCAGGGCGCCGGTTCGCGCGCCGCCGCACCCGAGACCGTCCTCGGCTCGTTCCTGCGCGCGCTCGGCACCCCGGACTCGGCGATCCCGGACTCGCTCGACGACCGGGCGGCGCTCTACCGGTCGACGCTCGACGGCCGCCGGGTCCTCGTCCTCCTCGACAACGCCAGGGACGCGGCCCAGATCCGCCCGCTGCTGCCCGGCACCGCGGGCTGCGCGGCCCTGGTGACGAGCCGCATCCGGATGGTGGACCTGGCGGGGGCGCACCTGGTGGACCTGGACGTGATGTCCCCGGACGAGGCGCTCCAGCTCTTCACCCGGATCGTCGGCGCGGAGCGGGTCCAGTCCGAGCGGGAGGCGGCCCTCGACGTGGTCGGCGCCTGCGGTTTCCTGCCCCTGGCGATCCGTATCGCCGCGTCCCGGCTGGCGGCCCGCCGTACGTGGACGGTCTCCGTCCTCGCGGCCAAACTGGCGGACGAGCGCCGGCGCCTGGACGAGCTCCAGGCGGGCGATCTGGCGGTCAAGGCGACCTTCGAGCTCGGCTACGGCCAGCTGGAACCGGCGCAGGCCCGCGCGTTCCGCCTCCTCGGCCTGGCCGACGGTCCCGACATCTCCCTGGCGGCGGCGGCAGCCGTCCTCGACCTCCCGCTCTGGGACACGGAGGACCTCCTGGAGGCCCTGGTCGACACGTCCCTGGTGGAGTCGGCGGCCCCGGGCCGCTACCGGTACCACGACCTGGTCCGCCTCTACGCGCGTGCGTGCGCGGACCGGGACGAACAGCCCCCGTCGGAGAAGGAGGCCGCGCTCTCCCGGCTGCTCGACTTCTACCTGTCGACGGCGGCCCGTGTGTACGCGACCGAACGCCCCGGCGACCGTCTGGTGGACCATCTGGAGCCGACGGCCTACGAGGGCCTGACGTTCACCGACCGCCACCAGGCCCGGGACTGGCTGTACGCCGAGGCGAACTGCCTGCTGGCCACGGTCCGCCAGTCCGCCGCGTCCCCCTCGACCCTGCGCAGGGCGGTGGACCTGCTGTGGGCGTCGCTCGACCTCGGCGAGTCCGGGGCGAACTCGAAGGAGTTCGAGGCGACGGGGGCGGTCGTGCGCAGCGCCGCCCACACCCACGCGGACGACAGGGCCGAAGGCCGTGCGTTGATGGTGCTCGCGGGCGTCCACCACACGGCGGGCCGGTTCGAGGACGCGGACCGCGACGCCGAACGGGCCCTGCCCCACGCCGACCGGGCCGACGACCCGGTGCCGGCCTGCTGGTCCGCCAACGCCCGCGGCATCATCGCCCTCTACCAGAACCGCTTCGCGGAGGGCGAGCAGTACCTGACGGCGGCGATCGAGCGGTTCCGGGGCATCGGGGACGAGCCGGGTGAGGCGAGCGCCCTGTGCAACCTGTCGCGCATCCACCTGGCCACGGGCCGTACGTCGAGCGCCATCGCCCTCGCCCGACGGGGCACGGAGATCTACGACTCGATGGGGCACACGCTCCGGGGGGCCAACGGGCGGTACGCCCTCGGTCTCGCGCTCACCCAGGACAACCAGCTCGGCGCGGCCGGCGACCGGCTCCGGGAGGCGCTGGCGGTCTTCGCCGACAGCAGGCAGCGGCTGTGGGAGGGCATGACCCACTTCCGGCTGTCCGAGGTGGACCTCGCCGCCCGCCGTCACGCGCAGGCGGCGTCGAACGCCGAGATGGCCCTCACGGTGCTGCGGGGCATAGGGGGCGAGTGGCGGCGGGGCAACGTCCTCACCGTGCTCGGCCGGGCCCTCTTCGGCATCGGCCAGAGCGGCCGGGCGCTGGTCTGCTGGCGGGAGGCCCTCGGCATCTTCGAGGAGCTCGGGGCGCCCGAGGCGGCGGACGTCCGCGCGCTGCTGGCCCCCGCGACGGCCGCGTAGGGCCGCGCAGGGCCGCGGCCAGGACGTTCATCGTTCGTTTATCGCCGCACGGCATGCTCTGCTGCATGACGATCCGCCGCGTCGGGGGGCAGACGGGTCGCCGATGAGGGCCACACCCCGCGGTACTAGGGTGACCGGCCCCGGAGATTCGTCCAGCCGTCCTCGGGGGAACGACTGGACGAATCTCCTCACATCTCGGACATCACACGCAGGAGTTGACGAGCATGACCGACCCGAACAAGCAGGAACCGCTCATCACCACCAAGGACATGCACGCCACCTCCGAGCCGGCGGTCGGCGCGATCACCGGGAAGATCACCGGCGGCAAGGAGGCGTCGATCACCACCAAGGACATGCACGCCACCTCGGAGCCGGCGGTCGACGCCATCACCGAGAAGATCACCGGCGGCCACGAGGAGACCATCACCACGATGGACATGCACGCCACGACGGAGCCGGCCAAGTAGACCATTCCCGACGGGGAACGGCCGCGGCGGCGACTTCGGGGGAGCCGCCGGGGCCGGCCGGGGAGGTCCGGTCGACGGGGGAGCGCACGGATTCGGGGGACACCCGACGGCACCAGGGGGGAGCCGTCCGGGCAGGGCCCGTGCGCAACGCGGTCGGACCACCGCGAAGAGGGGCCGGGCAGCTGCCCGGCCCCTCCTGCGTGCGTGGGTCACCGGGCGTAGGAGCCGAGGCCGACCAGGCAGTACACGTACTCGCTGACGACGGCGCCGTTCATGGTGTAGCGGTGCGAGAAGGCGTACTGGGTCTTGGGGTTGGAGTTGCAGTTGTCCATGTCCGAGGTGAACGGGAAGGTCTGGATCACCCGGTAGTGCGCGTCGGCCGCCGAGCAGGGGACCTCCTCGACGTCGTCGACCGTCTGCGCGGTCGTCGAGTCGGGCAGGGAGCCGTTGAGGCAGGTGCCCTTCTCATACGGGTCGGGCTCCTCTTCGGTCGGGGTGGAGGCGGGGCTGCGGGTGGGGTCGAGGTCGAGGGTGGGGAACGGCGAGTACGAGAAGGTCGGCACCGGGCCGGGTCCCCGGGAGCCGGCCGTGTCGTCGCCGTCGTCCAGGAGGGACAGGCCGCCGATGATCGCGCCGATGACGAGGAGGGGGACCAGACAGCCGAGGATCCCGGACTTCTTGGTCGGCTGCGCTCCGGCGACCGTGATGCGCAGGTACACGGTGCCCTCGCCGAGCCGGGCGGCGACGAGTTCGCCGTGGCGGCAGGGGCGGACGGTGAGGTGAGCGGTGCCGGTCGGCAGGTTGATCGGGATGATCACGCCCTGGGCCGCCTGCTGAGGGGTGAGGGTGAGGGGGATCTCTTGCGTCGACACCGGCTGCTCCTGAAGAGGGGAGGGGAGGTGCGGGACTGCCTGTATGACGTGTACACGGAGGGAGTTGGTTGCGTACACGGGCCCCGGAGGCACCCGGCGCCCCTCCCCTCAGCACCACGTCCGCGTCCCCTCGGCGCGTGCCCCGTCCGTGCCCGCAGTTCGCCGCCGCCCGGGCTCTCGTGCCCGCGCCGCACCTGGTCGCCCCGGGAACCCACCGCCGGAGCGCCGGACGGCGCTGTTCACCCGGTGGGGAGCCGGGCTTCAGGACGCGGTAGCCGAAGGGGTGGAGGAGGGGGTCGATGCGCCGGCCCCCGGGACCTCGCCCTCGGTGAAGGCGAAGCACTCCTTCACCCGGCCGACGGTCCCCGGGTGGGCCATCTTCACCTCGAAGGTCTTCGTCCCCCGGCGCTCGACCGTGACCGTCGTCTCGGCCCGGTCCACCCCTTCGTGTCCCGCCCCGTCGAACTGCACGACGACCCGGAACGTCTTCTCCTCCCACGCGTCCGAGGTGATCCGCACCGTGGCCGTGGTGTCCGCCTTGCGGGCGGGCCTGCCCTTGCGCTTCTTCTGCGCCGGCTCCACGCAGTCGACGACGGAGACCCAGACGTCCGCCGTCGGGGTGGCCGTCGGCGTGGGGCCGTACGTGTACTCGTCGGCGGCGGACCGGCCCGAGCCGTCCGCGCCGCTGTAGTCGTCGTTGCTCTTCTCGTCGCTGGAGCAGCCGCCGCCGGAGTCGTCGTCCGAGCGGCTCTTGCCGCTCTTGCTCTTGCCGCCGCCCCCACCGCTGCTGCTGCCGTGACCGGTCTGGAAGCCGGTCAGCGCGAGCACCACCACCGTGAGCGTCGCCGCCAGCTTCAGCCGTGTGCGTACCATCGCCGTTCCCCCGCGTCCCTGTCGTGTCCGCGCCACTCTAGCGATGCCCCGGGCCGCGTGGCGGGCCCCCCGCACCCGGCGTAGCGTCGGGAGCGAGAGCGCCGGACCGTCAAGGAGGGCCGCATCGATGCTTCGCAACGTCGTCGGCTCGGTCCTCGCTCTCGCCGGAGCGACGGCCGCCGTCTGGAGCCCCTTCCGTGCCTGGTACGACGGCCGTCACGGCCGCGACTACGCCCTCGGCGACCTGTTCACCGGCATCACGGGCGACTCGGCGGACCCGCTCGGCTCGATCCTGCTGCCCCTCGTCGTCGCCGCGCTCCTCACCCTCCTCGGGGTGGTGCTGCGCTCCCGTCTTCTCGTCGCCTTCGCCGGGATCGTCGTCCTCGGCTTCACGATCCTGTGGATGGTGCGCGTCGGGCAGGCCGAGGGCAGCCTGACGGTCGGCGGCGACGGCACGGGCCTCGGCGACGGCGTCGCCGGCGCCCTCGGCGGCGGGACCCTGCTGCTGATCGGCGCGCTCGTCATGTCCGGCAGGACCCGCGCGCGCCGGGTGGACGGGGAACCCCGGCACACCCGCCCCCCGCTCGACGAGCCGCCCCGGGACGGCAGCCCGGACGAGCCCCGCCGGCACCCGCAGACCTCGGCCCCGTACGCGGCGACCCAGACCTACGACGTACCGGCCTGGGACCCGGACCGCGAGAACCCGCCCCCGCGGCAGTAGGCCCGTCCGGACCTCACGGTGCGGCGGATCCCCGGCCGGTGGCCGTGCCCTTGACCGCGTCGAGGGCGTACACGCAGCGGTCCTTGCTGCACGCGTACACGACCCCGCCCTTCACCACCGGCGAGCCGGTGATCTCGCCGCCCGTCGCGAGCTTCCAGCGCAGCTGACCGCCCGTCGCGTCCAGGGTGTAGAGGACGTGGTCGGCCGAGCCGAAGTGCACCCGGCCGTCGGCGACGACCGGGGAGCCGACCAGATCGCCGCCCGCCGCGAACCGCCACCGGGGCGTGCCCGTGACCGCGTCGAGCGTGTACAGGGCGCTGCCGCTGCCGACGTGCACGTTGCCGTCGGCGACGAGCACCGGCTCCGCCGACTGGCGCGGCTCGGTCGCGATCCGCCAGCGGTCCTGCCCGGTGGTCGCGTCGATCGCGTACACCGTGCCGAGGTGGTCGGAGAGGTACACCCCGCCGCCCGTCACCGCCGGCCCCGGCGCGAACGCCGGCGGCGACAGGAAGACGGCCGGTGCCTCGAAGTGCCAGCGGACGTGCCCGGCGGCGATGTCGACGGACAGGACCCGGGTCCCGGCCGACACGTACACACAGCCGTCCTCGGCCGGGGCGACCCTGACCGGCACGTTCGCACAGGAGGCGGCGTCGCCGATCGGGTACGACCAGCGCTCCACCCCGGTACGGGCGTCGAGGGCCTGGAGCCGGGCGTCCCGCCACACGTACACGGTGTCGCCGTGCACGGAGGGCCCCGCCTCCGGGGTCTCGAAGTCGGTCTGGGCGCCGGTGATCTCCCACAGCTTGGCGCCGTTGGAGGCCTCCCAGCCCTGCACCCCGCCGCCGCGCGTGCCGGTGACGACCGTGCCCCGGTCGACCTGGAGCGAGTACACCCAGGCGTCCGTCCGCAGCCGCCAGCGCTCACTGCCGTCGGCCGCGTCGAGGGCGTACAGCGTGGGCCCGTCGGACGCGTGGATACGGCCCGAGGCGACGGCCATGGACCAGGCCACGTCCCGGGTCTTGAACTGGCGCCGGCCGCTGCCGGTGTCCAGGGCGTGCACCTCGAACGAGGTCACGTACAGCAGGTCACCGGCCACGACGGGGGTGCCCCACACGTCGTTCGACATCCGGAAGCGCCACGGCCGCCAGGGTCCGGGCTCGGCCGGCGGGGCTTGCTCGGAGCCCTGCGCGGGGACGTTCACCGGGCGGGCGCCGGGCGGCGGGCCGGGCTCCCCGGCGTACGGACCCGGGTCCGCGCCGTGCGGGCCGCCCCCGGGCGGACGGATCCAGCCGGTCGCCGGCCCGGCGTCGGCACCCCGGCCGACGGCGAGCGCGGCGCGGGTGTCGGCGACCCGGGGGCCGGGGCCGATCGGCACGGTCGCGCCCGGGAGGCGTACGGGACCGCCCGCGCCCTCGGCGGGCCCCGCGTGCCGGCCCCCGCCGACGGGCGCGGGCTCGCGGAAACGCGGGTCGCCGCCGCCGTCGGGCCCGCGCGGCGGGCGCGGCGGCATCGGCGGCGCGGTCGGGGCCGGGGCGGGACGACCGCCGCGGCGGGTCTCGATCATGGCGGTGGCGCTCTCCGGCAGCCAGGCCGACGCCGTACCGCTGTCGTCGCTGCCGGGGCCGAAGAGGTGCGGGGCGAGCTGCGCCTGGAGGTCGGCCGGGGTGGGCCGGCGGCTGACGTCCATCTGCATGCAGGACTCGATGAGGGGCCGCAGTTCCTCGGGCAGGCCCTCCAGGTCGGGGCCCTCGCGGAGCAGCATGAAGACGGTCTCGACCGGGTTGGCGCCGTGGAAGGGCGCGTGGCCGGTGGCGGCGAAGACCAGCATGGAGCCCAGCGAGAACACGTCGCTGGCGCCGGTCACGCTGCGCGAGTCACGGGCCTGCTCGGGCGACATGTAGGCCGGGGTGCCGACGGCGACGTTGGTCATGGTCAGGCGCGTGTTGGAGACGCCCGACGCGATGCCGAAGTCGATCACCCGGGGGCCGTCCTCGACGACGAGGACGTTGGAGGGCTTGAGGTCACGGTGGACCAGGCCCGCGCCGTGGATGGACTGCAGGGCCTCGGCGACGCCGGCGGCCAGCCAGCGCACGGCCTGGGCCGGGAGCGGTCCGCACTCGTTCACTATCTCTTCGAGCGAGGGCGCGGGGACGTAGGCGGTCGCCAGCCAGGGCACGGCGGCCCGGGGGTCGGCGTCCACGACGGCGGCCGTGTAGAAGCCGGAGACCGCCCGCGCGGCCTCCACCTCCCGGGTGAAGCGGACCCGGAACAGCTGGTCCTCCGCGAGCTCCGTGCGCACGGTCTTGATCGCCACGCGCCGGCCCGAGGCCGATCGCGCGAGATAGACCAGGCCCATCCCGCCCGCGCCGAGCCGGCCCAGCACCTCGAAGGGCCCGATACGTCTCGGGTCGTGCTGCGTCAGCTGCTCCACTTGCCTGCCACCTCCCCGTACGGGCCATGAGTACGGCCCCGTGGCCCTGATTCTTCCTGTCCGAGGGCCCGGTTGCGAACCCGGGGGCGGATCGGGGTGTCGCAGGTCATGGGGTGCGGCCCGGCGGGGGCCGGTACCGGCCCCCGGGAGCCGCCCGTACCGACCGGTTCGGTGACGGACGCGGCGGCTCGGCGCGCCGGCCCCGAAGGGGCGGGCGACCCGGCTCGGCGCGTCGGCTCGGGTTGCCGGCCCCTCAGCTCGTACCGGACGGCTTCGGTTCCGCGAGGACGGCGAAGCGGGCGCCCTGGTTGTCGTGGAGGACGGCGATGCGGCCGTGCGGGGTGTCGAAGGGCGGGGTGGTGACGCGGCCGCCGAGGCGGACGGTGGTGGCGCAGGCCTCGTCGCAGTCGTGGACGACGAAGTAGACGAGGACGTGGCCGGGCAGCTCGGCGGGGAAGTCGTCGGTGATGACGGCGCGGCCGCCGAAGGCGCTGTCGTCGCCGGGCCGGGAGCCGGGTGGCGACCAGACGCGGTAGTCGAAGCCGGCGTCCCTGCCCTCCTCCTCGGCGTCGGTCTGGCGGCCGAGGTAGCCGAAGACGGTGGCGTAGAAGGTGTCGACCGCGTCGGGACGGCGGGTGTACACCTCCATCCAGCAGAAGGAGCCCGGCTCGTTCGTGACCTCGAAGCCGTCGTCGTCACCCGCCTGCCGGAGCCCGAAGACGGCGCCGCCGGGGTCGGCGGCGAGGGCGAGGACGCCGAAGGGGCCGACGGGGTACGGCTCCATGACCATCTGTCCGCCGGCCGCCTTGATCCGGGTGGAGAGCGTGCCGGCGTCCCGGGTGGCGAGGTAGAGCGTCCAGGTGGTGGGCATGCGGCCGTCGCGCTTGGGGAGGAGCCCGGCGACGCGTCGTCCGCCGAGGAGGGCCTCGTCGCGGTCGGGGTCGAAGGTCCAGCCGAAGAGCTCGCCGTAGAAGCGCTTGCCGGCCTCCACGTCGGGAAGCTGTGCGTCCACCCAGCAGGGGGTGCCCTCAGTGCGTGCCGCCATGGTTCCACGCTAGGGCGGCGGGATCGGCCTCGCATGCCCCGACATGCGAACAAACAGGCGATTCATCCCACTGGAACCCTTGGCGCGCCCGGGTTGTCCACCGAAGTTGTCCACAGCCTGTTCATAAGCCTATTCGGGTACGGGGTGGGTGCGGGGCGGGGACGAAGGCTCCCGCGGCCACCCCGCCGACGCCACCACTCTGGCTTGAATCCGCCCCTCCACCCCGAGCCGGCCCGCGCCGGGACACGCGCGCCGACCTCGTAGAACACCCGTGGGACAGGGTCGCACCCCATTTGCAGTCGGCCGAATCGCGCCCCGACCCCCCCTCGGTAAGCTGACGGCATGACAGGACAAGTACGCACCGTCGACGGCCGCGTGGCCGGACGACGCGGTCAGGCGACGCGGCAGAAGCTGCTCGACTGCCTCGGTGAGATGCTCAGCTCCTCGCCCTACCGGGACGTCAAGGTCATCGATGTGGCCCGGAAGGCGGGTACTTCACCCGCGACGTTCTATCAGTACTTCCCGGACGTCGAGGGAGCGGTCCTCGAGATCGCGGAGGAAATGGCCAAGGAGGGCACCGGGTTGACCGAGCTGGTCTCCGGCCGCTCCTGGGTCGGGAAGGCCGGCTGGCAGACCTCCGAGGAACTGGTCGAAGGCTTCCTGGACTTCTGGCGGAAGCACGACGCGATCCTCCGGGTGGTGGACCTCGGCGCCGCGGAGGGCGACAAGCGGTTCTACAAGATCCGCATGAAGATCCTGAACTCGGTCACCAACTCCCTGACGGACGCGGTGAAGGAGCTCCAGGCCAAGGGCAAGGTCGACAAGGAGGTCAGCCCCGCCGCCATGGCGGGATCGCTCGTGGCGATGCTGGCCTCGGTCGCCGGGCACCAGAAGGGGTTCACGACCTGGGGCGTGAAGCAGGCCGAACTCAGGCCGAACCTGGCCCTGTTGGTGCATCTGGGCATCACCGGAAAGAGGCCGACCAGGTAGCCCCACTCCCTCCTTCCCCCGTCCTGTCGCCGACGCCGACGGCTGCCCGCCCCCACGGACCGCCGTCGGCGTCGCCGTGCACAGGGGGACCTGGTTCTGCTCGGCCGGAACGGTGGTGCCGGGCCGGAGCCGACGCTCCGACCGTCCGTCACCCACCGCACGACCGGCTCCCACCCCTCCCCGCCCCCTACCGTGGCCGCATGACCGACTTCCACCACGCCCTGCGCTCCCTGAAGGTCTGGGACACCGAACTGCCCTCCTTCGATCCCGCGGGCGCCCCGCCCTCGCCGCTGCCGCTCTTCCACGACTGGTTCACGTCGGCGGTCGCGGCCGGCCAGACCGAACCGCACACCCTCTCCCTGGCCACCGTCGACGAGGACGGGCTGCCGGACGTCCGTACGGTGATGCTGCACGGCGCCGACGCGCGCGGCTGGCACTTCGCCTCGCACGCCACCAGCGCCAAGGGCCGCCAGCTCGCCGCCCGCCCCGCGGCCGCCCTCGGCTTCTACTGGCCGGTCCAGGGCCGCCAGGTCCGGATCAGGGGCCACGTCACCACCGGCACCGCCGAGGAGGCGCACGAGGACCTCCACGCCCGCACCACCGGCGCCCTCGCCTCGGCGCTCGTCGGCCGGCAGAGCGAGGTCCTGGACTCCCCCGCGACCCTCGCGGAGGCGAGCGAGGCGGCCTGGCACCGGGCCGAGACGGAACCCGACGCCCCGGCCCCCACCTGGACCCTGTACGTCGTGGAACCGGCCGAGGTGGAGTTCTTCCAGGGCGACGGCAGGCGCCGCCACCTCCGCCTCCGCTACCGCCGCGACCCGGTGTCCGCGGCCGGCTGGCTGCGCGAGCTGCTCTGGCCGTGAGGGCGCACCATGGAAGTGGAGGTGGGTGAACCATGGCAACGTACATGGACGTGCACCGGGGCATGACGGGCATCACGGCCGAGCAGTTGAACGAGGCGCACCAGGCCGATCTCGCCGTCGAGAAGGACGAGGGAGTGCACTTCGAGAGGGCGTGGGCCGACCCGGAGTCGGGAACGGTCTACTGCCTGTCGCACGGCCCGTCGGCCGAGGCGGTCCAGCGGGTCCACGCCCGCACGGGCCACTCCGCCGACGAGATCCACGAGGTGTCCCTCATGGTCTGAGGAGCGGGCCGGGTACGGGGCGGAGCCCTCACGGGGCATCCCCCGCCCCGTACATCTCCTCGATCTCGCGGGCGAAGTCCCGCAGCACCGCGCGCCGCCGGAGCTTGAGCGACGGTGTCAGATGTCCGGAACTCTCGGTGAACTCGGCGGTCAGGACGCGGAAGGCGCGGATCGACTCCGCCCGCGAGACCAGCCGGTTGGCGTCGTCCACCGCGCGCTGGACCACGGCGAGCAGCTCCTCGTCCCGGGTCAGCTCCCACAGGGCCAGATGGTCCTTGCGCCGCATCCGCCGCCAGTGGGTCAGCCCTTCGTGGTCGAGGGTGACGAGGGCGGTGATGTACGGGCGGTCGTCGCCGAGGACCACGCACTGGGCGATCAGCGGATGGGCCCGCAGCCGGTCCTCCAGGGGGGCGGGAGCGACGTTCTTGCCGGCCGAGGTGATGAGCAGGTCCTTCTTGCGGCCGGTGATCCGCAGATAGCCGTCGGCGTCCAGTGAGCCGAGGTCGCCGGTGGGGAACCAGCCGTCGTCGGTGTACGGCACGGCCGCTCCGCGCCGGGCGTCCCAGTACCCGGCGAAGACGTGGCCGCCCTTGAGCCAGACCTCGCCGTCGTCGGCGATCCGCACGGCCGTGCCGGGCAGGGGCCAGCCGACGGTCCCGGTGCGGGGCCGCAGGGGCGGGGTGACCGTGGAGGCCGCCGTGGTCTCCGTCAGGCCGTACCCCTCGAAGACCTCGACGCCCGCGCCCGCGTAGAACTCGGCGAGCGGCGCGCCGAGCGGGGAGCCGCCGCAGATCACGTACGCGAGCCTGCCGCCGAGCGCGGCCCGGATGCGCCGGTAGACGAGCGGGTCGTACAGCGCCCGTGCCGCACGCAGGGAGAGCGAGGGGGCCGCTGTCCTGCCGTAGCGGCGGGCGACGGTGGCGGCCCGGTCGAACGCGGCGGCCCTCCCGCCGCGTTCGGCGGTGGCGCGGGCGCTGTTGTAGACCTTCTCCAGGACGTAGGGGATGGCGAGGAGGAACGTGGGGCGGAAGCCCGCGAGGTCGTCGAGGAGTTCCGGTCCCTCGACCGTGGGGGCGTGGCCGACGCGGACCCGGGCCCGGACGCAGCCGACGGCGACCATCCGTCCGAAGACGTGGGAGAGCGGCAGGAAGAGCAGGGTGGCGGCGGGTTCCTCGCTGTCGGCGACGAAGACGGGGTGGAGGAGCCGGACGGCGTTGTCGACCTCGGCGAAGAAGTTGGCGTGGGTGAGGGCGCAGCCCTTGGGGCGGCCGGTGGTGCCCGAGGTGTAGACCAGGGTGGCGAGGGTCTCGGGGGTGAGCAGTCCCCGGCGGGCGGTGACGGCCTCGTCGGCGACCCTGGCCCCGGCGCGGCGGAGCTGGTCGACGGCGCCGGTGCCGAGGACCCACAGGTGGGCGAGGCCGGGCAGCTGCCGTCGTTCGGCGGAGACGAGCCGGGCCTGTTCGGGGTCCTCGACGACGCAGGCGGCGGCGCCGGAGTCCTGGAGGATCCACCGGGTCTGGAACGCGGAGGAGGTCGGGTAGACGGGGACGGTGACGAGTCCGGCGGCCCACGCGGCGAAGTCGAGGAGGGTCCACTCGTAGGTGGTGCGGGCCATGAGGGCGAGCCGGTCGCCGGGGCGCAGGCCCTGGGCGACGAGCCCCTTGGCGACGGAGTGGACCTCGGCGGCGAAGGCGGAGGCGGTGACGTCGCGCCACTCCCCCTGCGGTCCCTTGCGGGAGAAGAGGACGGCTCCCGGTTCCTGGCGGGCGTTGTCATACGGCAGGTCGGCGAGGGACCCCCGGCGGACCGGCGGGGCGAGGGCGGGAACGGAGACCTCCCGCACCCCCCCGTCGACCAGGGTCTTGCGCGGTTCGACGGGTTCGCTCTCGGACGGGGCGTGGACGACGGACACGTGCGGCTCCTCGGTCTGCGCGATGAACTGAGGTCGTACGTAGGTGCGTTGTCTGCTTCACGTGAGTGACTAGCCGGTAACCTTACTGCGCGGTAAGGCCCTGGGGGGAGAGCGGCGCCGGTATGCGGAGGCCCGCCCACGGAGTCCGGCTCACCGCCTGGGAGACCACCGCTCGCTCCTCATCAGGTTCCCGAGCCCGGACCACGCGAAGTTCATCAGCGTCGCGGCCGCCTCCCGGGCCGTCACCCCCGGCGTCTCGTTCGCCCAGCCGGCCAGTGACTCGGCCGAACCGACGAGCGCCTGCGCGAGCGCGGCCACGTCCCGGTCCGCGATGGCGGCGGCGCCCCGCGCCTCCCGTGCCGCCTCGCCGATCAGACCGGCCACGAACGCCGTGATCCCGTCCCGCATCCGGGCCGCCTCCCCGGCGAACGGCTCCCCCTGCGTCCGCGCCTGCCTGCTGAGCACCGCCCAGGAGTCGGGGTGCTCGGCGGCGTACGTGAAGAAGGCGAGGAGCCCCGCCCACAGCCGCTCGTCGGGCGGCGCGCTCCGGTCGACGACCGCCTCGGCGACCACGGTCAGCAGCGCCTGCGCCTCCCGCCGGATCACGGCGGTGAAGAGCTCCTCCTTGGAGTGCAGATAGAGGTACACCAGCGGTTTGGAGACTCCGGCGAGTTCGGCGATGTCGTCCATGGACGCCGTCTGGTACCCGTGCCGCGCGAAGCACCGCACCGCCGCGTCCAGCATCTGCCGCTCCCGCACGGCCCTCGGCAACCGCCGCGCCTTCGCACCGCCGGCCATGGCGCCCCACCCCTGCTTCCAAGATCCACTGGATGCCCCGCCAAAGCGTACGTGCCCCCTGCCCGGACGGGGCAGGGGGCACGTGGGCCGTCGGACGCGCGGGGCGTGTCAGGCCGGGACCGGCACCGAGACCTTCTGCTCGGCCTCGCGGCTGTCGGCCAGGTCGTCGATCGGGGACGACGAGGCGTTCTCGTAGGCGGTGAGGTCCAGGATCTTCTCGCGGGCGGAGACGATCACGGGGACCAGCGCCTGGCCTGCAACATTCGTAGCCGTCCTCATCATGTCCAGGATCGGGTCGATCGCCATCAGCAGGCCGACGCCCTCCAGCGGGAGGCCGAGGGTGGAGAGGGTCAGGGTCAGCATGACCGTCGCGCCGGTGAGGCCGGCGGTGGCCGCCGAGCCGATGACGGAGACGAAGGCGATGAGCAGGTAGTCACCGATGCCGAGCTGCACGTCGAAGATCTGCGCGATGAAGATCGCGGCGAGCGCCGGGTAGATCGCGGCGCAGCCGTCCATCTTGGTGGTGGCGCCGAACGGGACGGCGAAGGAGGCGTACTCCTTCGGGACGCCGAGGCGCTCGGTGACCTTCTGGGTGACCGGCATGGTGCCGACGGAGGAGCGGGAGACGAAGGCCAGCTGGATGGCCGGCCAGGCGCCCTTGTAGAACTGGATCGGGTTGACCTTGGCGACCGTGGCGAGCAGCAGCGGGTAGACGCCGAACATGACCAGGGCGCAGCCGATGTAGACGTCGGCGGTGAAGGTCGCGTACTTGCCGATCAGGTCCCAGCCGTAGTCGGCGATGGCGAAGCCGATGAGGCCGACGGTGCCGAGCGGGGCGAGACGGATGACCCACCACAGGGCCTTCTGGAGGAGTTCCAGGACCGACTCGGAGAAGGTGAGGATCGGCTTGGCCCGGTCGCCGAGCTTGAGGGCGGCGATGCCGGCGACGGCGGCCATGAAGACGATCTGGAGGACGTTCAGCTCGGTGAAGGGCGTGATGACGTCCGTCGGGATGATGCCGGTGAGGAAGTCGATCCAGGAGCCCTCGCGCTTCGGCAGCTTGCCGTCCTGCGGGGTGAGGCCGGTGCCGGCGCCCGGGTTGGTGATCAGGCCGATGGCGAGGCCGATGGCGACCGCGATCAGCGAGGTGATCATGAACCAGAGCAGGGTGCGGGTGGCGAGCCTGGCGGCGTTGTTCACCTTCCGCAGGTTGGTGATCGAGACCAGGATCGCGAAGAAGACGAGCGGGGCGACGGCCAGCTTTAGCAGCTGGACGAAGATGTCACCGATCTGGCCGAGGGTCTCCTTCAGCCAGGAGACGTCCTGGCTGCGGGCGATCCAGCCGAGCAGGGCGCCGAGGACGAGACCGGCGATGATCTGGGCCCAGAAGGGGACCTTCGGTATGCGCGAGGAAGCCGGGGACTTCTTCTCGTCGGGCGTGGTCGCGGACGCGGACACAGACACACTCCACAGGTGCGTATCGGGCAATACGGGGACGGGGGTGCGGCACACACGCGTTTTCACGCGGGCCGCTGCATGATGCCGGGTCAGAGCGCGCGGCAACAGACCGCGGACATACAGCGGCAGAGGTCGACATGCAGGCGCGCCACGAGCGGGGTGCTCGCGGCGTCGGAGAGGCGCACTGCTGTCGTCATGCCGAACACGTTAACACTTGAACTTTGAGAACCTCAAAGCCCTTCTTTGGGGTGTGCGGGCGGCCCGGTGCCTCCGAAACGCAGAACGCCCGGGCCAGGAGCCTGGGAAGCTCCCGCCCGGGGCGGACGGTCTGTGATGTTGCTTACGCGGCCCTCGCGGGTTACAGCGCGTCCTCCTGGGACCGGTTCGCCGCGAGGCGGTCCTTGGCGCGGTCGACCTTCGCCGCCACCTCGGCGCTCGCCTCGTCCCGCACCTTGCGCAGGAGGACGAAGCTCAGCGGGGCGGAGATGACGAGGGACAGCATGAGGACCCAGAGCAGGTTCGAGTCGCCGAGACCGCGCGGCAGCGCACCGACGTAGACGAGACCCCACAGGGCGAGGAAGCATCCGGCGAAGATGCCGAGACGCATCAGCGTGTAGCGGAGCATGTCAGCCCACTCTTCCGTTCCGATGTTTCCGGGAAGCGCCCGGGATCCCTACAGGGCCCGGGCCCCTCCAGTGAAGCACGGGACACCGGCACACCCCGGCCCGGGCCTCTTGAGCGCCCATTCGGTAATAGATACGATTCATATATGACCCTTACGTTCGAGATGGACCCGGCGGTCGACCGCGCCCTGCGCGACGGCGTGCTCTCCCTCTGGGCCGACGTCTCCAACGCCGGCGGCTCGGTCGGCTTCGTCCCTCCCGTCACTCCCGACGACATCCGCCCCGTGCTGCTCAAACACCTCATCGGGATGACCGAGGGCGGCACCCGCCTGCTCGTCGGCCGCGACGAGCACGGCGAGGTCGCCGCCACCGCCTTCTTCACCTTCAACACCCACCAGCTGATGACCCACTGGGTGTGGCTCTACACGGTGATGGTCCACCCCCGCCACCAGGGCAGGGGATACGGCCGCGACCTCATGGCGGCGGTCGAGCACACCGCCCGTACCGCCGAGGGCTTCGAGGCGATCGAGGCCATCCGGCTGACCTGCCGGGGCGGCACGGGCGTCGACGCCTTCTACGCCAAGGCCGGCTACAAGGAGGTCGGCCGCGTCCCCGACGCGATCCGGGTCGCCCCCGGCGACGACCGCGACGACATCGTCATGCTGCTGCCCCTGAACTGACCCGACCGGACCGGGCACAGGATGTCGGGTCCGCACCCCGCACCCCTTCCTACGGTGAAGGCACGGAAGAGGAAGGACGGACCACGTGCTGGAGCGGCTCAACCAGGCACTCGACCACATCGAGGAGCGTCTCGACGGCGACCTCGACCCGGCCGAGCTCGCCAGGATCGCCACGACCTCCGAGTACCACCTGAGGCGTCTGTTCTCGGCGCTCGCCGGGATGCCCCTGTCGGAGTACGTCCGCCGCAGGCGGCTCACCGTCGCGGGCGCCGAGGTGCTCGCCGGGGAGCGGACGCTCCTGGAGATCGCGGTCCGGTACGGCTACGGCTCCGGGGAGGCCTTCGCCCGCGCGTTCCGCTCGGTGCACGGGGTCGGCCCCGGGGAGGCCCGCCGTACCGGAGCGGCGCTGCGCTCCCAGCCGCGGATGTCCTTCCGCCTCGTCGTCGAAGGGAACAGCACCATGCGGTACAGGATCGTGGAGAAGGAAGCCTTCAGGATCATCGGGCGCGGGACCCGGGTCCCCCTGGTCCACGAGGGGGAGAACCCGGCGATCGCCGCGCACATCAGGTCCATCGGCCAGGAGGCCCTCGCGCGGCTCGCCCGCCTCTCGGACGGCCGGCCCGAGGGGGTCGTCTCGGCGGTCACGCACCTCACGGAGAGCCGGGAGGAGGGCGCCGAGCTCGACTACTGGCACGGGGCCGTCAGCAGCGCCGAGGTCCCGGAGGAGTTCGACGCGCTCGACGTGCCGTCCGGCACCTGGGCGGTCTTCGAGAACGAGGGCGCGTACCCGAAGGCGCTCCAGTACCTGTGGCGGGACGTCTTCACCCAGTGGTTCCCGTCCAACCCGTACGCGAGCCGGCCGGGACCCGAACTGCTCGCCGTACGGCCCTCGGCGGACTGGACGACGGCACACGCGGAACTCTGGATCCCGGTGGAGCCCACCGGGACATGAGAAGAGGGCCCGGCGGGGATCTCCCCCACCGGGCCCTCCGTCCGTACGCGCGTCAGACCCGCATCGCCTGCGGCGACTCCCGCAGCTCCGTGTCCGGGCCCGGGTACTCGCGGATGATCTCGTACCGGGTGTTCCGCTCGACCGGTCGGAAGCCCGCGTCCCGGATGAGTTCGAGCAGGTCCTCGCGGCCCAGCTTGTTCGGCGTGCCGTAGTTGTCGGCGTCGTGCGTGATCTTGTACTCGACGACCGAGCCGTCCATGTCGTCGGCGCCGTGCTGGAGCGCGAGCTGCGCCGTCTGGACGCCGTGCATGACCCAGAAGACCTTGACGTGCGGCACGTTGTCGAAGAGCAGCCGGGAGACCGCGAAGGTCTTCAGCGCCTCGGCGCCGGTCGCCATCGTCGTGCGCGCCTGGAGCCTGTTGCGGACCTTGCCGTCCTGCATGTCCACGAAGTCGTGCTGGTAGCGCAGCGGGATGAAGACCTGGAAGCCGCCGGTCTCGTCCTGGAGCTCACGCAGCCTGAGCACGTGGTCGACGCGGTGCCGGGGCTCCTCGATGTGCCCGTACAGCATGGTCGACGGGGTCTTGAGCCCCTTCTCGTGGGCGAGGCGGTGGATCCGGGACCAGTCCTCCCAGTGGGTGCGGTGGTCCACGATGTGCTGGCGGACCTCCCAGTCGAAGATCTCGGCGCCGCCGCCGGTCAGCGACTCGAGACCGGCTTCGATCAGCTCGTCGAGGATGTCGGACGCGGACATCCCGGAGATCGTCTCGAAGTGGTGGATCTCGGTGGCGGTGAAGGCCTTGAGGGAGACGTTCGGCAGGGCCTTCTTCAGCTCGGAGAGCGAGCGCGGGTAGTACCGCCACGGCAGGTTGGGGTGGAGGCCGTTGACGATGTGCAGCTCGGTGAGGTTCTCGTTCTCCATCGCCTTCGCGAGGCGCACGGCCTCCTCGATGCGCATGGTGTACGCGTCCTTCTCGCCCGGCTTGCGCTGGAAGGAGCAGTAGGCGCAGGAGGCGGTGCAGACGTTGGTCATGTTCAGATGCCGGTTGACATTGAAGTGCACCACGTCGCCGTTCTTGCGGGTCCGGACCTCGTGGGCCAGACCGCCGAGCCAGGCGAGATCGTCGGACTCGTACAGGGCGATGCCGTCCTCACGGCTCAGCCGTTCACCGTCCCGGACCTTCTGCTCAAGGTCGCGCTTGAGTCCCGCGTCCATGTACGGCCGCCTCCCTTTATCTTCGAAACAAGCCCTGCCAACCGTACTCCCCCGCCCTGGTCAGCCCTCCTCGGGCAGCTCCCCGACCCGGTTCTCCCACTTCGTGGAGAGCACGATCGTCGTGCGGGTGCGGGAGACGCCCTTGGTGCCGCTGAGGCGGCGGATCGTCTTCTCCAGGCCGTCGACGTCGTTGGCGCGCACCTTGAGCATGAAGGAGTCGTCGCCGGCGATGAACCAGCAGTCCTCGATCTCGGCGAGGTCCTTGAGCCGGCGGGCCACGTCCTCGTGGTCGGCGGCGTCGGAGAGGGAGATGCCGATGAGGGCGGTGACGCCGAGGCCGAGCGAGGCGGCGTCGACGGTGGCGCGGTAACCGGTGATGACTCCGGCCGCCTCGAGGCGGTTGATGCGGTCGGTGACGGAGGGGCCGGAGAGCCCGACGAGCCGGCCGAGCTCGGCGTACGAGGCACGACCGTTCTCGCGCAGAGCCTGGATGAGCTGCCTGTCCACGGCGTCCATAGGTACGAAGCCTTCCATTGTCCAGCGATACCGCAAGTTTAGGTATAGAATCTAAGGTACACAGGGGTCGACACCCTGTGAATCTTTCAACAGATCTCAGACGATCTTTCAGGAGTGGTGCTCACCGTGTACACGATCGAGATGGCCTACGCCCGTATGCGCGAGCTGCAGGACCTGGCCAACCGCTCGCGTGCCCACCAGCCGACCGCCGCGTCGAAGCGTGCCGAGAAGAAGCACGCCGAGAAGCGCTGATCAGACCGGGCGGGTCGCTCCACCGAGCTCTCCCTCCCAACGGCGGTACAGCCGGTGCGGCACCCCTGCCGCGTCCAGCACCCGCCCGGCGACGAAGTCCACCAGATCCTGGATGTGCGTCGCCCCCGCGTAGAACGCCGGAGAGGCGGGCAGCACCACCGCGCCCGCCTCGTCGAGCGCCACCATGTGCCTGAGCGTCTGCCCGTTCAGGGGGGTCTCCCGCACGGCGACCACGAGCGGCCGCCGCTCCTTCAGCGTCACGCTCGCGACCCGCTGCAGCAGGTCCTTCGACAGCCCGAGGGCCACTCCCGCCACCGCCGCGGTCGAGGCCGGCACCACGAGCATCCCCTTCGCCGGGTACGAACCCGAGGACGGTCCCGCGGCCAGGTCACCGGCCGCCCAGTACCGCACCCCGCCCGCGTCGACCGCGAAGGTGTCCGGCTTGCCGTCGGCGCCGCGCGCCAGCCACGTCTCCAGGTCCTCGCGCCAGTGCGCGTCCCGGAAGGCGATCCCCGTCTCGTCGAGCAGCGTGAGCCGCGAGGCCCGCGACACGACGAGGTCGACGCTCTCCCCCGCGGCGAGCAGCCCCCTCAGTACGGCGGCGGCGTACGGCGTACCCGACGCCCCGGAGACCCCCACGATCCAGGGGGTGCGCCTGCCGTCGTCGCCGCGGCCTTCGTCCATGCCGTCGTCCATGCCGTCGAGCCTATCCATCATCGGGCCGGGGCTACGGGGTGAGCCCGCGGACCAGCAGGTCGAGGAGGGCGCACACGAAGAGGCTGATCCCGATGAAGCCGTTCGTCGTGAAGAAGGCCCGGTTCAGCCGGGACAGGTCGTGCGGCTTCACGATCGAGTGCTCGTAGACGAACGCGGCCGCCACGACCACCAGACCGGTCCAGAAGAAGACACCGGCGCCGGTCGCGAGCGCGTACCAGACGAGCAGGCCCGTGGTGACGACCGCGGAGGCGCGGGCGCCCCACAGCGCGGCCGGGATCCCGAAGCGCGCCGGGACGGACAGCACGCCGTGAGCGCGGTCCGCCTGCACGTCCTGACAGGCGAAGATCAGGTCGAAGCCGCCGATCCAGACACCCACCGCGAGGCCCAGGATGACCGCGTCCCAGGACCACTCGCCGGTCACGGCGATCCAGGCGCCGATCGGGCCCATGGCCTGGGCGAGCCCCAGGATGGCGTGCGGGAAGTTCGTGAACCGCTTGCCGTACGGATAGACGACCATCGGGACGACGGCGAGCGGGGCGAGCGCCAGACAGAGCGGGTTGAGCAGGGCCGCGGCGCCGAGGAAGACGACGACGGCGATCCCGGCCCCGGTCCACGCCGAGCGGACGGACACCGCACCGGTCACCAGCTCGCGGTTCGCGGTCCGCGGATTGCGCGCGTCGATCTCGCGGTCGATGATCCGGTTGCAGGCCATGGCGAAGGTCCGCAGCCCCACCATGCAGACGGTGACGAGCAGCAGCGTCCACCAGTGGATGTTCCGGTCGAGCTGGAACATCGCGGTGAGCGAGGCGGTGTACGCGAAGGGCAGCGCGAAGACCGAGTGCTCGATCATCACGAGCCGCAGGAAGGCCTTGGTGCGTCCCGGCTGGGCGCCGGGCACGGCCGCGGTCGTCACAGTCCGTACTCCTTCCAGCGGCGGTCCACGAGGGCGGCCGTCGCCGGGTCCGACTCGACCATGTCCGGCCAGCCGCCGTCCCGGGTGTAGCCCTCCTCGGGAAGCTTCCTCGTGGCGTCGATGCCCGCCTTGCCGCCCCAGAACTGCTGGTAGGAGGCGTGGTCGAGGTGGTCGACCGGGCCCTCGACGACCGTGAGGTCACGGGAGTAGTCGGTGTTCCCGAGGGCCCGCCAGGACACCTCGTGGAGGTCGTGGACGTCGCAGTCCTTGTCGACCACGATGATCAGCTTGGTCAGCGACATCATGTGCGCGCCCCAGATGGCGTGCATGACCTTCTGGGCGTGCTTCGGGTACTTCTTGTCGATCGAGACGATCGCGCAGTTGTGGAAGCCGCCCGACTCCGGCAGGTGGTAGTCGACGATGTCCGGCACGATGATCTTGAGGAGCGGCAGGAAGAAACGCTCCGTCGCACGGCCGAGCGGACCGTCCTCGGTCGGCGGCCGGCCGACGACGATCGACTGGAGCAGCGGACGCTTCCGCATCGTCACGCAGTCGATCCTCAGCGCCGGGAAGGGCTCCTGCGGGGTGTAGAAGCCGGTGTGGTCGCCGAAGGGCCCCTCCGGCAGCATCTCCCCCGGCTCCAGCCAGCCCTCGACGACGACCTCGGCGTTCGCCGGGACCTGGAGCGGGACGGTCTTGCAGTCGACCATCTCGACCCGCTTGCCCTGCACGAAGCCGGCGAAGAGGTATTCGTCGATGTCACCCGGCAGCGGGGCCGTCGAGGCGTACGTCACGGCCGGCGGGCAGCCGAAGGCGATCGCGACCGGCAGCCGCTCGCCCCGCTCCGCCGCGACCGCGTAGTGGTTGCGGCTGTCCTTGTGGATCTGCCAGTGCATGCCGATGGTGCGCTTGTCGTGCCGCTGGAGGCGGTAGAGACCCAGGTTCCGCACGCCGGTCTCCGGGTGCTTGGTGTGGGTGAGACCCAGGTTGAAGAAGGACCCGCCGTCCTTCGGCCAGGTGAAGAGCGCGGGCAGCGCGTCGAGATCGACGTCGTCCCCGGTGAGGACGACCTCCTGCACGGGCGCGTCGTCCGCCTTCACCTTCTTCGGCGGCACGTGGACCATCGAACCCAGCTTGCCGAACGCCTCCCGGACGCCGACGAAGCCCTGCGGCAGCTCGGGCTTGAGCAGCCCGCCGATCTTCTCGCTGATCTCGCCGTACGACTTCAGGCCGAGCGCCTTGAGCAGCCGGCGGTCCGTCCCGAAGACGTTCATCGCGAGCGGCATCGAGGAGCCCTTGACGTTCTCGAAGAGAAGCGCCGGGCCTCCCGCCTTGTTCACCCGGTCGACGATCTCCCCGACCTCCAGGTACGGGTCGACTTCGGCCTTGATGCGCTTGAGGTCGCCATCACGCTCAAGCGCCCTGAGCAGCGAGCGGAGATCGTCGTAAGCCATACGGGCAAGTATCGGTCACCGGCTACCCTGGACCTGTCACCGGGGCCGCCGTAGCGCGCCCCCGCCACCGCTTCCAGGGGGCTGTCCCACATGCTCAGGGCGCTGCTGTTCATCCTGCCGCTGGCGCTGATGATCTACGCCTTCATCGACTGCCTCAACACCCCGGAGGAAGAGGTCAAGCACCTTCCGAAGCCGGTCTGGGCCATCGTGATCCTGCTGTTCTCCGTGGTCGGCGCGGTCGGCTGGATCGCCGCCGGCAAGGAGCGGCGGCCGAGGACCCGGGGCGGCGCGGGCGCCGGCGGCTGGGTGGCCCCCGACGACAACCCCGAGTTCCTGAGGTCGCTGAAGGACGAGAGGAAGAGCGAGCCGGACCCGGGGGACGGGCCCGGCCCGGACGACCGCGAGGACCGCGACGCCCTGGAGGCGGAGCTCCGGCGCCGCGAGGAGGAGCTGAAGAAGCGCGAACGCGGCGAGGACACGGAGGGCTGATGGGCTCGCGGTACGGCGAGAGGGCCGGGAGCTGATGGGCTCGCGGTACGGCGAGAGGCGGGAGGGCTGATGGAGCTGCGGCTCCTCGTCACCTTCGAGAAGGTCGCGACGGTCCTCTCCTTCACCCGGGCCGCCGCCGACCTCGGCTACGCGCAGTCCAGCGTCACCGGCCAGATCCGGTCGCTGGAGTCCTCGCTCGGCGTGGAGCTCTTCGAGCGGCTCGGCAGCCGTATCCGGCTCACCGGGGCCGGGGAGCGGCTCCTGCCGTACGCGCGCCGGATGGCGGAGCTGGCGGAGGAGGCCCGTACGGCCGTGGCGAGCGCGGAGGCCCCTTCGGGGACGATCGCCGTCGGCACGATGGAGTCCCTCACCTCGTACCGGCTGCCGCCGCTCCTGGAGTACTTCCACCACCGCTACCCGGCGGTGCGGCTCACCCTGCGGCCCACGCTCGGGGACGAGACCCGGCAGGCGCTGCGGCAGGGCACGTACGACGTCGGCTTCCTGATGGAGCCCGACACCGAGCACGAGGGCCTGGAGTCGGAGGTCCTCGCGCCCGAACCGCTGGCCCTGGTGGCCGGTCCCGCGCATCCGCTGGTGGGGCGCGCGGCGCTGACGAGCGCGGAGGTGGCCGGCGCCCGGCTGGTGGGCACGGAGCCCGGCTGCCCGTACCGCGACCTGTTCGAGGCGGAGCTGCGGGAGTGGGCGCCGCCGTTCATGGAGTTCGGCACGATCGAGGCGACGAAGCGCGGGGTGGCGGCGGGCCTCGGGGTGGCACTGCTGCCCCGGGTCGCGGTCTCCGGGGAGCTGGCGTCCGGGGCGCTGGCGGAGCTGGCCTGGGAGGCCCCGTTCACGCTCTTCACCCAGCTCGCGTGGCGGCGGGGGAAGCGGCTTCCGGCGCATGTCCGGCTGTTCGTGGAGCAGGCGCGGCGCCTCGTGCGGGAGCAGAACTCGGGCGGGAGCCCGAGCCCGACAGGGTGACCTTGAGGCTGGCGAGCACGATGAGGGGCACGCCCAGGGCCTGGACGAGCCCGATGTGGTGGCCGTACACCGCCCAGTCGACGCCCATGGCGACGGCCGGGTAGGTGAAGGCGAGGACGGCGATCTTCGCGGTGGGCAGCTTGGCGTAGGCGGCGTACATGAGCACGTACATCAGCCCCGTGTGGATGAGCCCGAGACCCACGAGCCACAGCCAGCCGCTCCCGAGCCCCCCGACGGCACCGAAGTCGGCGAACGGCAGCAGCAGCGGAAGCCCGACGACCACCTGCGCGAGGGCGATCAGATGGGGCCGTATGCCGGTGATCCGCTTGGTGACGAAGGTCGCCAGGGCGTAGAGGACGGCGGCGGCGAGCGCGAACCCGAGCCCCTTGAGGGACGCGGTCTCCCCGGGCCGCACCCCGGAGACGAGCACGAGCCCGACGAAGGCGAGGGCGAGCCACCCCAGCTTCCCTGCGGATATCCGCTCCCGCAGGAACACCGCCCCGAGCAGCACCAGGAAGAAGGGCTGGGTGTGGTAGACGACGGTGGCCAGCGAGATCGAGGTGGCCTCGTACGCCTCGAAGAGGAACACCCAGTTGAAGACGATGAACACCCCGCCGAGCGCGGCCAGCCCCAGCTTCCCGGCGGTGAACCCGTGCCCGGTGAAGAACCCCCGGACGAGGCTGTACGCGCCGAGGGCGGCGGCCCCGAAGAGGCACCGGAAGAACACCACCTCGAACGGCGACGCCCCGGACTCGACGACGAAGACGCCGAGGGTGCCGGAGAGCGCCATGGCGAGGGTGAGTTCGACGGTTCCCCTGGTCTCGTTTCTCATGGGAACGACGCTACGGACGGCCCGGGAGGCGGTCCACGGGCCAGTGGGGCGTCCTCCCGATGGGGGCGATCGGCGGGGCCGATGGGAGCCCGGAATACGAGCGCGGAAGCGGGAGTTGGCCCCGAAGCAGGAGGCGCCCTCGACACCGGAGCAGACGACATGACCCTCGACACCGCAGGCGGCTCGTCCCACCCGGACCTCCCGGACCGCCCGTCCCGCTCGTTCCTCTTCGTCCTCGGCAGCTCGCGCTCCGACGGCAACACCGAGATCCTCGCCCGCGCGGCCGCCGCGCAGCTGCCCGCCGGGATCCCGCAGCGCTGGGTGGACCTGAACCGGCTGCCGCTCCCCGACTTCCAGGACGGCCGGCACGAGACCGAGGGCTGGCCGGCCGCCGAGAACGAGGAACTGCTGCGGCAGGCGACGCTGGAGGCCACGGACATCGTCATAGCCTCACCGCTGTACTGGTACACCCTCTCGGCCCAGACCAAGCGCTACCTCGACTACTGGTCGGGCTGGCTGAACGTCCCCGGCTCGGACTTCAAGCAGCGGATGGCGGGCCGGACGCTGTGGGGAGTGACGGTCATGGCCGACGACGACCACGCGGTCGCGGACGGCCTGGCGACGACCCTGAACCACTCGGCGGCCTACCTGCGGATGCACTTCGGCGGCCTCCTCACGGGCACGGGCTCCCGCCCGGGCCGAGTCCGCGCCGACGAGGCCGCCATGCGCCGAGCGAAGACCTTCTTCGAGAGCGAGACCCCGCTCGCGCGGTTCCCTCACGAGGAGGGGGCGGAAGCCCTGGTGTGACCGGTGAGGGGACGACGACCCGGTCCGGCCGGAGTTGTCCCGGCTCTCGCGCGGGCTCTCCGCATGCGAAAGAGCGAGCGGGACTCTGCTCGTCCGGAGCGTCGGAGCCGGGTAGGGGGCGCCGGACGGCAGAGGCACCCGCACACGAGATAGCGGACTCCTCGTACGCCGCTGTCGCGGGGCACGTGGTCCCGGCGGCGGTCGTGGCGGCCCATGACGCAGCGCGGTGACCTGTACTCCGGCTCTACGGGCCCGGCCGTCAGGGCGTCGGCCGGCAGGGACACGGTCACCGCGTCCGCGATCTCCGGCGTCACCCACCAGCCGTCCCCCGCGCGGTCGCGGTGCGATCCGCCGTGCCCGACGGCGAGCACGCAGACCGAACCGCCCCACAACGGCCGCACCACCTCCGCGACGGCGAACACCGACCGCCGCGCTCCGCACCGGCTCACCTGGAACATCCAGGTAGGTCACCTGGAGGACGTATCCGCACTCGTAGCGCGGGATGAGAAGGAAGACGAACATCCCGCCGGGTACGCGGCGATGAAGGCCGGCGGGGCGCCCCCGACGACGTACTCCTCGCTGGGGTCGTACTCCCACCTCCAGCTCACCCGCCCACCGCCCTGTGCGCCGCCCGGACGATGTCCCCGGCCTCCCGTACGTACCGCCGACTCTCCTCCGGGTCCTCCGCGATCTGAGCCAGGTATGCGGCGCGGCGCAATTCGCGGGCGGTGTCGGGGAAGCGTTCGATCTCGATGACGGCCGCCCACTCGACAAGGAACATGCGCAGAGGGGGGATGCCGCTCTGCTCGATGGCCTCCGTCACAGCGGCGCGTTGACTGGCGTCCATCTGCCGTGGCACGGCCCGCGCCGACCGTCGCCACACACGTGGCCGAGCCGGGGTGAGGCCCACGCCCCATCGGGGAAGAGTCCCCGCATGGACAAGGAACAAGCCCGCCGCTGGCTCGCGACCGCCATCGCCGAGGCCCGTGCCGGGCTCGCCGAGGGCGGGATTCCCATCGGGGCCGCGCTCTACGGAGCCGACGGGGCGCTGCTCGGGCGGGGGCGCAACCGGCGGGTGCAGGACGGGGACCCGTCCGCGCACGGGGAGACCGCCGCCTTCCGCGCGGCCGGGCGGCAGCGCTCGTACCGGGGGACGACCATGGTCACCACCCTCTCGCCCTGCTGGTACTGCTCCGGGCTCGTCCGGCAGTTCGGGATCTCACGGGTGGTCGTCGGGGAGGCGGAGACCTTCCACGGCGGGCACGACTGGCTTGCCGAGCACGGCGTGGAGGTCGTGGTGCTCGACGATCCCGAGTGCGTCGCGCTCATGCGGGAGTTCATCGCCGAGCGGCCGGCCCTGTGGAACGAGGACATCGGTGAGGAGTGAGGCGGGCCTCCCGAACAGCACACGTTGACAACAGAGTCGAAAAGCCGACCGCTTTCCCAACACAGCGTCGATAGTCTTGAGTTGACTGTGACGGGGGTGACGGGGCGTGGACAGGGACCTGTACGGCCGCGAGGCGGTCCTGCACGAGGCCGGGTTGGTCGCGCGTCTCAGCGGCCTCACCCGGCACGGCGTTGCCCGGGTGCCGTTCGAGCACGGTGACGATCCGCCGGTCACCGTGTTCACCGGCGGGCGCGGTACGGGGAAGACGGCCCTGCTCAAGGAGGTCCGCAACCGCTACAAGGGGTACACCCCGCTCGCCCTGCTCGACTGCGCCCACATCGAGCCGCCCGCCGACCACGGCCCCGGCTGGACCCCGGTCACCGGAGCGCTCGCCGAGCTCGCCGTGCAGCTGTCGCCGAAGGTGCTCGGCGCCCGGCCCGTGCGGTTCCCCCGGCTCTCGCTCGGTCTGGTGGCCGTCGCCTCGCTCGGCTGGTCCCAGGAGGACGACGAGCGGGCCCGGCGCGACCTGCTGCGGCTCGGGCCGCTGCTCGCCACCGTCGACGCGACCCGGGGCGCCGCCGCCAACTGGGTCGGCAAGGTCCTCGCCAAGCTCGCCGCGCGGTTCGCCGAGGCCACCGTCCCGCTCGCCGGGCTGGTCGCCGAGGCGACCGTGGAGACCGTCCTGGAGGAGGTGTTCGGGCGCATCCAGCGCGCTTCGGAGAGCTGGTACGGCAGCTACCGCAACGCCGGCGGGCACGGCAAGGCCGGGCTCCAACAGCTCGCCATCGACTTCGAGCAGGGTGGTCGGCGCCGCCGCGAGGCCGAGGACTTCCTCGTCGGCGCTCTGACCGAGGACCTGCTCCACGCCTACACCGGGCTGCGGCGCGGCAGCCGCATCGGCCGCCCGCTCGTCCTCCTCGACAACGCCCACGAGCCGCTCGGCCGACAGCTCGTCGAACCGATTCTGCGCGCCCGTGCCGAGGGCCACCGCGACCGGGTCGTCGTCCTCGCCGCCTCCCGGATCCGCGAGCACGAGGGGCTGCGGCACGCCACCAGGACCCGGCTGCCGGAGACCGCGCACCGGGCGCCCTGCCCGCGCGGGACGAGCGTCGGCTCCGGCATCCTCGCCGTCGAACTGACACCGCTCTCCCCCGCGCAGACCCGTTCCGCCTTCGACCGGCACGACCCGGCCGGCCGGACGCCCGTCGAACTCGCCCGCGCCGTCCACCGGCTGACCGGCGGCCGCCCCCTCGGCGTGGCACTCCTCGGCCGGGCCGCCGGCGAGGCCCCGCAGCACCTGCGGGCCGGGCTCACCCCGGGCGGGCTGCTCGACCTGACCGTGGAACTGCGCGAGGACTCCCCGCCGGTGCCCGTCGCCCCGACCCTGCTCGCCGAGCTGCTTCCGGTGCGGCGGCCCGGCCCGTACGCGGTGCTGGCCGCCGCCCACGACGAGGAGTCGGCCCGGATGCTCGCCCACGCCCGGCTCCAGGGCGAGTCGCTGGACGGGGACGTGGCACTGCGCGTCCGCGACCACCTGCGTTCCGAGGACTGGCCGGAGGGTCCGGGGCACTTCGTCGCCGACCCGCTGCTCCGCGCACTGCTCCTGCACCGGCTCCGCTTCGAGGACGGCGACCATCCCCGGTACGCCGCCTGGCACGCCGTCCACGAGACCCTGCGCCGGCACTACGGGCCCGAGCGCGGACCGTACCGGCTCCATCACGACCTCGCGCTCGGCCGCACCGAGGAGGCCGTCACCCATCTGCGGGAGACCTTCCCCGAGCAGGACGTCGTCGGGTGGCTGGGACGGCTGCGGTTCATCGGCTCCGCCCCCTGCCCCCGGGAGCGGAACCGGACGGGTCCCGACCCTCGCCGGGCGGTCGCCCTCGGCCAGGGGCCGCCGGGTGACCTGCCACCGGGCCTCGACGCCGACACCGTCGAACTCCACCTGTCCATACGGCGGTTGCTGCACGCCGTGTGGCTTCTCACCGATCCGCTCGCACTGCCCGACGACGAGGTGGCCGACCGCCTCGCACACGAGCTGCGCCGGCTCTCCGGCCGCCATCTGACGGGCAGCGGTTCGCTCTGGGACGCGGCCACCCACTGGCCCCGCGACATCCGCGCCTGGCGGGAGCTGTCCCTGCCGCCAGGCCAGGAGGCACCCCCCGGCCCGACGTGAGCCGCCCGGCCCCGGACGACGGGGCCCCACGCCACCCGATCCGACCGACCTGATCCCACCCGGCCCGACCCGACCCCCACGTAGCCCCCTGAGGACGGAGTCCGACGCATGCCCGACCGACCGCTCGACCGGCTGCGGCGCCGCGTCCGCACCCCCCGTCAGAAGCTCGTCGCCGCCGTCGTCACCGCCGCCGTCGTCCTCGGCCTCGGCGGCTACGGGATCAGCCGGCTCACCACCCCGGAGGACCGCTCCTGCGCGCCCGGCGTCGAACGCCCGGCCGGCAGCGCCGAATGCGTGGGCGTCAACGGCGACGGCCACGACTTCCGTATCACCGAACTCCGCGACATCGCCGCCGCCATCAGCGCCGAGAACGCCACCCTCAAGGCCGGCGAGTACGTGACCGTCGCCGTCCTCCTGCCGCTGACCTCCGTCGACAGCGGCATGCGCGTCAAGGTGCTGCACGAACTCCAGGGCGCCTACGCCTACCAGTACCGCGCCAACCACGAGTCCAACAGCGAGACCCCGAAGATCCGGCTCGTCCTCGCCAACACCGGCCAGCGCAACGCCCACTGGCGTCCCACCGTCGACCGGCTCATCACCATGACGGGCGCGCCCGACCGGCTGCGGGCCGTCTCCGGCGTCGCCACCTCCTCCACCGAGATACGCCAGGCGCTGACCGCGCTCACCGGCGCCGGGATCGCCGTCGTCGGCACCACGATCACCGCCGACGACATCGCCAACGGCCCCGGCGCGGGCAACCGCTACCCCGGCCTCGCCCGCGTCTCCCCCACCAACGGCGACGAGGCCAAGGCCCTCGCCCACTTCGGCAAGGTGGACGCCACCAAGGCCTTCCTCGTCCAGGACACCCGCACCGGCGACCACTACACCGACACCCTCAAGGCCGCGTTCGCCGCCAACCTCAAGGGGGCCCCGCACGAGCCCGCGCTCTTCACCTCGCCCCCCGACCCGACCGAGGAGGGCACCACCGCGAACACCTTCCGTCAGATCACCCACCTGATCTGCGACACCCGCGCCGAGACGGTCTTCTTCGCGGGCCGCCACACCCAACTGCGCCAGTTCATCAACGCCCTCGGCGCGCGGGGCTGCGTCGACCGCGCCTTCACGGTCCTGACCGGCGACGAGGGCTCGTACCTGGGAGCGGACGAGAAGCTCGACCGGAACGCCCTGAAGGCGAAACTCACCGTGCGGTACGCGGCGCTCGCCCACCCGGACTCCTGGAAGCCGGCGCCGGGGCGGCAGATCCCGTCGACTGGCGGTTCGGTGGTGGCGTACTCGACGTTCCTCACGGACATCGCCCGCGCCTCGAAGAAGCCGGTGGCGCTCACGGACGGGCAGGCGATCATCGCGTACGACGCGATGGCGACGGCCGTCCACGCGATCCGCCAGGCCACCCCGCAGGGCGCCCCCTTCCCGGAGCTGGCGGACGTGGTGACCCAGTGGCCGCAGGTCAAGGGCTCGCTGCGGGTGCAGGGCGCGAGCGGCTGGATCTGCCTGGACAACTACGGAAACCCGTACAACAAGGCCGTCCCCATCGTGGAGCTGGCCCAGGACGGCACCCAGCGCTTCGTCCAGATCGCCTGGCCGGAGGGCCGCCCGCCGGCCCTCTCCTGCCTCCCGCCGAAGCGGAACTGAGCCCCCGCGCCCGGAAGCCGCCCCTCCCGGAGGCCCCCGCCCCGCGCCCCGCGCCCGAACGGCCCAGCCGACCCGGGCAGCTGTTGTCGCCCCCCGGGGCTCCCCGGAAGCTGGGACGGCGGCCCGTACGGCATACCCCCACGCCCCGGGGGTACGAGGGCAGCCGCATGAGGGGACGAAGGGAGCGCGATTCATGGGAGTCGACTCGGCACCGGCGCCTGTGCCGGCGGACACGGGCGGCGGCACGGTCACGACGGCGGTCCCGGCCCGCCTCGACCGCCTGCCGTGGTCCAGGTGGCACTGGATGATCGTGATCGGCCTCGGCACCGTCTGGATCCTCGACGGACTCGAGGTCACCATCGTCGGCAACGTCGCCGGCCGCATCGCGGAGGAGGGCAGCGGCCTCGCCATCACCTCCGCGCAGGTCACCGGCATCGCCGCCGCCCTGTACGTGGCGGGAGCCTGCCTCGGAGCACTGTTCTTCGGCTGGCTCACCGACCGCTTCGGGCGCAGGAAACTCTTCATGATCACCCTGGCCGTCTATCTGGCCGCGACGGCGATGACGGCCCTGTCCTTCGAGTCCTGGTGGTTCTTCCTCTTCCGCTTCCTCACCGGCTTCGGCATCGGCGGCGAGTACGCGGCCATCAACTCGGCGATCGACGAGCTGATCCCGTCCCTCTACCGGGGCCGGGTCGACCTCATCATCAACGGCAGCTACTGGCTGGGCGCCATCGGCGGCGCCCTGCTGTCCATCGTCATGCTGGACACCGACATCTTCCCGAAGGACCTCGGCTGGCGGCTCAGCTTCGCCCTCGGTGTCGTCCTCGGCCTCGTCATCCTGCTTGTCCGACGGCACGTCCCGGAGAGCCCACGCTGGCAGTTCATCCACGGCCAGGGAGAGGCCGCCGAGGAACTGGTGTCGTCGGTCGAGCGCGAGATCGAGCAGGAGAAGGGCCGGAAGCTGCCGCCGCCGGCCGGTGAGATCACGATCCACCAGCGCAAGAGCATCGGCTTCGGGATGATCGCCAGGACGGTCTTCGCCCGCTATCCGCGCCGCGCGGTCCTCAGCCTGTCGCTGTTCATCGGGCAGGCGTTCCTCTACAACGCCATCACCTTCGGCTTCGGCGCCATCCTCACCACGTTCTTCGACGTGCCGACCGGGAACACCGGCTACTACTTCGCCGTCATCGCGGCGGGCAACTTCGTCGGTCCGCTGCTGCTCGGCAAGCTCTTCGACACCGTCGGACGCCGGATCATGATCTCCTCCACGTACGTGCTGTCGGGCCTGCTCCTGTTCGTGACGGCGTGGCTCTTCGACCGGGGCTCGCTGACGGCGACGACCCTGACGGCGTGCTGGTGCGTGGTGCTCTTCTTCGCGTCGACCGGCGCCTCCAGCGCGTACCTGACGGTCTCCGAGATCTTCCCCATGGAGACCAGGGCGATGGCCATCGCCTTCTTCTACGCACTCGGCACCGCGGCCGGCGGCATCAGCGGCCCGCTGGTCTTCGCCGAGCTCACCGAGTCGGGCGTCGTCGGCGACACGGTCCTGGCGTTCCAGATCGGCGCCGGCCTGATGGTCGCCGCCGGGCTCGTGGCCGCGTTCCTGGCGGTGGACGCGGAGCGGCGCTCGCTGGAGGACATCGCGGAACCGCTGTCGGTGGCGAAGTAGGACGCCCCCGGGGTCTCGGAGGCCGTACGCGTCTCAGGGCTCCCACTTCGGCCAGGTGGCGGCCTCCCGCTCGTACAGCTCCCGCAGGTGCCCCCATCGCTCGGACGTCCGCTCCCGCCAGTCGGCGGGGTGGCCGTCCAGGGCGCGGGCGAGCCATTCGAAGTGGTCGTGCCAGGCCGCGAGGCGGTCGAGCCGGTGCTCCGGCGGCCCCCGGAGTTCGTTGGTGAAGCGCAGCACGGTCGACCCGTCGCCGCCGGGTCCGGGTTCCAGGCGGAACCGGATCCGGCCGTGCGTCGGGTCGACGGTGTATTCGGCGACCCGCTCGGGGTCCCAGGCGGTCACCCGCCCCGCGTCCTCGGTGTCGCCGCTGGTCAGCCGGTGGAGGGTGATCCGGCCACCGAGCCGTGGTTCCAGCGGGTCCACGGCGCACAGCCAGCCGGCCAGGCCCTCGGGGGACGCGACGGCCGCCCACACCGCCGACACGGGGTGGGGCAGCTCGACGACGAACCGCAGCAGGTGCGTGTCCCCGTCGTGGGTCTCGCTCCGGCCCCGGGGTATCTCGCTCATGCCTCAAGCGTCACCCCGGGGCGGACCCGCTGCCAGCTCAGACGCCGGCGTACGAGTGCTTGCTGCTCACGAAGATGTTGACGCCGTAGTAGTTGAAGAGGAAGCAGGCGAAGGCGATGAGCGCGATGTACGCGGCCTTCCGGCCCTTCCAGCCGGCCGTCGCGCGCGCGTGGAGGTACGCGGCGTAACCGACCCACGTGATGAAGGACCAGACCTCCTTGGCGTCCCAGCCCCAGTAGCGGCCCCAGGCGTCGCCGGCCCAGATCGCGCCGGCGATGATCGTGAAGGTCCAGAGCGGGAAGACGGCCGCGTTGATCCGGTACGAGAACTTGTCGAGCGAGGCCGCGGAGGGCAGCCGCTCCATGACCGAGCGGGCGAAGGCGCCCGGGTCGCCGCCGGTCGCGAGCTTGTTCTCGTACGAGTCGCGGAAGAGGTACAGCAGGGTGGCGACCGCACCGAGGTAGAAGACCGCGCCGCAGAAGATCGCGGTGGAGACGTGGATCCACAGCCAGTACGAGTCGAGGGCGGGGACCAGCTGGTCGCTGGGCGTCTTCAGCCAGGTGGTGGCCATGCCCAGGTCGAGCAGGACCGTGGTCACCAGGGGAAGACCGATCCAGCGGACGTTCTTCCCGGCGACGAGGAAGGCGAGGTACGCGCCGACCGCCACCGTCGAGAAGGTGGTGGAGAACTCGTACATGTTGCCCCAGGGGGCCCGCTGCACGGCGAGCGCCCGGGTGACCACGCCCGAGGCCTCGACCAGGAAGGCGAGGGCGGTGAGCGAGACGGCGATACGGCCGTACAGGTCGCCCTTGACGGTGCCGCCGGCGGCGCCGGGGCCGTCCGGCACGTCACGGCTGCCGGCCGCGGCACGGGTGACGACCTTCGGCTTGTCCAGGACGGCGGTGCCCCCGGCCTGCTCGACCCGCACCGTCACGGCGGCGGCGGCCGCGGTGGCACGCGAGGTGAGGGCGGCGGAGGTGCGGCCGACCTTGCTGCGGCTGCCGAACACCCACTCGGCGATGTGGGCGAAGAAGGCCAGGGTGTAGACGGCCATCGAGGAGTAGATGAGCAGGTCGCTCATCCGCGCCAGGCTCTCGTCGGTCGTGGCGGCGAGGATCACTTGTCGGCCTCTCCAGAAGGGGCAGGGTCTGCTGCGGTTGCTTCCGCGGGTTCCGGTGCGGCGGTGGGCGGGGCCTGTCCGGTGAGGGCGAGGGCGAGGTCGCCCAGCTCCTCCGGCAGCTTCGCGGACTCGCTCCGGCCGAGCCCGGCCATCTCGACGACCGTCACGCCGTCCTCGCCCCGGGCGGCCCGGACCCAGACCCGGCGCCGCTGGATGAAGAGCGAACCGGTCAGTCCGGCGATGGCGGCGATCGCGCCCGCGAGGGCGAGGCCGTTGCCCGGCTGCTGCGAGATCTGGAAGCTCGCCCACTCCTTGACGTCCTTCTCGAAGGTGATCGAGCCGGCGCCGCCGGGCAGCGTCATGGTCTCGCCGGGCAGCATCCGCTGGGCGAACTTGTTGCCGGACGCGTCCGTGAACTGGGTCATCTTGGACTTGTCGAGCTGGTACACGTTCTGCGGCAGCCCGGAGTCGACGCGCAGGTCGCCGTGGAAGCCGGTGAGCGCCATGACGGGGAAGTCGAGTGCGGGGAACTGGGAGAACATCGTGCCCTTGCCCGCGCCGGCGAAGGTCGGCACGAAGAAGGCCTGGAAGCCCAGCTGCTCCTTCTTGCCGTTCTTGTCGCGGTAGCCGTCCATGACCTTGATGGCGCCGGTGGACGTGATGTTGTTGTCGATGGGGAGCAGCGGCACGGCGCCGTGGAAGACGGTCTTGCCGCGGCCGTCCTTGACGGTGACGACGGGGGCGTAGCCGTGGGCGATCAGATAGACCTTGGAGTCGCCGACCTCCAGGGGTTCGTTGACCCGGATGACCGCCTTCTTGTCCGCGCCGCCCTGCGAGTAGGTGACGGCCGCCTCGAAGGTGCGCGGGGTGCCGCGCTGGGGGCCGTCCTTCTCGTACGTGCCCTTGAAGGAGTCGAGGACGAAGCTGAACGGCTCGAGTTCGTCGGTGCCGAACTGGGAGCCGGACTTGAAGTCGTCGTACTGGGTGAGCGTGTTGGAGAAGCCGTCGCCCTCGACGATCAGCTTGCCGCCCTCGGACTTGAAGAGCTGGCCCCAGGCGAAGGCGACGAGCATCACGATCAGGGCGATGTGGAAGGCCAGGTTCCCGGTCTCGCGGAGGTAGCCCTTCTCGGCGGCGACGGCGTCCCGGGCGGTGTGGGCGCGGAAGCGGCGCTCCTTGAGGAGGCCGAGGGCGGCCTCGCGGACCTGCTCGGGCTCGGCGTCCGTGCGCCAGGTCGTGTACGCGGGGAGCCGGTCGAGGCGCCGGGGGGCGCCCGGCGGGCGGCTGCGGAGCTGGCCGACGAACTGCCAGGTGCGCGGCACGATGCAGCCGATGAGGGAGACGAACAGCAGGATGTAGATCGCGGAGAACCACACCGAGCTGTAGACGTCGAAGAGCTGGAGCCTGTCGTAGACCGGGCTGAGGGTGGGGTGGGCGTCCTTGAAGGCCTGCACCTTGAGCTCGTCCGCGCTGGTCTGCGGGATGAGGGAGCCGGGGACGGCGCCGAGGGAGAGCAGGAAGAGCAGGATCAGGGCGACCCGCATGGAGGTCAGCTGCCGCCAGAACCAGCGGATCCAGCCGACGACCCCGAGCGTGGGGCCGCCGAGGACGGTCTCGCTCCGGTCCTCGACGGGGGCGGTCGAGAGCTGGGCCCCGGCGTCGCCGAGGTTGTCCTGCTCCGACGTCGTGTCGGTCTTGCTCATGGAACTCAGATCCCCACCGTGAAGCCGTTGGACCAGCCCTGCATCGTGGACACCATGGTGTCCCACACTCCTGTGAGCATGAGCAGTCCGGTCAGGATCATCATGCCGCCGCCGATCCGCATGACCCACACATAGTGCTTCTTGACCCATCCGAAGGCGCCGAGCGCCTTGCGGAAGGCGACCGCGGCGATGATGAAGGGCAGTCCGAGGCCGACGCAGTACGCGAAGGTGAGCAGCGCTCCCCGGCCGGCGCTGGCCTGCTCGGTGGCGAGCGCGTTGACGGCGGCGAGGGTGGGTCCGATGCACGGTGCCCAGCCGATGCCGAAGAGGGCGCCGAGCAGCGGCGCGCCGACGAGGCCGGCGACGGGCTTGCGGTGGATGCGGAACTCGCGCTGGGTGACTCCGGGCATGAGCCCCATGAAGAACAGGCCCATGAGGACCATCAGGACGCCGAGGATCTTGCCGAGGACGTCCCGGTGTTCCTGGAGCGTCCACCCGAAGTAGCCGAAGAGCGCGCCTCCGGAGACGAACACGGCGGAGAAGCCGAGGACGAAGAGGGAGGCGCCGGCGGCCATGCGGCCGCGTCGGGCCTCGGCCAGGTCGGTGCCGGTGACGCCCGTCACGTAGCTCAGGTAGCCGGGGACGAGCGGCAGGACGCAGGGGGAGAAGAAGGAGACCAGGCCGCCGAGTACGGCGATGGGCAGGGCGAGCAGCAGGGCTCCGCTGAAGACCGTCTCGTTCACGTCACTTCTCCGCGAGCAGCGGCTCGATCATCGACCGGAGCTTCTTCTCGTCGAGTGCCATGAGGGCTCGGGCGGCGATCCTGCCCTCCTTGTCGAGGACGACGGTGGAGGGGATGGCCTGCGGGTTGAGCGTGCCCTTGGGGAAGCCGAAGAGGATCAGCTTGCCGTTGGGGTCGTAGAGGCTCGGGTACGGGACTCCGTAGTCCTCTTCGAAGGTGAGGGCCTGCTGCTTGTTGAAGTCGCGGGTGTTGAGGCCGACGAACTCGACGCCCTGGTCCTTGAGGTCGGCGGCGACCTTCACGAAGTGGGGGGCCTCGGCGCGGCAGGGGCCGCACCAGGAGCCCCAGACGTTGAGGACGACGATCTTGCCCTTGAGGTCGGCGATGTCGAGCTGTTCGCCTTCGAGGGTCTTGCCCGCGATCTTCTCGGTGGCCGTGCGCTTGCCCTTGGCGACGGTGGAGATTCCGCCCGTGTCGGTCACGAAGTTGGTGTTGCCGCCGCCGCCGGACTTGCCGTTGCTGTCGCCGCCGCAGGCCGAGAGCGCGAGGGCGACGGTCAGCACTCCGACGGCGAGCAGGGTGCGGCGAGGGGCACGGTCAAGGCTCATGTGAAAAGTTTCGCATGGGCGTTTGGGGGATCTTGGGCACCCCCCTACGTGCCCGTAAAGCCCCTTGTCAAGATCTCCTAAGCGGGCGGGTGAACTACGGCGCCGGTGTGGCCGAGGAGGTCGCGGCCGGCTTGAGGAAGGAGTTCCAGCCGCCGGCGGGCTTCTGGCCCACTTCCAGCGAGCGCAGCTTGGCGAGGATCTTCGGGTCCTGGACGTCGAGCCAGTCCACGAACTGCTTGAAGGAGACGAGCCGGACGTCCTTCTTTCCGGCCATTCCCTTGAGCGCGGCCTCGACGGCGTCCATGTAGATGCCGCCGTTCCACTGCTCGAAGTGGTTGCCGATGTAGAAGGGCGCGCGGTTCGACTCGTACGCGCGCGTGAAGCCGCCGAGGAGTGCCTCGGTGGCCTGCTTGCGCCAGCCCGGGTAGCGCGAGGGCATGCCCTTGGTGGTGTTCTTCGACTGGTTGGCGAGCATGTTGTAGTCCATGGACAGGACCTCGAAGGAGTGCCCGGGGAAGGGCACGGCCTGGAGCGGGAGGTCCCAGATGCCCTGGCGCTTGGTGGGCCAGGTCTGGCGGCCGCCGGGGGAGCTGGCGTCGTAGCGCCAGCCGAGCCGCTTGGCGGTGGGGAGCAGGTTGTCCTGGCCCAGGAGGCAGGGGGTGCGGCCGCCGACGAGCTCCTTGGAGTAGTCGAAGGGCAGCGGGTCGAGGTCGGTCCAGCCGCTGTTCGTCTTCCACTCGGTGACGAACTTCATCGCCTGGTCGATCTCGCTCTGCCACTGGGCCGGGGTCCAGTTGCCGACGGAGCCGGAGCCGCCGCAGAAGTGCCCGTTGAAGTGGGTGCCGATCTCGTGGCCCTCGAGCCAGGCCTGCCGGACGTACTTCAGCGTGTCCTTGATGTGGTCGTCGGTGAGGTAGCCGATGTCCGAGGCGCCGACGCGGTTGTTCGGCGGGCGGTAGAGGTGCTTCTTCGACTCGGGGAGGAGGTAGATCCCGGAGAGGAAGAAGGTCATCGCCGCGTCGTGGTTCTTGGCGAGTTCGAGGAAGCGCGGGAAGAGTCCGTTGCCGACCTCGCCGGCGCCGTCCCAGGAGAAGATCACGAACTGCGGCGGGGTCTGGCCGGGTTCGAGGGGGACGGGGGTGTCGGGCTGGTGCGGCTGCTTTCCGGTGTCGGCGGTGGAACCGTCGCCGATGAGTCGGACGGTGTCCTCGGTCGGGGTGGCCGTGCCCGGGTCCGCCGAGACGTCACCCCCCTTACCCGGTCCGGAACGTCCCGACTTGTCCGCATTGTTACCGCTGCACGCGGCAACACCCATCGCGGCCGCGGCGCCGACTCCCGCCCCGAGCAGCCCCCTTCGACTGATTCCCCTGATCCCGCGCATGACATCCCCATTCGCGCTGACGTATCACCTGAACGTCATCCAAACCGACAATGAGTGAGATGCCAGGAGGAACACTGAGGTTCCGGGAAATAGTATAAAAATTTCAGGGCGATCGATGGGCATGAACGCCATCGACCGCCCTGAACTGTGGACCGGGCCTCACCGCGCTGTCCAGTGAGGCCCCGACCCCTCCACGGGATCCACCCGAAGAGCTACGCCCCGAAAGCCTTCGACTTCCCCTTGACCGGCTTCGCGCCGGCCCGCAGGTGCGCCGGGACGAGGTCGAGCGCCGGCTCGCTGTAGCCGACCGAGACGATCCGGTCCCCCTGGTACGTGAACGACGTCAGCGAGGCCAGCGTGCACTGCCGCCGCCGCGGGTCGTGCCACAGCCGCCGCTTCTCGACGAAACTGCGCACGATCCAGATCGGCAGCTGATGGCTGACGCAGACCGCCTCGTGTCCCCGGGCCGCGTCCTTCGCCGCGTCGAGCGCGCCCATCATGCGGACGACCTGCTCGACGTACGGCTCGCCCCACGACGGCTGGAACGGGTTCGTCAGGTGCTTCCAGTTCCCCGGCTTGCGCAGCGCCCCGTCGCCCACACCGAAGGTCTTGCCCTCGAAGACGTTCGCCGCCTCGATGAGACGCGGATCGCTCGCGAGGTCGAGACCGTGCCCCTTGGCGACGGGCATCGCCGTCTCCTGCGCCCGCTCCAGCGGGGAGGCGACGACATAGGTGATGTCCCGGTCGGCCAGGTGCTCGGCGACCCGGTCCGCCATCCGACGGCCGAGCTCGGACAGGTGGTAGCCGGAGCGGCGCCCGTACAGCACCCCGTCCGGATTGTGGACCTCGCCGTGCCGCACCAGATGGACGACGGTGATGTCGTCGCTGCTCGCGGCGCTCACGCGGTGGCCTCCGCGGCGGCACGGGCGGCGGCGGGCAGCGCGGCGGCGATCCGCTCGACCGCCCGCTCGTCGTGCGCGGCCGACACGAACCAGGACTCGAACGCGGACGGCGGCAGGTAGACGCCGTCGGCCAGCATCGAGTGGAAGAAGGCGTTGAAGCGGAAGGCCTCCTGCCGCTTCGCCTCGTCGTAGTTCCGCACCTCGTCGGCCGTGAAGAAGACCGAGAACATGTTGGAGGCGGTCTGCAGCTGGTGCGCCACGCCCTCCTTGGCGAGCGCGCCCGTGACCAGGCCCTGGATCTCCTGCGAGACCGCGTTCACCTTCTCGTACGCCGCGTCGTCGAGCAGCCGCAGCTGCGCGAGCCCGGCGGCGGTCGCGACCGGGTTACCGGAGAGGGTGCCCGCCTGGTAGACCGGCCCGGCCGGGGCCAGGTGCCCCATGACATCGGCGCGGCCACCGAACGCGGCGGCCGGGAAGCCACCGCCCATGACCTTGCCGAAGGTCAGCAGGTCGGCCTTCACCCCGTCGACGCCGTACCAGCCGGCCTTCGACGTACGGAAACCGGTCATCACCTCGTCGGAGATGTACAGCGCGCCGTTCTCCCGGCACACGTCCGCCAGGCCCTGGTTGAAGCCCTCCGCCGGCGGGACCACGCCCATGTTGCCGGGCGAGGCCTCCGTGATGACACAGGCGATCTCACCCGGGTGCGCGGCGAACGCGGCCCGCACCGCGGCCAGGTCGTTGTACGGCAGCACGATCGTGTCCCCGGCCTGCGCGCCGGTCACCCCGGGCGTGTCGGGCAGTCCGAGGGTGGCGACACCGGAACCCGCCGCGGCGAGCAGCGCGTCCACGTGGCCGTGGTAGCAGCCGGCGAACTTGACGACCTTGGCGCGCCCCGTGAACCCTCGGGCCAGCCGGATCGCGGACATCGTGGCCTCGGTGCCGGAGGAGACGAGCCGGACCTGCTCGACCGGCTCGATCCGCGCGACGATCTCCTCGGCGAGCGCGACCTCGCCCTCGCCGGGCGTACCGAAGGAGGTGCCGCGGGCCACGGCGGCCTGCACCGCGGCGGTCACCTCGGGGTGCGCGTGGCCGAGGATCATGGGGCCCCACGAGCACACCAGATCGACGTACTCACGCCCGTCCGCGTCGGTGAGGTAGGGACCGGAACCGGACACCATGAACCGGGGCGTTCCGCCCACGGCCCGGAAGGCCCGCACCGGTGAGTTCACGCCGCCGGGCGTCACGAGGGAAGCGCGGTCGAAAAGCGTCTGTGAGACTGGGGCTTCGTATGAATACGGCACTGTGATCCTGACCTGCGAGAACGACTTCGGGCACGACATCGGGAACGGAGGGACGACGTGAACATCCTGGGCACTACGCCGAGGCGTACGCCCTCCGCGTCTGCGAAACTGTGGCGACATGGGGATGACTCACGGAATCCATGGTGTCAGAGGCCACGGCGTTCTTGCGGACAGGTGTTTCACCGTACGAACGCGGGGGAGGTCACTGACACGATGATCGGGTCGCGCGGCGGGGTCGTGTTGCCGAGAAAAAGCAGTCGGGTGGAGATATGCATCGCGGTGGCGGACCGGGCGAGGGGACGGACGACCTGGGCCCGGAGTCTGCCCGGCGGGGGAGGCACCGGCGCCGGCGGGCCGAGGACCAGACCGCGTCGGAGCGCCGGGCGAGTCCCGACCCGGCGGCGGAACCGCCCCCTGCGACCGGGGGCCGGAGCTTGGGGGTGACGTACAAGTACTTCGGCGCGCCCAACAGCGCGACGGCGGCTCAGGTCCCGATCTCGATGCGCCCGGAGGAGCTCGGCGGCGACGAGCTCGGCATGGGCGGCATGTTCACCAAGATCAAGCCGGAGACCATAGCCGCCATGGTCCTGACCGGCATCCAGGGCATGCCCCTGCACAAGGTGCCCCCGCTGGAGCTGGTGGTGCTGCACCCGGACTACGCGGTGGTGAAGCTGCCGATGACCGTGGTCGACCCGCTGCGCGCGATCGGCGAGGAGTCGGTCGGCGCCGCTGCCTTCATCTGGTCCACGGTCCCCGACCGCGGCGGCCCGCGCGACGCCTTCGACGTCTACCAGCTGCTCCACGAGTGGCAGGACTTCTCGGTCCGCCTCCACGACGCGGGCCACCAGCCGTACTGCCTGGTGTGGCCGTGAGCCGCTGACGGAGCCCGGGGCCGGGGTGCCGCGCTTGAGCCGGGGTGCCGCGCGTGAGCCGGGGTGCCGCGCATGAGCCGGGGTGCCGCGCATGAGCCGGGGTGCCGCGCATGAGCCGGGGTGCCGCGCATGAGCCGGGGTGCCGCGCATGAGCCGGGGTGCCGCGCGTGAGCCGGGGGTCCAGCGGCGGTGGCCCGGGAGTCACTTCCGGTCCGCCGCCTCCCTGGTGCGCTCGGCGGCGAGCTCGCGGGCCGAGGCGAGCCGGTACGGCACGTCGATGACGACGACGTTCCTCATGAACAGCAGCCGCGCCTTGAGGCGCAGCGCGCTCTGGTTGTGCAGCGGCTGTTCCCACCAGTGCCCCACCACGTACTCGGGGATGACCACCGAGATCACCGCGTCCCCCGTCCGCTCGGGCGCCTCCCGGACGTGCCGCAGCACCGGCTGGACGATCGAGCGGTACGGGGAGTTGAGCACCCGCAGCGGTACGTCGATCCCACGGGCCTCCCAGGTCGCGCGGAGCACCTCCGCCTCCGCCGGGTCCTCGGCGACGGTGACGGCCGTGAGGGAGGAGGGGCGCAGGGTCTTCGCGTACGACAGGGCCCGGAGGCTCGGCGCGTTGACCGAGGCGATCAGGACCAGGACGTGGTGCTCGGCGAGGGCGCGGGGCCGCTCGTGCGGGCCGACGGCGACCTCGGCGGCGACGGCGTCGTAGTGCCGCCGTACCCCCTTCATCCCGGCGAAGAGCACCGGCATCGCGAGGACGACGAGCCAGGCGCCGTGGGTGAACTTGGTGATGAGGACGATGACGAGGACGACCGCCGTCAGACAGGCCCCGAAGGCGTTGATCGCGAGGCGGCGGTGGATGGCGTGGCGCTTGTCGGCCCCGGCGGGCGTGGCGAGTTCTCGCCGCCAGTGCTTGACCATCCCGGCCTGGGAAAGGGTGAAGGAGACGAAGACGCCGAGGATGTACAGCTGGATGAGGCGGGTCAGCTGCGCGTCGAAGGCGACGACGAGGGCGATCGCGGCGAGCGCGAGGAGGACGATGCCGTTGGAGTAGACGAGCCGGTCGCCGCGGTGGAAGAGCTGGCGGGGCGCGTAGCGGTCCCGGCCGAGGACGGAGGCGAGCATCGGGAAGCCGTTGAAGGCGGTGTTGGCCGCCAGGATCAGGACGCCCGCGGTGACGGCCTGGAGCACGTAGAAGAGGATGTGCCAGTCGCCGAAGGTGGCGCGGCCGATCTGGGCGAGCGCGGTGGACATCGGGGTGCCGGGGGCGAGCCCGAGTTCCGTGGGGTCCTCCGCGACGTGGACCTCGTACACCATGGCGAGCACGGTGATCCCGAAGAACATGGTCACGGAGAGACCGCCCATGATCGCGAGGGTCATGGCCGCGTTGCGGCTCTTGGGTTTCGCGAACGCCGGGACGCCGTTGCTGACGGCCTCGACGCCGGTCAGGGCGGTGCAGCCGGAGGCGAAGGCGCGCAGGGCCAGCAGCACCAGCGCGAGGCCCGTGTAGGTGGACACCTCGTTCACGGGCAGCGTCGCGGACTCGGCGCGGATCGTCGCACCGGTCGCCATCCGTACCGCCGCCACAGCGAACATCACGTAGACGACCAGGATGAACGCGTACGTGGGGACGGCGAACCAGCGGCCCGACTCGCGCACCCCGCGCAGGTTCATCCAGGCCAGCACGGCGACGAAGAACACCGACATGGCCACGGCGTGCCCGTCGAGCGCGGGGACGGCGGAGGTGATGGCGGCGACCCCCGAGACGACGGACACGGCGACGGTCATCACGTAGTCGATGAGCAGCGCGGACGCGGCGGTGAGCGCGGCGGTCCGCCCGAGGTTCTCGGCGGCGACGACATAGGCCCCGCCGCCGCCCGGGTAGGCGTAGCAGGTCTGCCGGTACGAGGCGACGACGACCACGAGCAGGATCACGATGCCGACCGCCGCGTACCAGGCCAGATGGAGCACGGCGAGGCCGCCGAGAGCCAGGATCAGCAGGATCTCCTCGGTGGCGTAGGCGACCGAGGAGAGCGGGTCGCTGCAGAAGATCGGCAGGGCGACGCGCTTCGGCAGCAGGGTCTCCCCGAGCCGGCCGCTGTCCAACGGACGACCTACGAGCAGGCGTTTCGCCGCACTTCCAGCTCTCATAAGTGATGAAGTTAGGACGAATGGTACGTCATACACGGAAGCCGCGCCCGGCGGGAGCCCCGCACGAGGAAGGACACGACGCGTGAGCGGAGTACGAGAAACCGGAGAAGCGCGAGGAGCGCGAGGAGTACGCATGGCCGGCGAACCCCTGCAGATCGGCGAGGTCGCCGCACGGACCGAACTGTCCCTGCGCACGATCCGACAGTACGAGGACAGCGGCCTGGTCGTCCCGTCCGCCGCCTCGCCGGGCGGCTTCCCGCTCTACACGGACGCGGACGTGTCCCGGCTGATGGTGGTCCGCCGGATGAAGCCGCTCGGCTTCACCCTCGACGAGACCCGCGAACTCCTCCTGGCCATGGACCGGCTGACCGCCGAACGCGTCGGCACGGACACCGAACTCGACCCGGACGAGCGGGCCGCGCTCCTGGCCCGCGTCCGCCGCTACGAGCAGGCCGCCGCGGAACGGGTCGCGGAACTGCGGGCCCAACTCGCCCGCGCGGAGGAGTTCGCCGACTCCCTCCGCCGCACCCGCTCGGCGGCGGCGCCGGTCTGACCCGCCCGTCACGGGGCGCCCGGCCGGCCGGTCGCTCAGGGCGTGAGCGCCGCCGCGAGGTCGCGGAAGAAGCGCGCGTAGGCGGCCGGGCTGGGCGGGGTCTCCGGGTTCCACGGCATGGACCGGACACCGGCCAGCGCCTCGTCGGGCGCCGCCGCGTGGGCGCGGTTGTCGAAGAGGACCAGGTCGGGGCGGAGTTCGACGGCGCGGCCCCAGTCGGCGGTGAGCCAGTTGGCGCCGGGCCCGGGCCCCGGGTCGACGAGCCGGACGCCCAGCTCGGCGAGCCGCGCCAGCTCGGGCCAGGCCTGCGGGCGGGCGAGATGCACCTGGTCGGGGCCCGCCCCGGAGAGAGCGAGCACGGCGAGACCACTGACCGCCGCCGCCTCCCGAAGCACGCCCTCGGCGCCCGGAAGCCCGCCTGAGACACCGCCCGCAGCCGCCGCGGGGTGCGCGGGAGCACCGGTCACCGCCGAGTCCGCGACCGTGACCGCCGCCGCCGCGGGGTGCGCGGGAGCGCCGGTCACCGCCGGGTTCGCGACCGTGACCGCCGCCGTCGCGGAGAGCGCGGCCGTGACCGCCGTGGCCTGCCCCGCCCCCAGGCTGACGGCCAGCGTGCCGAAGCGGTCGAGGATCGCCGGCAGGGTGAGCTCGTTGCCGACGGAGAGCGCGACGAGCGGCACCCCGATCCGGTCGGCGACGGCCTCGTCGAGCGCGTACGGGCTCTTCCCGTCGTAGGTCACGTCGACGATCACATCCGGCCGCAGTTCCCGCAGCCGCTCCTCGTCCAGGCCGCGGCCCGGCCCGAGGTACGTCACCCCCGCCGCCCGCAGCCCGCCCTCCTTGGCCGGGTCGAGGACCTCGCCGTCGTGCCCGGAACCGTAGACGGCGACCGGCGTCACGCCCAGGTCGCAGAGGGCCGCCCCGGCCCGTACGTACGCGATCACCCGCCTCGGCACGCGCGGCGCCCCCAGCTCCGTACCCCTGTCGTCCGTGAATCCCCATGCGTGCGCCCCGGACATACGGCTGCTCCCTCCCCGGCCGGAATGTGCCTCTTCCGCCACCTTGGAGCGGTTCCCCGGCACGCACAAGAGGGCCTCCCGGCCCCGGTCGGCGCGGGGGCGCCGAGGGCCGGGACCACGGTCCCGGTTCCCCCTGCAGAAAGCCCCCCAGGGTGGTGTCAACTGAACAGATCCGGAGGAAGCAGTAGGAACCGCCGGTGCCGTCGTGCCCGAGAGGTACCCATCCGCGCGAGGACCGGTCTCAAGCCTCCCGTGCGCGGGGGTCGCGGCCGGTGGTCGCGAGCAGGCGCTCGAACGCGGTGGCGTCGGCGGGCAGGCCGACGGCCTCCGCGAAGAGGTTCATCCTCCGGGCCGTGGGCGCCATCCGCTCCACCTCGTCGACGAGTTGGGCGACGACGACCGGGTCGGGTGCGAAGCTCCGCCCGGTGGCACGGGCCAGGTCCCAGACGTGCACGGTCAGGTCGAGCAGGACCAGGAACCCGACGGTCCGCGCGGGCAGCCCCATGGCGCCCGAGGTGCCCTCTTCGGCGTCCGGCGCCGACCAGGCCTCGACGAGCTTCCCGGTCTCGGCCTCGAAGTGGTCGCGCCAGTCGGCCTCGGCGAGCCGGTCCGGGGTGTGGGAGAAGTCGGCGGCCCGCTTGGCGGCGAGGGCCTGGAAGTTCACCACGACGTCGAAGAGATGGTTCAGCAGGGCGCGCACGTCGTACTCGGCGCAGGGCGTGGGCGCGCCGAGTGAGGTGTCGGCGGTGTCCCTGATGAGGGGCGTGGCGTGGGTGGCGGCGCTACGGAGCAGGTCACCGATGCGGGGCGGGGCCTCGTTCGTCATGGGGGCGACGGTAGGCGAGGTGCCCACCCCGGTCTTGAAGAAACCCGCCAGGGCGGTCATGGGTGAGGACTCGGGGTCGCCCCGCCGATCACGCCGCGCCCGCCCGATCCGGACCGGCCGGACGCGTCCTAGCATCGGGGGATGCCGTCCTCCGCTCCCCGCCGGGACACCCGGGGCATCGTCGACCCCGCCGAGCTGCTCTCCCGTGTCCGCTTTCGCCGGCACACCCCGGCGCCGGAGCTGCGGCCCTATCTGGAGCACTACTGGCTGATCGACTGGGAGCTCCCGGAGCCGTACGCGACCCATGTCGTGCCGCATCCGTCGGTGAACGTCGTCTTCCAGCGGTACGGAGCGCTCGGCGCCCCGGCGACGGAGGCGGACGTGTCCGCCGAGGTCTCCGGGATCGGCCTCGGCCTCTTCACGCAGAAGCTGGCGGAGTCGGGCCGGGTCTGCGGGGTGCAGTTCCGTCCCGGCGGTTTCCGTCCCTTCGCGCCCGCGTGGCCGGTGTCGGCCTGGACGGGCCGCCGGGTCCCCCTCACCGACGTGTTCCCGGACACGGGCGCCGATCTGCCGTCCGCCGTCCTCTCCCCCGACACCGACCACGCGCGCGTGGCGGCGCTCGACGCCTTCCTCCTGGCCCACGGCCCCGCCCCCGACCCGGCCGCCGACCAGGCGATGGAGCTGGTGGACCTGGTCCGCACGGACCGCATGATCCGCAGGGTGTCCCGACTGGCCGCGGCGGCGGGCCTGTCGGCGCGCTCGCTCCAGCGTCTCTTCGCGACCCGTGTCGGCGTCGGCCCGAAGTGGGTGATCCTCCGCTACCGCCTCCACGAGGCCCTGGAACGCGCCGAGGCCGCCGGGGAGGCGGGCGCCCCGGACTGGGCGGCGCTCGCGGCCGAGCTGGGCTACAGCGACCAGGCGCATCTCGTACGGGACTTCACGGCGACGATCGGGGTGCCGCCCACGGCGTACGCCCGCGGTCTGTCAGTGCCCTGACCTACCGTACGGACATGGACACCGACGCCTCCCCCGCCCGGCCCGCCCCCGTACGGCTCGAAGCCTGGTCCGAGGACGACGCGGGTCTGCTGCGCGCCCTGAACGCGCCCGCGTCGACGGAGCACCTGGGCGGTCCTGAGACCGAGGAGCAGCTGGTCGGGCGCCACCGGCGGTACGTGGACCTGAGCGCGGGCGACGCGGGCGCGGGGCGGATGTTCCGGATCGTGCTGCTGCCGGAGGAGGTCGTGGTGGGCAGCATCGGATACTGGCCGCAGACCTGGGACGGTGAGCCGGTGTACGAGACCGGGTGGGCCGTGCTGCCGGGCTTCCGGGGCCGGGGCCTCGCGACGTCCGCCACGCGCGCGGTGGTCGCGGAGGCCAGGTCCGCGGGCCGCCACCGCCATCTGCACGCGTTCCCGTCGGCGGACAACACCGCTTCGAACGCGGTGTGCCGCAAGGCGGGGTTCGAACTGCGCGGCGAGCGGGACTTCGCGTACCCGCCGGGCCGCCTGATGCGCTGCAACGACTGGCGCCTCGACCTGGAACGGCCCTAGCGGGCCAGGGTCCTAGGAGGCGTTCGACGGCGGTGCGGTGAGCGGCCTGGTGAAGTGGAAGGCCACGATGTCGAAGCGCTCGCGCAGGTAGAAGCGGTGGGCCCCGGTGCGGTGGGTGCCGGAGTCCAGATTGAGCTCGTGGCAGCCGGCGGCGCGGGCGTGGGCCTCCAGATGGGCGACGAGCGCGTGGCCGACCCCGGTGGAGCGGGTGGTGGCGGCGGTCACCAGATCGTCGACGTAGAGCTTGCGCAGCGAGCTGGTGTTGATGACGATCCGCCAGCCGGCCGCGCCGACGCAGCGCCCGTCGTCCGCGTAGGCGGCGCTGAACCGGAGCCCCTGCGCGTGACCGGCCTCGTACACCTCGTGGAAGAGGGCCGGGGTGAGGTGCGGGCGGAGTTCGGCGAGGACCGGCAGGAGGTCGGTCTCCAGCCGGGGGTCGCCGGGCCCGAGGTCGATGATCTTCATGGCGGGACCGTACCTCAGGGTCTTCTCCGGGCGGCCACCCCGGACCCGGCCGCCCGGAGAACCCGCCGTCTTCCCCTACGCCCCTCCGTCTCCCCGCTCCCGTCTCACGCCGCCGGCGAATTCCCTGGCAGCCCGTCGTGGCCCGGTGCCATCCTGTCCCCGTGAACGGACCGGAGATCCAGATCAGTTTCGCCCCCGGCCTGGGGCTCTTCGTCTCGCCCGAGCGGCGGTCGGGCCGCACGCGCGTGACCACCGACGGCGCATCCTCGCTCGGCCACGTCGTGGAGTCGCTGGGCGTGCCGCTCACCGAGGCCGGGAGGCTCCGGGTCGACGGACGGATCGTCGACACCTCGCACGTCCCGGCCGCGGGCGAGACCGTCGACGTGGAGGTCGTCACCCGCCCGCAGCCGGTGCCGGGCGCCCCGCTCCGGTTCCTGCTCGACGTGCACCTCGGCACGCTGGCGCGGCGGTTGAGGCTGCTCGGGGTGGACGCGGCGTACGAGAGCGAGGACATCGGCGACCCGGCGCTCGCCGCGCTCTCCGCGCGGGAGCGGCGCGTCATGCTCTCGCGGGACCGCGGCCTGCTGCGCCGCCGCGAGCTGTGGGCGGGCGCCTACGTCTACAGCGACCGACCGGATGAACAGCTCCGCGACGTCCTCGAACGGTTCGCGCCGCCGCTCGCGCCCTGGACGCGGTGCACCGCCTGCAACGGGGAGCTGAGCGACGCCGACAAGGACGCGGTCCGCGAGCGCCTGGAGCGGGGAACGGAGAAGACGTACGACGTGTTCGCCGAGTGCGTGGAGTGCGGCCGGGTCTACTGGCGCGGCGCCCACCACTCCCGCCTGGAGGAGATCGTCTCCGAGGCGGTACGCGAGTTCGGCGGCGCGGCAACGGGCTGACCGGTCAGGACACCGGGCCGGGCCGCGATCGCGTCCGAGCACCCGACCGGAGCGGAGGACGACCGGCCCTCAGAAGACGTACGGGTCCCCCGTGGCGAACACCATGACGCGGTGCCGGTCGTTACCGGGGTTCCGGTCGGTCACCCCGTCCCGCCACACCGTGGTGATGTCCACGGTCAGCTCGTCCGGGAGACCGGAGGCCCGCAGATCGAGCATCAGCCGACCCGCGCCACCGACCGCCCGCAGCTCACCCGTGCGACAGGACACCACCCGGTCACTGCTCCACAGGCAGGCCTCCGGCAGCTCCTGGCCCCCCGCCATCGGCTCGGAGAAGGCGAGCCGGACCGTCGCCTGGGAGAGGTCGGAGGGGCCGTGGTTCTCGCTGATCAGCCAGACCCCGATCCTGCCGCCCCAGAGGGAGACATGACCGTGATGGGCGATATCCGCCTCAGGCCCGACCACCGGGCTCACGGCACCGGCTCCGGCTCCGGCACTGACTCCGGCACCGGCACTCGCTCCGGCACCCGCCCCCGTACCCATCACCACCGCGGCCGCGAGAGCGACCCCGAGCACACCCTTCCGCATTCCACGCATAAGCCCAAAATACCCACTGATCATCCCATTTTCTGACAACCCATCAGTCAGCGTGTCCCATGGCACGCTGCCCCCATGCTCACCGTCCGCTCCCTCGCCCTCTTCGCCCTCGCCGCCCTCTTCGAGATCGGCGGCGCCTGGCTCGTCTGGCAAGGCGTCCGCGAGCACCGCGGCTGGATCTGGATCGGCTCCGGCGTCCTCGCCCTCGGCGTCTACGGCTTCGTCGCCACCCTCCAGCCCGACGCCGATTTCGGCCGCGTCCTCGCCGCCTACGGCGGTGTGTTCGTGGCGGGATCCCTCGCCTGGGGCATGGTCGCGGACGGCTACCGACCCGACCGCTGGGACGTCATCGGCGCACTCGTCTGCCTCGCCGGCATGGCCCTGATCATGTACGCCCCACGAGGCCGCTGAACGGCGCCCCCACCTATCCTGACCGGGCGATCGACGTCACCGACCCCCTGTGCGAGGAGCCCCCGCCATGACTGCCCCCGGTACCCCCATCGCCGTCATCACCGGAGCGAGCAGCGGAATCGGCGCCGCCACGGCCAGGCAGCTGGCCGCCGCCGGCTACCGCGTGGTCCTCACGGCCCGGCGCAAGGACCGCATCGAGGCCCTCGCCGCCGAGATCAACGACGCCGGCCACCAGGCCACCGCCTACGCCCTCGACGTCACCGACCGCGCCGCCGTCGACGAGTTCGCCACCGCGTTCCGCTCCCTCGCCGTCCTCGTCAACAACGCCGGCGGCGCCCTCGGCGCCGACCCCGTCGCCACCGGCGACCCCGCCGACTGGCGCCAGATGTACGAGGTCAACGTCATCGGCACCCTGAACGTGACCCAGGCCCTGCTCCCGGCCCTGACCGCGAGCGGCGACGGCACGGTCGTCGTCCTCTCGTCCACCGCCGGCCACTCCACCTACGAGGGCGGCGCCGGCTACGTCGCCGCCAAGAACGGCGCCCGCGTCCTCGCCGAGACCCTCCGCCTGGAGATCGTCGGCACCCCGGTCCGCGTCATCGAGATCGCCCCCGGCATGGTCAAGACGGACGAGTTCGCCACCACCCGCTTCCGCGGCGACGCCGACAAGGCGGCCAAGGTCTACGCCGGCGTGGCCGCCCCCCTCACCGCCGACGACGTCGCCGACACCATCACGTGGGCCTGCACCCGCCCCCCGCACGTCAACATCGACCTCCTGGTCGTCCGCCCCCGAGCCCAGGCCTCGAACACCAAGGTCCACCGCGAGCTGTAGGGCGACGGAAGGGGCCGGTGCACCGCACCGGCCCCTTCTTCCCCCGTCCCCTGCGGGCCGCCTCAGCCCTTCACGCAGATGAGCTGCTTCAGCTTGGCGACGACCTCCACCAGGTCCCGCTGCTGGTCGATCACCTTCTCGATCGGCTTGTACGCTCCCGGGATCTCGTCGACGACGCCGGAGTCCTTACGGCACTCCACACCCCGCGTCTGCTCCTCCAGGTCCTTCGTCGAGAAGCGCCTCTTCGCCGCGCTCCGGCTCATCTTCCGACCGGCACCGTGCGAGGCCGAGTTGAACGACGCGGCGTTGCCGAGGCCCTTCACGATGTACGAGCCGGTACCCATCGAGCCCGGGATGATCCCGAACTCGCCGGAGCCGGCCCGGATCGCGCCCTTCCGCGTGACCAGCAGGTCCATGCCCTCGTACTGCTCCTCCGCCACATAGTTGTGGTGGCAGGAGATCACCTGGTCGAAGGTCACCCGCGCCTTGCGGAACTCCCTGCGGACGACCTCCTGGAACAGCGCCATCATGATCGCGCGGTTGTACTTCGCGTACTCCTGCGCCCAGAAGAGGTCGTTCCGGTAGGCGGCCATCTGGGGGGTGTCCGCGACGAACACCGCCAGGTCCCGGTCCACGAGGCCCTGGTTGTGCGGCAGCCTCTGGGCTTCACCGATGTGGAACTCCGCGAGCTCCTTGCCGATGTTCCGCGAGCCCGAGTGCAACATGAGCCACACCGAATCGGATGTGTCGACACAAAACTCCACAAAATGATTACCGGCTCCCAGCGTTCCCATCTGCAGCGCAGCGCGCTCCCGCCGGAACTTGACCGCATCCGCGATGCCGTCGAACCGCGACCAGAAGTCGTCCCACCCCGCCGTCGGGAACTGGTACAGGCGCCCCGGGTCCACCTCCGAGCGGTGCATCCCGCGCCCCACCGGAATCGCCTGCTCGATCTTCGACCGCAGCCTCGACAGATCCCCCGGCAGGTCGTTCGCCGTCAGCGAGGTCTTGACCGCCGACATCCCGCAGCCGATGTCCACACCGACCGCCGCCGGACAGACCGCACCCTGCATCGCGATCACCGAGCCGACCGTCGCGCCCTTGCCGTAGTGGACGTCCGGCATCACGGCCAGGCCCTTGATCCACGGCAGGGTCGCCACGTTCCGCAGCTGCTGCATGGCACCGCCCTCCACCGTGGAGGGGTCGGCCCACATCCGGATGGGGACCTTCGCCCCAGGCACCTCTACGTACGACATACTTCCTCGATTCCCCCGAAAAGCCTGATAACGCAAAAACCGGAGCCAAAGCCCGTACAGGTGACAACGGACCAGCATCAACGGCTGCGTGTGCGATAGACATTGTGTCCACCGGCCGGGTTCGCGCGGCAAACAGTTTTCGGGAAAGACTTCGGGAGAAGGGAGCCTGGGACCGTGCAGCGAAAGAGGTACGCCCCCGGCCGAACCGGGCCCGCGGCGCGCACCGCCGTCGTCCTCGCACTCGGCCTCGGCCTCGGGATCGGCCTCACCGGATGCTCCTCGGGCACCCCGACGGACGACGTCGCCGTCGACGCCAAGGCCGGCCCCGCCGCGGCCGTCGCACCCCCCGGCCGCTACCGCACGCTCTTCGAGCCCTGCGGCGCCGTCCCGCCGGGCACGCTCAAGGACCTGCTCCCGGGCGCCGCAGCCCTGGCGGACCCCGAGCGCGAGCAGGCGTACCGGGGCTCGGCCGCCGTCACCTACGACACCGACCGGCGGGTCGGGTGCGCGTGGAAGGCCGACAGTCCGGACGTCTCGCACCGGCTGGCGCTCGACGTCGAGCGGGTCGTGTCGTACGACACCGCCGTCAGCGACGACGACCGGGCACAGGAGGTGTTCGTCCGCAAGCAGCTCGCGGCCGGCATCCCGCTGGCCCCGACGGCCCCACCGACCCCCACAGCCACAGCGACTGCCACGCCGACAGCGACAGGGGCTACGGCACCCGTCGGCGCGAGCACCCGGCCCGCCCGGAGCGCGGGCGGGACCGCGCCGGGCACCACCGCTCCGCCCACGCCCCCGAAGGGCACCGCGCCGGGCAGCACGGGCTCCCCCACCGGCACCGGTCCGTCCGACCCCACCCCGTCCGGCCCCGCCCCCACCGGTCTGGAGCCCCGCGTCCTCGTCGGCCTCGGGAACGTCGCGTATCTGGACGACGTCCTGAAGACGGTGGGCGCGAACGGTCGTGAGCGTGTCGTGAGCGTGGTGTTCCGCACATCCAACGTCATCGTGACCGTCTCCTACCGGGAGCGGACGACCGCCGCGGCCGAGGCCCCGGACAGCGGGGAGCTGCAGGAAAAGGCCCGGAACCTGGCCCGGCTGCTCGCCGAGCGCCTGGAGGAGTAGCGGTCCGGCTCCGCTCCGTGAGGGCGCGGCGACCACGTAACGTGTCGCCGTACCCGTGGCCCATCCGCACCCGTGCCGGTGGCCGCCGGGAGCTCCGGCCGGACCGCACGACAAGCGACTGAAGGAACCATGCAGCGATCAGCCCCGCGACTCACCCGCATACTCGCCTGCGCCGCCGTCCCGGTGATGCTCGTCGTCGCCGGCTGCTCCTCGGACTCCGGCGACGGCGGCTCCGGCTCGACGGGTTCGAAGGACAAGGGCGGCGTGTCGGCGTCCGCCACCCCCTCGCCGTCGCAGACCACGAAGACGGTCGAGCCGGCGAGGTTCGCGAAGCTGCCGCAGGCCTGCAAGGCGATCTCCGCCGGGACGACGGCTGCGCTGGTGCCCAAGGCGAAGACCAAGAACGGTACGCCCGCGCCCTCCAGCGACGTGGCGAGCCGTGGCGGCTGCTCGTGGAACGGTCTCGCCGACAAGGGCGTGAAGGGCTCGCAGTACCGCTGGCTCGACGTGTCGTTCTACCGGTACGAGTCGGACGCCACGCTCGGCAGCGGCCAGGAGCGCGCGCGGGAGAACTTCGCGAAGGAGCTCGCCAAGGTCGAGGAGACCCCGGGTGCCAAGAAGCTCCGCACCACCACGGCCACGGGCATCGGCGAGGAGGCGAAGACCGTCGCGTACCAGCTGCGCAAGACGGACGAGGACTTCGTGTACGGCTCCGTCGTGGCGCGTACGGGCAACATCCTGGTCCTGCTCTCGTACAACGGGGCCGGGTACGCGGGCGCGCCGACGCCGACGGAGAAGACCATCGTGGACGGCGCGGTGAAGGCGGCGAAGGAGGCCGTGGCCGCGGTCGCCGCCGCGAACAAGTAGTCGGGCGGGCAGCCGGGCGGACATGCCTGACGGGCAGGCCCGACAAGTAGTCACATACCTGCGCACAGTGGCGTGTCCGCGTGGAGCCCGTCCCTCCCCCGAGGGCCGGGCTTCGCTCGCGTGTGCCACTCTGTGCGCGCGGGATGTCAATGACGGGAGGGTTCGCGGGTGGCCGCGATGCAGCTGACACGCACACACCGAATACTCATCGGCCTCGTCATCGCCGGTGCGCTGATCATCGCGGGGATCGGTTTCGCGGGTTCGTACGCCGCCGTGCGCGAGCTCGCCCTGGACAAGGGCTTCGGCACCTTCTCGTACTTCTTCCCGATCGGCATCGACGCGGGCATCTGTGTGCTGCTCGCCCTCGATCTGCTGCTGACGTGGTTGCGGATCCCGTTCCCGCTGTTGCGGCAGACGGCGTGGGTGCTGACCGCGGCGACGATCGCGTTCAACGGCGCGGCCGCCTGGCCGGACCCGTTGGGCGTCGGGATGCACGCGGTGATCCCGGTGCTGTTCGTGGTGGCCGTCGAGGCCGCGCGTCACGCGGTGGGGCGGATCGCGGACATCACGGCGGACAAGCACATGGAGGGCGTCCGACTGACCCGCTGGCTGCTGTCTCCGGTACCGACGTTCCGGCTGTGGCGCCGGATGAAGCTGTGGGAGCTGCGCTCCTACGAGCAGGTGATCAAGCTGGAGCAGGAGCGGTTGATCTACCAGGCGCGTCTGCAGGCCCGTTACGGCCGCAGCTGGCGCCGGAAGGCGCCGGTGGAGGCGTTGATGCCGCTGCGGCTCGCCCGGTACGGCGTCCCGCTGGCGGAGACGGCGGCGGCGGGCCTCGCGGCGGCGGGTATCGAGCCGGCCCTGCTGCCCCCGCAGCCGCAGCCGCAGCTCCAGTCCCACCAGCAGCTCCAGCCACAGCCCCAGCAGCTGGCTCAGCCTCTCCTGCCCCAACAGCCCCAGCCCCAGCTCCAGCAGGGCCCTGTGCAGGCGCAGGGCCCGGCACAGGCCCAGGTACAGGGCCCGGCACAGGCGCAGGCGCAGGGACAGGCCCAGGCGCAGCCGGGTGGGCAGGGCGGTCAGCTCCCCGAGGCGGAGGCCCCGAACCACGACAGTCCGTGGTTCCAGGCGCCGCAGCTCCCGTCCGAGGCCCATGAGACGGCGTTCGACCCGCAGTACGTCGACGGTCTGGCGCCGACCCCGGTCCCCGTACCGCTGGGCCCGGAGGACGTCCCGGTCCCGGACCCGCGCCATGAGCAGGGCCCCGAGGCGTTCGAGCCGTACCCCGAGTACGTGGAGGAGCCGGAGGCGCAGGTCGACGAGTTCCGTGAGGTCGTCTACAAGCTGACCTGGGCGTACGCCCTGGAGCACGACCGCTTCCCGGAGGATCCGGAGCTCGCGGCCATGGTCGCCGATCACTACGGCGGCGGGCAGCCGCGCAACCCCGCCCTGCTGCAGCAGGTGGTCCCGGGGGTGCAGGAGCAGATCCGGCGGGACATGCAGGACTACCGCCCGGCCTGAGTCCGCACGAACACAGGGAAAGGGCCGCCACCCCGTCTCCGGGTGGCGGCCCTTTCCCCTGGTCGTGGTCAGGCTCCGAGCAGCTTCCTCACCCGGTCCGCACCCACCGCGAGCAGCAGCGTCGGCAGCCGCGGTCCGGTCTCCCGGCTGACGAGCAGCTTGTACAGCAGGGCGAAGAACGCGCGCTGCGCGAGCTTCAGCTCGGGCGTCGGCTTGGCCTCGGGGTCGAGACCGGCCATCACCTTCGGGACGCCGTAGACGAGGGTGGTGAGCCCGTCGAGCGACCAGTGGGTGTCGAGACCCTCCAGGAGCAGGCGGAGCGACTCGCGGCCCTCGTCGTCGAGGGAGCCGAGGAGCTCGGTGTCGGGCTCCTCGCGGACGATGGTGCGCTGGTCGGCCGGGACCTGGCTGGTGATCCAGTTCTCGGCGCGGTCGAGGCGCGGCCGGACCTCGTCGAGGGAGGTGACGGGGTTCTCCGGGTCGAGCTCGGTGAGGATCCGCAGGGTCTGCTGGTCGTGGCCTGCGGTGATGTCCATCACGGAGGCGAGCGTCCGGTAGGGCAGCGGCCGCGGGGTGCGCGGCAGCTCCCCGGCGGCGGTGCGGGCGGCGCGGGAGTGGGCGGCGGCGTCGGCGGGCAGCACGGTGCCGTCGGCGACCTTCGTCTCCAGCTTGTCCCACTCGTCGTAGAGCCGCTGGATCTCCTGGTCGAAGGCGATCTTGAAGGACTGGTTGGGCCTGCGGCGGGCGTACAGCCAGCGCAGCAGCGGCGCTTCCATGATCTTCAGGGCGTCGGCGGCTGTGGGTACGCCGCCGCGCGAGGAGGACATCTTGGCCATGCCGCTGATGCCGACGAAGGCGTACATGGGTCCGATGGGCTGGACGCCGTCGAAGATCTCGCGGACGATCTGGCCGCCGACGACGAAGGACGAGCCGGGCGAGGAGTGGTCGACGCCGGAGGGCTCGAAGATGACGCCCTCGTAGGCCCAGCGCATGGGCCAGTCGACCTTCCAGACCAGCTTGCCGCGGTTGAACTCGCTGAGCTTCACGGTCTCGGCGAAGCCGCACTCCGTGCAGGTGTAGGCCAGTTCGGTGGTCTCGTCGTCGTACGAGGTGACGGTGGTGAGGTCCTTCTCGCACCGCCCGCAGTACGGCTTGTACGGGAAGTAGCCGGAGGCGCCGCCGGAGCCGTCGTCCTCGCTCGCGGCGCCGGAGCCTTCCTCGGCCTCCAGTTCGGCCTCGTCGAGGGGCTTCTGCGACTGCTTCTTCGGCGTCTTCTTCGTCCGGTACTGGTCGAGGATGGCGTCGATGTCGCCGCGGTGCTTCATGGCGTGCAGGATCTGCTCGCGGTAGGCGCCGGCGGTGTACTGCTCGGTCTGGCTGATGGGGTCGTACTCGACGCCCAGCTCGGCCAGCGACTCGACCATGGCGGCCTTGAAGTGCTCGGCCCAGTTGGGGTGGGGCGAGCCGGCGGGGGCCGGGACGGAGGTCAGCGGCTTGCCGATGTGCTCGGCCCAGGACGCGTCGATGCCCCCGATGCCGTTCGGCACCTTGCGGTAGCGGTCGTAGTCGTCCCAGGAGATGAGGTGCCTGACCTGGTGGCCGCGGCGGCGGATCTCGTCGGCGACCAGGTGCGGGGTCATGACCTCGCGGAGGTTGCCGAGGTGGATCGGGCCGGAGGGGGAGAGGCCGGAGGCGACGACGACCGGTTTGCCAGGCGCACGTCGCTCCGACTCGGCGATGACCTCGTCCGCGAAACGGGAGACCCAGTCGGTCTCGGTGCTGCTCTGAGCCACGGTCGGTACGTCCTTCTTCCTGAGGGGTTCTGCCTGACAGCTCTACGTGAGCCATTCTCCCAGACGGAACAGCGCGCTCCGAGGTTGTCCACAGCAAGAGATCGCGCGGCGTCCGGGGTTGTCCACAGGCGGGGAAATCTCGTTGCGCTGCCGTGGGACACTTGACAAGCGAATCAGACCTGACGAACCCCTGACGAACCCAACAGGAACGGAAGCTCATGGCCTCGGTCCCTTCCCTCGCTTCGACCGTGCAGCAGCGCCTCGCGGACGGCCTCTCGGCAGCCCTGCCGGAGGCGGCGTCCGCCGACCCGCTGCTGCGACGAAGCGACCGGGCCGACTTCCAGGCCAACGGCATCCTGGCGCTGGCCAAGCAGCTCAAGGGGAACCCCCGTGAGCTGGCGACCCGGGTCGTCGCCGCGATCCCGGAGAACGACGTCCTGGCGGAGATCGAGGTGTCGGGCCCCGGCTTCCTGAACATCACGGTGACGGACGCGGCGATCGTCCGCACGCTCGCGGCCCGCGCCGCCGACGCCCGGCTGGGCGTGCCGTTCAACGAGTCGGCGGGCACGACGGTCATCGACTACGCCCAGCCGAACGTGGCGAAGGAGATGCACGTCGGGCACCTGCGGTCCGCCGTGATCGGCGCCGCGATGGTCGAGATCCTGGAGTTCACCGGCGAGAGCGTGGTCCGCCGTCACCACATCGGTGACTGGGGCACCCAGTTCGGCATGCTCATCCAGTTCCTGATCGAGCACCCGCACGAGCTGGACCACAGGGCCGAGGACGGCGGCGAGGTCTCCGGCGAGGAGGCCATGTCGAACCTGAACCGGCTCTACAAGGCCTCGCGTGCTCTTTTCGACTCCGACGAGGAGTTCAAGACGCGGGCCCGTGCGCGGGTGGTGGACCTCCAGGCCGGTGACGAGGAGACGCTCGCGCTCTGGCAGCGGTTCGTCGACGAGTCGAAGATCTACTTCTACTCGGTCTTCGACAAGCTCGACATGGACATCCGGGACGCCGACGTCGTCGGCGAGTCCGGGTACAACGACATGCTGGCGGAGACCTGCGCCATCCTGGAGGAGTCGGGCGTCGCCGTCCGCTCCGAGGGCGCGCTGTGCGTCTTCTTCGACGACGTCAAGGGCCCGGACGGCAACCCGACCCCGCTGATCGTCCAGAAGTCCGACGGCGGCTTCGGGTACGCGGCGACGGACCTGTCCGCGATCCGCGACCGGGTGCGGAACCTGAAGGCGACGACGTTGTTGTACGTGGTCGACGCCCGGCAGTCGCTGCACTTCAAGATGGTCTTCGAGACGGCCCGCCGGGCCGGCTGGCTGAACGACGACGTGAAGGCCGTCCAGCTGGCCTTCGGCACGGTCCTCGGCAAGGACGGCAAGCCGTTCAAGACCCGCGAGGGCGAGACGGTCCGGCTGGTGGACCTGCTGGACGAGGCGATCGACCGGGCGTCGGCCGTCGTCCGCGAGAAGGCCCAGGACCTCACGGAGCAGGAGATCGCCGAGCGGGGTACGCAGGTGGGCATCGGCGCCGTGAAGTACGCGGACCTGTCGACCTCGGCGGCCCGCGACTACAAGTTCGACCTGGACCAGATGGTCTCGCTCCACGGCGACACCTCGGTCTACCTGCAGTACGCGTACGCCCGTATCCAGTCGATCCTCCGCAAGGCGGGAGACGCCAGGCCGGCCGCCCACCCCGAGCTGGCCCTCGCGCCGTCGGAGCGGGCCCTCGGTCTGCACCTGGACGCGTTCGGCGAGCTGATCGCCGAGACGGCCGCGGAGTACGCCCCGCACAAGCTGGCCGCGTACCTGTACCAGCTGGCCTCGCACTACACGACGTTCTACTCGGAGTGCCCGGTCCTGAAGGCGGACACCCCGGAGCAGGTCGAGAACCGCCTCTTCCTCTGCGACCTGACCGCCCGCACGCTCCACCAGGGCATGGCTCTCCTCGGCATCAGGACGCCCGAGCGCCTCTGACGGCCCCGGAGCGACAGTCGATCCGAAGGCGAAGCCCCCGGCACGGAATCCGTGCCGGGGGCTTCGTCGTCGACGGAATCGTCAACGGAGGGAGTGCGAGGTCCTGCCCGACACCTCGTCGATCTCCGTATGCGCCTTCTGCAGCAGCTGCGAGGCGAGGTCCATCAGGGCACGCGCCCCGGCGATCTCCTCGCCCACCCTCAGCTGGTCCGGATCGGAGGGGTGACGGTTCGCGGTTCCGTGGGCCCGGAACTCGGTGCCGTCGCCCAGCCGGACCATGGCCGCGGCCCGCGTGCGGTCGCCCTCCTCCTGGAACTCCATCTCCACATGCCATCCGACAAGCGTGTGCATCATGAGGACCACCTCCAGCGAGGACCTGTCGGCTACCCCTCCAGGGTGCGCCGGACGGCCGTCACCGGCGAGCCGACCCCAGTGTCTGCGCGGCCTCGGTGGCCCAGTAGGTCAGGATCATCTGCCCGCCGGCCCGCCGGATGCCGGTGAGGGTCTCCATGATCGCCTTGTCCCGGTCGATCCAGCCCTTCTCCGCGGCCGCCTCGACCATCGCGTACTCACCGCTGATCTGGTACGCGGCGACGGGCACGTCCACCGACTCGGCGACCTTCGCGAGCACGTCGAGGTACGGCCCGGCGGGCTTCACCATCACCATGTCGGCGCCCTCCTCCAGGTCGAGGGCGAGCTCGCGCATCGACTCCCGAAGGTTCGCGGGGTCCTGCTGGTAGGTCTTGCGGTCACCGCGGAGCGAGGAGCCGACGGCCTCGCGGAAGGGACCGTAGAAGGCGGAGGAGTACTTCGCGGTGTACGCGAGGATCGACACGTCCTCCTTGCCGATGGTGTCCAGGGCGTCCCGGACGACCCCGACCTGGCCGTCCATCATTCCGGAGGGGCCGACCACATGAACACCGGCGTCGGCCTGGACCTGGGCCATCTCGGCGTAACGTTCCAGCGTGGCGTCGTTGTCGACCCGGCCGTCGGCGTCGAGGACGCCGCAGTGCCCGTGGTCGGTGTACTCGTCGAGGCACAGGTCCGACATGATGACGAGCTCGTCGCCCACCTCGGCCTTCACGTCACGGATGGCGACCTGCAGAATGCCGTCCGGGTCGGTACCGGCCGTACCGAGGGCGTCCTTCTTGTCGTCCTCGGGCACGCCGAAGAGCATGATGCCGGAGACCCCGGCCTCCAGCGCCTCGGCCGCGGCCTTCCGCAGGGTGTCCCGGGTGTGCTGGACGACCCCGGGCATGGCCTGGATCGGAACGGGCTCGGTGATCCCCTCGCGTACGAACGCGGGGAGGATCAGATCGGCGGGGTGCAGCCGCGTCTCGGCCACCATCCGCCGCATGGCAGGCGTCGTCCGCAGCCGCCGCGGCCGCGCCCCGGGAAAGGATCCGTACGAGTTCATAAACCCGAGGCTACGCCCGCGGAAACGATGCACTTACCGACCCGGTGTGGGCATACGTCCGGCCCCGCCCCCGTGTGGGCAATCGTCCCGCAGGGCGGGACGGGTGGGCACACGGGACGGCGCCCCGTGCCGGGCCCAGGCCGCTGGCGCCCGAACCCGCACCCCGAGCGCCCCGCACCCACGAGAAACCCTCACTTCCCGGCCCCGCACAACGCAAAGGGCGCGGGCCCTCGAAGGACCCGCACCCCACGCGCACTTAAGCGCACGAACCACCTACGTCGTCCGACGCCTCCGCGCCCCCGGCCGCCGCTCGGAGGGCCGCGTCACCGGATCCCCCGCCTCGAGCGCGGACGCCCGCCGCCGCAGCCCGAAGTCCGCCAACGCCTCCGCCAGCTTGTGCACGGACGGCTCGGGCGACAGGACGTCGACCCGCAGCCCGTGCTCCTCGGCCGTCTTGGCCGTGGCGGGCCCGATGCAGGCGATCACGGTCACGTTGTGCGGCTTCCCGGCGATACCGACCAGGTTCCGCACGGTCGACGACGACGTGAACAGCACCGCGTCGAAGCCGCCGCCCTTGATCGCCTCACGCGTGTCCGCCGGCGGCGGCGAGGCCCGTACGGTCCGGTACGCGGTGACGTCGTCGACCTCCCACCCGAGCTCGATGAGACCGGCGACCAGCGTCTCGGTCGCGATGTCGGCCCGCGGCAGGAACACCCGGTCGATCGGATCGAAGACGGGGTCGTACGGCGGCCAGTCCTCGAGGAGCCCGGCGGCGCTCTGCTCACCGCTCGGCACCAGATCGGGCTTCACGCCGAAGTCGACCAGCGCCGCGGCCGTCTGCTCGCCCACCGCCGCGACCTTGATCCCGGCGAAGGCACGCGCGTCGAGCCCGTACTCCTCGAACTTCTCCCGTACGGCCTTCACCGCGTTGACCGACGTGAAGGCGATCCACTCGTACCGTCCGGTGACGAGCCCCTTGACCGCCCGCTCCATCTGCTGCGGGGTGCGCGGCGGCTCGACGGCGATGGTCGGTACCTCGTGGGGCACCGCGCCGTACGAACGCAGCTGGTCGGAGAGCGACGCGGCCTGCTCCTTGGTGCGCGGCACGAGCACCCGCCATCCGAAGAGCGGCTTCGACTCGAACCACGACAGCTGGTCCCGCTGCGCCGGGGCGCTGCGCTCGCCGACCACGGCTATGACCGGCCGGTGGCCCTCGGGCGAGGGGAGGATCTTGCCCTGCTTGAAGACCTGGGCGATGGTGCCGAGCGTGGCGTTCCAGGTCCGCTGCCGGGTGGTGGTGCCCGCGATGGTGACGGTGAGCGGGGTGTCCGGCTTACGGCCCGCCGCCACCAGTTCACCGGCGGCCGCGGCCACCGAGTCGAGCGAGGTGGAGACGACGACGGTGCCGTCGGAGGCACCGACCTCGGTCCAGCACCGCTCGTCGGCGGTGCGCGCGTCGACGAAGCGCACGTCGGTGCCCTGGGCGTCACGGAGCGGCACACCGGCGTACGCGGGTACGCCGACGGCCGTGGCGACGCCGGGCACGACCTCGAAGGGGATGCCCTCGGTGGCGCAGGCGAGCATCTCGGCTCCGGCGTTCCCGTCGAGGCCGGGGTCGCCGGTCACCGCACGGACGACCCGCCTGCCGCCCCTCGCGGCCTCCATGACAAGATTGGCGGCGTCCCTCAACACGGGGACACCGGCGGTTGTTGACGCCTCGTCAACAATCGTCAGCTCCGGCGTGCTCACCCCCGCGCGCGCGTGGCCGCGAACGACCTCGAGCACCTCCGGCTCGGCGATCAGGACATCCGCTCCGGCGAGGGCCTCCACGGCCCTGAGGGTCAGGAGTCCGGGGTCACCGGGGCCTGCGCCGAGGAATGTGACGTGTCCATGGCCCGCGAAGGCCGGGGACAGCGGGCTGGTGGTCGGGCGGGTGGGGTTCAAAGTGCTCGCTCCCCCATAAGACCGGCCGCACCCTTGGCGAGCATCTCGTCCGCGAGTTCGCGTCCGAGCGCCATGGCCTCGTCGTGCGAGGTGGGTACGGGTCCGGTGGTGGACAGCTGCACCAGCGTCGAGCCGTCGGTGGTGCCGACGACGCCGCGCAGGCGCATCTCGGTGACAACCTGCCCGTGACCGGGGTCGTCGGCCAGCAGGTCGGCCAGCGCACCCACGGGTGCGGAGCAGCCGGCCTCCAGGGCGGCGAGCAGGGATCGTTCGGCGGTCACGGCGGCCCGCGTGAGCGGGTCGTCGAGCGCGCCGAGCGCGGCGACGAGGTCGGCGTCGGACGCCGGGCACTCGATCGCCAGGGCCCCCTGGCCGGGGGCGGGCAGGACGGAGTCGACCGACAGGTGGTCGAGCGACAGGGAGCCGGTGAGCTCCTCCGTACCGCCGATGCGGTTGAGGCCGGCCGCGGCGAGGACCACCGCGTCCAGTTCCCCGTTGCGCACGTAGCCGATCCGGGTGTCGATGTTCCCCCGGATCGGGACGCAGGTGATCTCCAGGCCGTGACTGCGTGCGTACGCGTGGAGCTGAGCCGTGCGCCGCGGCGAACCGGTGCCGATCCGGGCGCCCTGGGGCAGCCGGTCCAGCGTGAGCCCGTCGCGGGCGATCAGTACGTCGCGCGGGTCCTCGCGCTTCGGGATCGCGGCCAGCACCAGGTCGGGGTGCTGGGTGGTCGGCAGGTCCTTCAGGGAGTGGACGGCGAAGTCCACCTCGTCGGCGAGCAGTGCGTCGCGCAGGGCGGCGACGAAGACGCCGGTGCCGCCGATCTGCGCGAGGTGCTCCCGGGAGGTGTCCCCGTACGTCGTGATCTCCACGAGCTCGACGGGCCGGCCGGTCAGCCGCCGGACGGCGTCGGCAACGTGCCCGGACTGGGCCATGGCGAGCTTGCTGCGCCTGGTCCCGAGCCTCAGTGCCCTCTCGGTCATACTCGCCCTCGGTTCTTGACGTCGGCGTCATTCAGGTCGGCCCGGCTGACAGCAGCCACCGTCTCCGGGTCGAGGTCGAAGAGTGTCCGCAGCGCGTCCGCGTACCCGGCGCCGCCGGGCTCGCTGGCCAGCTGCTTGACCCGCACGGTCGGCGCGTGCAGGAGCTTGTCGACGACGCGGCGCACGGTCTGGGTGATCTCGGCGCGCTGCTTGTCGTCGAGGCCGGGCAGCCGGCCCTCGAGCCGGGCGACCTCGTTGGCCACCACGTCGGCGGCCATGGTGCGCAGGGCGACGACGGTGGGGGTGATGTGGGCGGCGCGCTGGGCGGCGCCGAAGGCGGCGACCTCGTCGGAGACGATGCCGCGCACCAGGTCGACGTCGGCGGCCATGGGGGCGTCGGCGGAGGCCTCTGCGAGCGACTCGATGTCGACGAGGCGGACGCCGGGGACGCGGTGCGCGGCGGCGTCGATGTCGCGGGGCATGGCGAGGTCGAGCAGGGCGAGCGGGGTGCGCCGGCCCTGTACGGCGGTCTCGACCCCGTCGCCGGTGAGGACGAGTCCGGTGGCGCCGGTGCAGGAGACGACGACGTCGGCACGTGTCAGTTCGTCGCCGACGGCAACCATCTCGACCGCGTGTGCGGCCACTCCGGTGCCACCGGGCTCGCTCAGGATCTGCGCGAGCCGCTCGGCGCGGGTCAGGGTGCGGTTGGCGATGACGATCTCGGAGACGCCGGCACGCGCGAGCGTGGCGGCGGCGAGCGAGGACATCGATCCCGCGCCGATGACGAGTGCCTTCTTACCCTTGGCCCAGGTGTCGACGTCGGCTCCGTCGGCGATCTGCTCGAGCCCGAACGTGACGAGCGACTGCCCGGCCCGGTCGATCCCGGTCTCGCTGTGGGCGCGCTTGCCGACCCGCAGGGCCTGCTGGAACAGATCGTTGAGGAGGCGGCCCGCGGTGTGGAGTTCCTGGCCGAGGGCGAGGGCGTCCTTGATCTGGCCGAGGATCTGGCCCTCGCCGACGACCATGGAGTCGAGTCCGCACGCCACCGAGAAGAGGTGGTGGACGGCCCGGTCCTCGTAGTGCACGTAGAGATAAGGAGTGAGCTCGTCCAGGCCGACCCCGCTGTGCTGCGCGAGGAGGGTGGACAGCTCGGCGACGCCCGCGTGGAACTTGTCCACGTCGGCGTAGAGCTCGATGCGGTTGCAGGTGGCGAGGACGGTGCCCTCGGTGGCCGGTTCGGCGGCGAGGGTGTCCTGGAGGAGCTTGGCCTGGGTGTCCGCCGACAGCGCGGCCCGCTCCAGGATGGAGACCGGGGCGCTGCGGTGGCTGAGGCCGACCACGAGGAGGCTCATGCCGGCATCACGGCGGGGACGTCCCCGTCGGGTCCCTTGCGGCCGGCGCCCGTGGCACCACGGGGGGCCGGCGGTACGGCGGCCACGGCGGCCTCCGCGTCGGCGCCCGTGTCCGTGCCGGACTCGGCGTTCGACTCCTCGCCGGCCTTGCGCTGCTCGTGGAAGGCGAGGATCTGCAGCTCGATGGAGAGGTCGACCTTGCGGACGTCCACGCCGTCGGGCACGGAGAGCACGGTGGGGGCGAAGTTCAGGATGGAGGTGACTCCGGCGGCCACGAGCCGGTCGCAGACCTGCTGGGCGACGCCGGCCGGGGTCGCGATGACGCCGATGGAGACGCCGTCCTCGTCGATGATCTTCTCGAGGTCGTCGCTGTGCTGGACGGGGATCCCGGCGACCGGCCTGCCGGTCATGGCGGGGTCGGCGTCGATCAGCGCGGCGACGCGGAAGCCACGGGACGCGAACCCGCCGTAGCCGGCGAGGGCGGCACCGAGGTTGCCGATGCCGACGATGACGACCGGCCAGTCCTGGGTGAGCCCCAGCTCACGGGAGATCTGGTAGACGAGGTACTCGACGTCGTAGCCGACCCCGCGGGTGCCGTAGGAGCCGAGGTAGCTGAAGTCCTTGCGGAGCTTCGCGGAATTGACCCCCGCCGCGGCCGCGAGCTCTTCGGAGGAGACCGTGGGTACGGAGCGCTCCGAGAGCGCCGTGAGGGCGCGCAGATACAGCGGAAGCCGGGCGACGGTGGCCTCGGGAATTCCTCGGCTACGGGTCGCCGGTCGGTGAGTTCGGCCAGTTGCCACGGTGCTCCTGCGGGATGAGCGGGGCTGCAGGCGGCCATATGTCCCAAGACCGCCCCGTCGAATGCAGGCTATGTCTTTGTGAACGCGTGCACAAAGATGGTGTCCGTTTTGTCCGGCCAAAGTGACCGGGGTCACGCGGCTGGTTCGTATCGTCACGGAACCGCGGAGCGCCTCAGCGCGTTGAGAACCCGAAGGGGGCATAACCGCACACTCTCCTCACGGCACCGCCCCCGAAAGCCAACAAAACGTCCACGATGGTAGCCGCGTTTCGGTCACGCACCCAGTTCGCGACGGAGCCGCCCCGCGTCGACACGCCAGAACGTGTGCTGCTCGCCGTCGACCAGGACCACGGGAATCTGCTCCCAGTACGCCCGGTGGAGCTCCTCGTCCCGCGTGATGTCCTTCTCCTCCCAGCGCGCCCCCGTCTCCGCGCACACGGCCTCGATCACCGCGCGCGCGTCGTCGCACAGATGGCACCCCGGCTTGCCGATCAGCGTCACGGTGCGCGCCCCGGCTTCCTTCTTCTTCGTCCGTCCGAACATGCGCCCATTCTGTCCCGATCAACAGGAGAGCCCCGCAGTGTTCACGCCGCGGCACCGTCACGTCTCGGGAAGTCCCGAACAGACTGGCTATGCTCACCGCATGGCCGCTCTGGGATGGCTCACCCCCCGTAGGCGCTCCGCCACCGCGCGCAGCGTCCTCGCAGGCGAGGCCGCTGCCGAGGCAGCACGGAAGTCCTCGCTCCAGCTGGAACGGGAGCGGGAGGCGGCCGCGGCGGCCGCGCCGCCCCAGGCGCCGATCGAGCCCGTGTTCCCGGTCGTCGGCGACGTACGGGCGGCCGCGTTCTTCGACCTCGACAACACCGTGATGCAGGGCGCCGCGATCTTCCACTTCGGCCGCGGCCTCTACAAGCGGAAGTTCTTCCAGCGCCGCGAGCTCGCCCGCTTCGCCTGGCAGCAGGCCTGGTTCCGGCTCGTCGGCGTCGAGGATCCCGAGCACATGCAGGACGCCCGCGAGAGCGCCCTGTCCATCGTCAAGGGCCACCGGGTCTCCGAGCTGATGTCGATGGGCGAGGAGATCTACGACGAGTACATGGCCGACCGCATCTGGCCGGGCACCCGCGGCCTGGCCCAGGCGCACCTTGACGCCGGCCAGAAGGTCTGGCTGGTCACCGCCGCCCCGGTGGAGACGGCCACGATCATCGCCCGGCGCCTCGGCCTGACCGGCGCGCTCGGCACGGTCGCCGAGTCCGTCGACGGCGTCTACACCGGCAAGCTGGTCGGTGAGCCGCTGCACGGACCCGCCAAGGCCGAGGCGGTACGGGCGCTCGCCGCCGCCGAGGGACTCGACCTGGGCCGCTGCGCCGCCTACAGCGACTCGCACAACGACATCCCGATGCTCTCGCTGGTCGGGCACCCGTACGCGATCAACCCGGACGCCAAGCTCCGCAGGCACGCCAAGGCCAGGGACTGGCGACTGCGCGACTACCGGACCGGACGCAAGGCCGCCAAGGTCGGGATCCCCGCCGCGGCGGGCCTCGGCGCCCTGGCCGGAGGCACGGCCGCCGCGGTCGCGCTGCACCGCCGCCGTCACTGACACGGCTCGCCCCTGCCGATACGTTTCGGCTGTGATCATCTGCGACAACCCCGGACCAGGCACCCTCACCCGTCCGTGGTCGAACACCACCGCACAGGTCGACTCCCCGGCAATCCGGCCCCCTTACCCCGCAGCGGGCCCAATGACTCACGCGCCCCGCACTTGAGCACAACGCAACGCGGACGCAGTCACACCCGAAAGCAAACCGATCAAGAATCGATCACTAATAGCGAGCAGTTTCGACTACAACCAGTAACAGAACCGTCGTAACCGGTGATTTGAGCAACTGGGTGTAGCGCTGCCTGTACGAAGCGTTATTCTCCTCAGACGCACAAAGGACCCCTCACGTCGCCACGACGAGTGAACGGTCCCGCACTGCACGTGATGGAAGCTCTGCCTCTGGGAGTCCCGTGTACCCACACGTCGGGGTTGACACCTCGGGCCTGGCTACGCTGCGCGCAACGGTCCTCGACCTCTTGCGCGGCTTCGTCCCCACCGCGTACGCCGGCCCTGTCCCCGCATTCGCCTTCGCCGCCCCGGCACCCGCCGGCCCTTGCTATGCCCTGGCCGACGGCAGCGCCGCCGTGGGCAGACGAGGTGCCCGCTCGGGAAGCTCGACCCCCGTCCGCCGCCCCACCGCCGACAGCGACAGCGCCCGCATGATGGACCTGGTCGAGCGCGCCCAGGCGGGCGAGGCCGAAGCCTTCGGCCGCCTGTACGACCAGTACAGCGACACGGTCTACCGCTACATCTACTACCGCGTCGGCGGAAAGGCGACAGCGGAGGACCTCACCAGCGAGACGTTCCTGCGCGCCCTGCGCAGGATCTCCACCTTCACCTGGCAGGGCCGCGACTTCGGCGCCTGGCTCGTCACTATCGCCAGGAACCTGGTCGCCGACCACTTCAAGTCCAGCCGCTTCCGCCTGGAAGTCACCACCGGCGAGATGCTCGACGCCAACGAGGTCGAGCGCAGCCCCGAGGACTCCGTCCTGGAGTCCCTCTCCAACGCCGCACTCCTCGACGCGGTCCGCCGCCTCAACCCCCAGCAGCAGGAGTGCGTGACCCTGCGCTTCCTCCAGGGCCTGTCGGTCGCCGAGACCGCCCGGGTCATGGGCAAGAACGAGGGTGCCATCAAGACCCTGCAGTACCGGGCCGTCCGCACCCTGGCCCGTCTTCTCCCGGACGACGTCCGCTGAGCGTTCCGCGCCCCCCACACGCGCCCCCACACCCCGGTCCGCGAGCCCCCTCCCACCCCTCCCCCCACGTCCCCACGACCCCCGCCCAACTCACAGTCGGTGACGCCCCGATGACGCACTGGTCCGATCATCTTTCGCGCGTAACCCAAGTGCCACGCCGCTCGTTGTGCGGGATGCAGGCTCCCTGTGGACACTCCATGTCCGCGTCCACTCACTCTTTCGTGTGGATGCGCTCAAGGTGTGCAACCTTCCGGACCCCCCGGGGAGTCGACCGTCATGACGAGAGGAGGTGCCGCCAGTGATCGCGAACGTATCGGCCCACCGGCGGGCGAACGCCTTCGCCCAGACCCTGGAGGACCGGGCGTCCGAGGGCGCGGCGGCCGAGCAGTCCGATGCCTCGGCCGAACCGGCCGAGCAGGGACGGCTGTTGGCCTTGGCGAACGGTCTCGGCGAGTTGCCGAAGCCACAGTTGGACCCCCAGGTCAAGGTGGTGCAGCGAGCCCAGCTCGTCGCCGCCATGGAAGCGATGCTCATGGAGGGGAGCGCGGCCGCGGCACCCACGGTGCCGGAGCAGCGCACCGCAAGCGGCAAGGGAGCCCACCGGGCGTCCCCGCTGCGCAAGCTGCGGCCCCGTTCCCGCTGGACCAAGGGCCTCGCCGCCGGCGGCCTCACCGTCGGTGTGGCGGCGGGCGCCTTCGGCGGAGTGGCCGCGGCCAGCTCCGACGCGCTTCCCGGTGACTCGCTCTACGGGCTCAAGCGAGGCATGGAGGACATCAAGCTGGGAATGGCGGACGACGACGCGGATCGCGGCGGCATCTACCTCGACCAGGCGTCCACGCGCCTGAGCGAGGCCCGCAGACTCATGGAGCGTGGCCGCTCCGGCGACCTCGACCACGAGTCGCTCAGCGAGATCCGCCGCGTCCTGGGCGGGATGAAGCACGACGCGAGCGAGGGGCACCGCCTGCTCCGCCAGGCGTACGAGCGGGACGGCAGGATCGCCCCGATGGCCCGGCTCAACTCCTTCGCCCAGGCCCACCGGGGCACCTGGAACGGCCTGCGCGACCGGCTCCCCGTGCAACTGGCGGACGTCGGCAGCGAGGTGACCCACGTCTTCGACGCCATGGACGAGGAGGTCGAGCCGCTCCAGTCGGTGCTCCCCCGCACCCCGGAGAAGAGCGGGATCGGCTCGGAGAGCCCCAGCGGCACTCCCAGCACCCCGCAGGCCCCCCAGGAGACGGACTCCCAGCGTCCGTCCTCCCCCGACCAGGCCCCTCCCTCGGGCAGCCACTCGGCACCACCCCGCCCGACCGGCCCCAGCACGGGCACCAGCCCGAGCTCGGACGGCGTCACCGGTTCACCGGAGGACGACGGCCTCCTCGGCGGCAGCACCGGCGGTCTGCTCAAGCCCTCCCCGACCGGCACGCCGACGCCCCCCACGGGCGACCAGGCCCCGCCGGACATGCCGGACGTGACCATCCCACCCATCCTGCCGGGCCTGCTCCCAGGCCTCGGCATCGACAGCGAGGACGCTCGCTGACACGCAGGAAGGGGCGCCCCCCGTCCGTGGGGGCGCCCCTTCCTGCGTGCCCGGACGACCACTCGCCTCAGAAGAACACCGACCGCCGCTCCACCAGCAACTTGTACAGCGTGTGCTGGATCTGCTCCCGTACCTGATCCGTCAGGTTGAACATCAGCATCGGGTCCTCCGCCGCCTCCGGCGCGTAGGAATCCGTCGGGATCGGCTCGCCGAACTGGATCGTCCACTTCGTCGGCAGAGGCAGCGCCCCCAGCGGACCCAGCCACGGGAAGGTCGGGGTGAGCGGGAAGTACGGGACTCCGAGCACCCGCGCCAGCGTCTTCGCGTTCCCGATCATCGGGTATATCTCCTCCGCCCCGACGATCGAGCACGGCACGATCGGCACCCCGGCACGCAGCGCCGTCGAGACGAATCCGCCCCGCCCGAACCGCTGGAGCTTGTACCGCTCCCCGAACGGCTTCCCGATGCCCTTGAAGCCCTCGGGCATCACCCCGACGATCTCGCCGGCGCGCAGCAGCCGTTCCGCGTCCTCCGCACAGGCCAGGGTGTGCCCCGCCTTACGGGCCAGCTCGTTGACGACCGGCAGCACGAAGACCAGGTCGGCCGCGAGCAGCCGCAGGTGCCGCCCGGCCGGATGGTGGTCGTGGACGGCGACCTGCATCATCAGCCCGTCCAGCGGCAGGGTCCCCGAGTGGTTGGCGACGATCAGGGCCCCGCCGTCGGCCGGGATGTTCTCGACGCCCTTCACCTCCACCCGGAAGTACTTCTCGTACAGCGGGCGCAGCAGCGACATCAGGACCTGGCCGGTGAGTTCCTCGTCGTAGCCGAACTCGTCGACCTCGTAGTCGCCGGTGATCCGCCGCCGAAGGAACGCGAGCCCGCCCGCGAGCCGGCGCTCCCAGCCACTCGTCCCGGCAGGCCCCTCGGCCCCACCGACGGAGCTCACGCCGGCACCGTCCTCAGGACCACCGTCACCGGGCAACACACCCTCCCGGGCCTCCCCGGGCTCCTCAGGGCCCTTCTGAGGCCCCGGCAGGGCCCGTACGGCCGCCGCCTCGCCGTCGGGGCGGCCGGGCCGTCGCCGGGCCCGCGACCGGTCGTCGTCGAACGGAATGACCTTGGCGTCCGCCATCGCTGTCCGGCCTCCTCAGGCGCCGTCGTGAACGGGGGGAACAGATGAGACAGGTACGGCAGGCACGGCGGGTGGGGCCAGGCGCCCGGCCAGCCGGTCCACCGCCCCCGCGAGCCTCGCAGGCGGCAACAGTCCCGGCCCCCGGCCGCGCGCGAAGTCGGCGAAGGTCTCCGCCGTGGAGTAGCGCGGCGAGAATCCGAGCACCTCACGCGTCTGGACGGTCGAGACGACCCGGCCGTGGGTGAGCAGCCGGATCTGCTCGGGCGCGAAGTCGGTGATCCCGACCGTACGCAGCGCCGTCCCCACCCAGGTGACCGCGGGCAGCAGCACCGGCACCGTGGGCCGCCCGAGGCGCCGCGCGCACTGGGACAGCAACAGCACCCCGTCCCCGGCCACGTTGAAGGTGCCGCTGTTCTGCGTGGCCCTGCGAGGCTCGTGCGCCCCCAGGCGCAGCACGTCGATCACGTCGTCCTCGTGGACGAACTGCAGCCTCGGGTCGTAGCCGAGGACGGTCGGCAGGATCGGCAGCGCCAGGTACTCGGACAGTGGGGAGTCGATCCGGGGCCCGAGGATGTTCGCGAACCGCAGCACGCACACGGCCACGTCCGGGCGGCGCCGGGCGAAGCCCCGTACGTACCCCTCGACCTCGACCGCGTCCTTGGCGAAGCCCCCGCTGGGCAGCGCCTTCGCGGCCGTCGTCTCGGTGAAGACGGCCGGGTCGCGGGGCGCGGAGCCGTAGACGCTGGTGCTGGACTTGACCACGAGCCGGCTGATCCGCGGCGACTTCTGGCAGGCGCCGAGCAGCTGCATGGTGCCGATGACGTTGGTCTCCTTGACCGACGTACGGCCCCCACCGCCGAGCGCCGTGCCGGTGACGTCCAGATGGACCACCGTGTCGACGTCGTGCTCGGCCAGAATCTTGGCGATCTCCGGCCTGCGGATGTCGGTCCGTACGAACTCGGCGGCGCCGAGCCGGTGCGCGGGGTCGACCGCGTCCACCGCGATCACCCGCTCCACCTCCGGGTCCCGCTGGATCCGCCGCACGAAGCGGCCCCCGAGGTGCCGGGCGGCACCGGTGACGAGCACGACCTTGCCCAAGATCAGCGCCTTCCGTCGGTCTTCCGTTGGTCGCCACCGTAGCGCCTCGGGATTTCCGCGCACATAAGACGTGGCCCTCCACCGCGAACGGTGAAGGGCCACGCCTGACGCACGAAACGCTGCGATGCAGCTGTCGCCTACTTCTTGTTGCGACGCTGAACGCGCGTGCGCTTCAGCAGCTTGCGGTGCTTCTTCTTGGCCATCCGCTTACGCCGCTTCTTGATAACAGAGCCCACGACTACCCTCGCTCACTTCTCGGAACATTCCCGCCTCCCGGCGGGAATCGGTGCGGGGCGTCTGGGCCCACACGACCTACGTCGGCCTAGCCTACCGCCCCGAGCACCGCGCTTGTAATCCGAGGGACATACGGAGCTTTCCCGGCGTTGACGCCGCGCTCGCGCTACGCGGTCCCCACCCCCACGAAGGACTCTCGCAGGTACTCGTGAACCGCCTGTTCCGGCACCCGGAAGGACCTGCCCACCCGGATCGCCGGCAGATGACCGCTGTGCACCAAGCGGTACACGGTCATCTTGGACACGCGCATCACCGAGGCGACTTCCGCCACGGTCAGAAACTTGACCTCGTTGAGAGGTCGTTCGCCAGCAGCCATGACCCACCTGTACCTTCCGCCGCGACGCCCACCGGCTTCCCCTCCGATGACTCTCCGTCGCCGAGCGCTCACGCTCCAGCCTAGGGGCGGGTGGTACGAGTGGGGAAGAGGAGCTACCACCGGCCGTTTACCGTGACAGACACGCTCGATTGAGTACATAGCGAGTAAGGGGGCGGTAGAAGACGGAGCGCACGCCGTCATCCAGCGGAACGACCACCGACACCTGCCCCTCCGCCTCGCCCACGAACAGCGCCGGATCATCCGTATCGGCGAGTCCGATGGCCTCGATACCCAGCTGACCTGCCCCGCAGACCCATCCGTGGTCCCCCACGACGAGCTCCGGAAGCGGCCCGCCGCACTCGGCCGCGCTCTCCAGAACCGCCCTGACCGGCAGCGGGGAGTGGGAGTGCGCCCCCGGCTCGCGCCCACCCCCGGACGGCCCCGGCTCCCGCACCAGGGCCACCCCCCGTACGTAGTCGATGAGGTACGTACGTACGCCGAACCGCGTCGTTATGTCGACACATCGCCCCTGCGCCGGTGTGAGGACAAGACATCCCGCCGCCGACAAAGCGTCTGCGAGAGCGACGTAGAAACCGAGCAGCCGATGCGGATGCCCCGTCCCGATGAGCACCGGAACCCGCCGCGCGGCCGCCGCGCCCAACCGCGCCGCGAAGGCGTCGAGCCCCCTCACCGTACGCTCGGGATCGATCACGTCGGGCCCCGTCCGATGCGCCGGATCCCCCGACACCCCGCACTTGTCGGCCATCAGCCGCAACAGCTCGGCCTCGCCCCACCCCCACGCCGGGTCGAGCCCCAGCAGCACCCGCGGATCGCGCGCGGCGAAGAGCCGGTAGCTCCGCAGGCTCTCCTCCCGCGACGTCGCCACCGTTCCCGCCAACCCCGCCGCCAACAGATGCGCCCGCAGCGCCCCGGTACTCAACATCCACCCGATGCTGCCGGAACACCCCCACGCCGGAGCCCGAACCCCCCGGACACCCCACCGTCGGCGTAACGCCCACCAGAACGTTCTAGGCGAGCAACCCCCGCAACGGAAAAGCGGCCTTACGGGTGGCGAGCACCGCCTGGTCGAGCCGGTCCGCCGGGTCGTACCCCTCGGCCCAGTCCCGGAAGCCCACCGGCCACCGCCCGTCCGTCATCCGCGCCGGCCCCGACTGCCGGGTCCGCGCGTACACCTCGTCCCGCCACGACGACGAGATCACCGACTCCGGATCCACCGGAGCGTGCGCCGCGATCCCCACCAGATGCGTCCACGACCGCGGTACGACGTCCACCACCGCGTACCCGCCACCGCCCAGGGCCACCCAGCGCCCGTCCGCGTACGCGTGCGCCAGCTCGTGACAGGCCTCCTGCACGGCCCGCTGCGCGTCCAGCGACACCGCCAGGTGCGCGAGCGGATCCTCGAAGTGCGTGTCCGCGCCGTGCTGCGTGACGAGCACCTGCGGCCGGAAGTCCGCGATCAGCTCCGGCACGACGGCGTGGAATGCCCGCAGCCACCCCGCGTCACCCGTCCCCGCCGGCAGCGCCACGTTCACCGCCCCGCCCTCACCGGCACCCGCCGCGCCCGTCTCCTCCGGCCACCCCGTCTGCGGGAACAGCGTCCGAGGATGCTCGTGCAGCGACACGGTCAGCACCCTGGGGTCCTCCCAGAACGCCGCCTGCACCCCGTCCCCGTGATGCACGTCCACATCCACGTACGCGACCCGCTCCGCGCCCAGCTCGAGCAGCCTGGCGATCGCCAGCGAGGCGTCGTTGTAGATGCAGAAACCCGAGGCGGACCCCGGCATCGCGTGGTGCAGCCCGCCCGCGAAGTTCACCGCGTGCGCGGCCTCCCCGCGCCACACCGCCTCCGCCGCCCCCACCGACTGCCCCGCGATCAGCGCCGAGGCCTCGTGCATCCCGGAGAACGCCGGATCGTCGACCGTACCGAGCCCGTACGCCTGGTCGGCGCCCCGCGGATCCACCGACGCGGCCCGCACCGCCGCCACGTAGTCCTCGCGGTGCACGAGCCGCAGCGTCGAGTCCCCGGCCGGCTTGGCCGCCACGACGTCCACCGCCCGGTCGAGCCCGTACGCCCGCACCAGCGACATCGTCAGCGCGAGCCGTACCGGATCCATCGGATGCTCGGACCCGAAGTCGTACTGCGTGACAGCTTCATCCCACATCAACAGTGCGCGGCCGCTCATGCCCGCCACCGTATCGGGCCGCCCGCGAGCCGAACGACGTGGCGTAGGCCACCGTCACCAGGACCAGCACCATCGGCACCAGCATGGCCCCCCGGTAGCTCCACGCGTCCCCGAGCGCCCCCACCAAGGGCGACCCGATGAGGAAACCGACGTAGTTGAAGACGTTGAGCCGTGCCACCGCCGCGTCGCTCCCCCCGGGACCGTCACTCGCGAAGGCCAGCCGGCCGGCCGCCGCGAAGGTCTGCGGCACGATCACGCTCAACCCGAGACCGAGCACCGTGAACCCGGCGATCCCCACCCAGGCCCCCGGCGCCACCGCGACCACCGCGAACCCCACCGCGGCGAGCACGGCCCCGCCCCGCACGACCGCCGCCGCACCCAGCCGCCGCACCCCGAAGTCCCCCACGGCCCGCCCGAGAAGCGTCGTCACCATGTACGCGTTGTACGGCACCGTCGCCATCTCCTCCGAACTGCCCAACACGTCCTGGAGGTACTTGGCACTCCAGTTGGAGACGGTCGAGTCCCCGATGTACGCGAAGGTCATGACGAGGCAGAGCGGCAGCAGCAACGCGAAGGCGACCCCGCTCCCCGCGCTCTCCCCCACTTCCTCCCCCGCCCCGTCCCCACCGGCCGCGTACCACCGGCTGCCGACGAGTGCGACGGGCAACAGCACCAGGACCACCGGCAGATACGACACGAACAGCGACAGGTCCCCGCGCGCCCCCACCCACGCCAGCGAGGCACCCACGATCCCCCCGAGGCTGTACGAGGCGTGGAACCCGAGCATGATGCTCCGCCCGTACGCCCGCTGGAGGCTGACCCCCAGCATGTTCATGGAGGCGTCCAGGGCGCCGACCGCGAGCCCGAAGAGCCCCAGGGCGACCGCCGCCTGCCACAACTCGCTCCCCACCCCCACGGCGAGCAACGACAGGAGGACGAGCGGCTGGGACCACCGCAGCACCACCGCAGGCCCCACCGTGGCGACGACCCTCCCGGTCGCCACACTCGCCACCCCGGCCAGGATCGGCACGGCGGCCAGGAACGCCGGCAGCAGCCCGTCCGAGATCCCGTACCGCTCCTGGATCGCCGGTATCCGGGTCACGAGCAGGGCGAAGGTGACCCCCTGCACGAAGAAGCTGACCGCCAGGGATCCCCGCCCACGCCGCAACCGCGCATCCGTCATGGCGGCACAGCGTACGGCCGGAACCTACCGCGGGGTAGGTGGATCACAGGCCCAATATCGCCGGCAGCTCCTCCATTCCGCGGAAGAACCCGAGGGCCCCGGCGAGCTTCTCCTCGGGCGTCATCGCTGTGAACCCGTAGACGTCCATCCCGGCCGCAAGGGCCGCCTGCACCCCGAGCCGACTGTCCTCGACCACCACGCACCGCTCGGGGGCCACCCCCATCCGCTCGGCGGCGTACAGGAACAGATCGGGCGCCGGCTTCCCCCGCCCGACATCGTCGGCACTGAACACGATCTCGTCCCGGAACCAGGCGTCGAGTCCCGTCTTCCGATGTCCCACCCGGATCCGCTCATGACTCCCCGAGGAGGCCACACAGTACGGAACCCCACCCTCGGCAAGCAGCCTCAGCACCTCCCGAACCCCGGCCACGGCCTCCAACTCGGCTTGGAAGGCAGCGAACACACGCGCATGGAACGTCGCGTCGAACTCCGCCGGCAATCGCTGTCCACTCCGCTCTTCGACGAGTTCATGAATCCGGTGCATGGCGGATCCCATGTAGTCCCGAACGGATTCCTCGTACGAGGTGGGATGCCCGAGCTCCGTCAGATAGCCGGCCAGCAGGGTGTTGGAAATCGGCTCGCTGTCCACGAGCACACCGTCGTTGTCGAAGATGACCAGGTCGTAGCGCATGCCGCCCAGCTTAGAACGCAAAAATGCCTCAACCCCCGGACAGAGTCCGGGGGTTGAGGCTAAAAATTGTTCGGCGGCGTCCTACTCTCCCACAGGGTCCCCCCTGCA
>NZ_JBHXSA010000017.1:177365-185842 GCF_042716475.1 Streptomyces sp. NPDC058671 | reverse complement strand
TCCCTGGACACCTCACGAACCACCGGCTGAGCACCTCGCCAGCTCGGCAGGCAGCTCCGCACTCGCATCCGAGATCTTTGCGGGACATCCCTTAGTCAGCAGGTCGGCGCTGTCGCTCGGACCGAGTGCCACCGCCTGGAGGTGCTCGAACATCGATTTGTAGCGCCGGATCTCCGCTTCCGATTCCAGGAACAGATCACCGGCGGGTGTATCGAGGTAGACGAGTTCGGGGTCGTCCGCGTCCGGAAAGTCCATGTGGACGAAGCTGCCGGTCATGCCGACGTGTGCGCCTTTCTCGAACGGGATCACCTGGAATGTGACGTGGGGTTCCGACATGAGGGTCAGCAGGTGGCGTACCTGGCCTCGCATGACGTCACCCCCGCCGACCCGGCGTCTCAAGGCGGCCTCATCCACGATCGCCCAGAGTTGCAGCGGGTCCTGCTTGGTGAGCACGGCCTGTCGCTCCATGCGCGCCTGAACGCGCTGTGCGATCTCCTTCTGGCTGGCCATCGGTAGGACGCCCCTGACGACTTCCGAGGCATAGCGCTCGGTCTGCGCGAGCCCGGGAATGAACAGCGACTCGTAATTGCGGACCGTACGCGCCTCCGCTTCGAAGCCGATGTACGAGGTGTACTCCTCAGGCAATTCCGCATGGTACGGCCGCAGCCAGCCCTGGTCGTTCGAGCCGCTCTGAAGCGCCAACAGGTCCGCTCGCTGGTTCGGGTTGGCCTGGTAGATGTCCAGCAAACTGACAAGAGTCCGCTTTTGAGGCCGGGTTCGTGACCGCTCGATGCGGTAGAGCGTCGCCTCGTTGATCCCGGTCCGTTCGGTGACGTCCTCGCGTGTGAGCCCAGTCTCGGCGCGAAGTTTCCTCAACTCGGCGGCGAGGCGCCGCAATCTGACGGTCGGCGGGCGTGGTCGCTTGTCCGGCACGGTGCGGTCCCTTCTCTGCCGGGCTGGTATCCGCGAGTGTGCGTGGTCCTGCGTCGACGCTCAAATCGATTCGAACGTCAACAGGTATTTTGCAAGGCTTGCATTAGCCAGGGATGCGCGGGCATGCTGTGACCGCGATCACTCACTGTCGCCACTTGGTGACGCGTGGGTGATCTCGTCGGCCTGTGCGTAAACAAGAGACCCCCGCGACCGAGCGACCGGTCCGGGGGCGTGGTCAACGCTTACAGAAGGAGCGTCAACATGAGTAACCCTATCGTCCGCCTTGTCGGGCTGGTCTTGCGGCTGTTACTGCCACCGTCCGGGCGGCGCCGCCGGTGTGGGGCCCCGCCCCCGCCCGTACCGCCCATCCGTAACTGCGCCGCACCGGCGACAACCCCCCTCTGCCGCCCCCGCGTTTCCCTCCTCCGAGGCGAGGACAGCCGGCTCGTCCGCCCCTACCTGGACGACCCCCACGAGGCCGCCCGGCAACGGAGTCGGGCGCAGCGGCAGCGGCGGCGGGCGTTGTGGCTGGCCGTTCATGGCGTCGACGTGGGCCCGCGCTTGATCCACGGCGTGGAGGTGGCCTGATGGGGGCCGTACCCACGAACCCGCGAGGCGACGAAGCCGTCGTGCTGCGCTGGGGGCAGGCCGCCAAGAGCGTGCCGCTCGCCCGGCGGGAGCTGCGCCGGGTACTGGAACGGTGGGAATGGGGCGCCGTCGAGGGCGCCGCCTCGCTCGTGCTCTCGGAGCTGCTGACGAACGCCGTACGCCACGGCAAGGTCCCCGGTCGCGAGATCGAGACGCGCTTCGCCCGCGTGCCGGGCGCCCTCCGCATCGAGGTCCACGACGCGTCCGAGCGACGGCCGTTGACGGCGCTTCCGGTCGACGGCGCCGACGGCGGCTGGGGGCTCCCGCTGGTCGACACCCTCGCCGCGAAGTGGGGCATCGACGACCGGGACGGGCCCGGCAAGCTGGTGTGGGCCGAGCTGTCCGTGGGTGGCGGTGAGCCGTGGTGACGGGCGCCTGCCGCCCGGCCGTGCCGCACCCCCGCCTCTGGGTCCTGCGCCAGGACCCCACGGGCAGCGGCCCGATCACCGAGGCCGAGTGCACGACGTGCCTGGACGGTTCCGGCGCGGCGGACGACGGACGCGGCCCCGCCGTCTGGTGTCTGGCCCACGCGCAGGCGACCGGCCACACCGGCTTCCGCCGTGTCCGTACGGATTTCTTCCGCGCCTCGTGCGACGGGCGGCGAAGGGCTGGCGCCATCGGCTCCTGACACGTGAAGCGGCGGTGCCTCTCGTCCCCGGAGGCACCGCCCCCTCACCCCGCGTGCAGCATCAGCCCGATGCCCACCACCATCAGGCCCGCCGCCGCCATCCTCGGGGTGCCGAAGCGTTCCTTGAAGAAGAGGGCGCCGATGGCCGCGCCCACGATGATCGACGACTCGCGGAGGGCGGCGATCGGGGCCAGCGGCGCCTTCGTCTGGGCCCACAGGACGAGGGCGTACGCCGTGACCGAGAGGGCCGCGCCGAGGAGTCCGCGCTTCGCGTACGGGCGGAGTTGGGGGAGGAGGGCGCCGCGGCGGGTCCAGAGGGCGTACGCGGGGATCACCAGGCCCTCCAGGATCATCAGCCACGCGATGTAACCGAGCGGGGTGCCGGAGGCGCGGACCCCGACGCCGTCGACGACCGTGTACAGCGCGATCGACAGGCCCGTCGCCCCCGCCGCGAGCAGCGCCGGCCAGTGCGGGCGCGCGCCCTCGCCCCGGATGCCCCACAGCGCCAGACCCGTCAGGCCCGCGCACGCCACCGCCACCCCGAGCAACTGCCGGCCGTCCGGCACCTCGTGGAGCAGGACCGCGGCGAGCACGGTCACGACCAACGGGGCCGTGCCCCGGGCGATCGGGTACATCTGGCCGAAGTCCCCGAGGGTGAACGAGCGCATCAGCAGGGCCTGATAGCCGACGTGGAGGAGCGCGGAGGCGATCAGGTAGGGCCACGCCCCCGCCGCAGGGAGCGGTACGAAGAGGGCCGTGGCCAGGCCGATCAGGGCGCCGCCGCCGGTTATCAGGGTGAAGGAGAGCAGTTGGTCCTTCATGTGGTGCGCGAGGGCGTTCCAGCTTGCGTGGGTCACGGCGGCGATCAGGACCGCCAGGGTGACGAGCGGCGTCACGCCGACGGCTCGCGGACATCCGTCGACGTGTCTCCGACGGCCTCGCGGCCGTCCGCCGTCGTGTCTCCGACCGCTCCGCGGCCGTCCGCCGTCGTGTCCCCGGCGGCCTCGCGTACGTCCACCAAGGTCCCGCCCGCGTGCGTCACCAGCGACTTCGGGTCCATCGCGAAGACCGTGTGCGGGTTTCCCGCCGCCGCCCACACCACGTCGTGGTCGAGGATGCCCCGGTCGGCGAGGACCCGGGTCCTCGTCCGGTGCCCGAACGGCGGGACGCCCCCGATCGCGTACCCCGTGGCCTCCCGCACCGCCCTCGCGTCGGCCCGGGTCACCTTCCCCGCGCACAGTTCCCACCGCACCCGCTCGACGTCCACCCGCGAGGCGCCGTCCATCAGGACGAGGACGGGCACCCCGTCGGCGGCGAAGATCAGCGACTTCACGATCTCGGCGACCTCGCAGCCGATGGCCTCGGCGGCCTGCTGGGCGGTGCGGGTCTCGTCGGGGAAGCGGCGGATGTCGACGTCGAGGCCCAGCTCCTCCAGGGCGGCGGCGAACTGGGGGTGTGCGAGGGAGGTGTTGTCAGCGGTCATGGCCCGCACGCTAGCGGTCCGTGTACGGGCCACGCGACCGCGTTTTGGACCCCGGACACCCCCGCCGGGGTGGTTCACCCCGCCTTCAGGACCTTCGCGACCACCGGGCCCGCCGCGTCGCCGCCGTGGCCGCCCTCCTCGACGACCGCCGCCGCCGCGAGGTCGCCCGAGTAGCCGGTGAACCAGCTGTTCGAGGTGGCCTGGCCGTCGACCTCGGCGGAGCCCGTCTTGGCGCCCTTCGGGGAGGGGACGCCGGCCATCGCCTCGGCGCCGGTGCCGTTCGTCGCCGTCGCCTTCATCATCCCGCGCAGCCCCGAGGCGACCTCACGGGAGAGCGGCTCGGCCGTCGCGAACTCCCGGTCGTCGAGGCTCTTCGCCACCAGGTACGGCTGGAGGAAGCCGCCGTTCTTCGCGGTCGCGGAGAGCGAGGCGACGTTCAGGGCGCTCATCGTGATCCTGCCCTGGCCGATGTACGAGGCCGGCGTCTCGCTCCCGGCCGACTGGGGGACGCTGCCGTCCGCCGCCGGGACGCCCACCTGCCAGTTGAGCCCGATGCCGAAGGAGTCGCGGGCGGTGTCGCCGAGGGCGGTGTCCGCGATCTTCTTGTCGGCGAGGGGGCTGATCGCCTTGATGAAGGCGGTGTTGCAGGAGCGGCGGAACGCGTCGGAGAGGGTGCCGTCGGCGATGCTGAACCTGTCGAGGTTCTGGAAGGTCTGACTTCTCGACACGACATCGGGGGGACACTCGACCCGGCCGCCGGGCGTCGCCACCCCCTGCTGCATCATCATCGCCGCCGTCACGATCTTCATCGTGGAACCCGGGGCCTGCTTGCCCAGGAACGCCGTGTTGAAGCCGGCCGCCGGGCTGTTCGCGACCGCCCGTATCGCGCCCGTCGACGGTTCGATCGCCGCCACCGCCGCCTTCCCGTACGCCTTGACCGCCTTCTCGGCCGCCGCCTGGACCACCGGGTCGATGGTGGTCCTCAGGGTGCCCGGCCTGCCCTTCCGCAGGACCAGGACCGTGGTGTCGGGGACGGTCTCGCTGCCCGACTCGATCCACGTCTCGATGCCGGCCGTGCCGCCGGTCTTCGCCCCGTACCGCGTGCGCAGTTCGGCGACGATCGGCGCGAGCGAGGGGTACTTCTCCACCGACAGCTCGTCGCCGTTCCGGTCGAGGGCCTTGACGGACGCGGTCTGCGCCTCGCCCGTACGCAGGGTGCCGGCGGTTGTGGTCAGCTTCGGGTGCAGCACGGACGGCGCCCACTTCACCAGGGGGCGGCCGGTGGTCTGCCCCCGGACGACGGTCAGCTCTGAGGCGTACGACCAGGGCTTCGACACGCCTTCGTACGTGATCGTCGCCTTCACCGTGAACGGCACCTTCGGCCCGACGGCCGGCCCCGGCGTGATGACCGCCTCCGTGACCGCTCCGCCCTCCCGGTAGGCCGCCACGGCGGGCCCCGCCGTGACCGGGTCGTTCGTCAGCTGCCCGGCCTTCTCCGGCTCCCCGGCGGCCCAGGCGACCAGGAAGTCCCGCGCGGTGGCGGTGACCTCGTCGCCGGTGACCGGTCCCGTCCTCGGCGCGGCCTCCGACCGGACCCCCACGGTCTGGTCCCCGCCCGTGACGCCGGTCCACAGGTTGTAGCCCCCGTAGCCGACGCCGCCCGCCACGACGACGAACACGCCCCCGACCAACGCGACCTTGGCTCCACTGCGCATGACTGCGTTCCCCTCCCCAGGTGGCCGTCCAGTCAAGCAGCGGCCCTTCCGTGTGTCGAGCAACTATCGGCACATCCGTCACGTGGGCGGGAGGGGACGTCCGGGACGGTCAGACGGAGACCGGCTCCAGGCCGGAACCGTCGAAGGGCGGGTAGTGCTCGCCGCTCGTGCGCTCGGCCGCGTCGATGTACACGGCGAGAGCGGCGCGCGACCGTGCCAGCTCCTCCATCCGGTCGTCCAGCCGCCGCATCCGCGACCGCATCGCGGTCAGCAGCTCCGGGCACCCGAGCAGCTCCGGCGCCTCCCCGACCGCGCAGGGCAGCAGATACGCGATGTCCTCGGAGGACAGTCCCGCGCCGAGGAGGTGCCGGATCTGCCGCACCCGCAGCACGGCGCCCTCGTCGTACTCGCGGTAGCCGTTCGCGCCGCGCTCGGCGTCGAGGAGGCCCTGGGCCTCGTAGTAGCGCAGCTGATGCGTGTGCACGCCCGTCCGGCGGCTCAGCTCTCCGATCCGCATCGAAGTTCCCCCTCCAACCCTGTTGACCTTCACACCGGTATGAACGTCGACGATGCCGTCATGACCGACAACAACACCACCGCATCCGCTACTCCCGTCACCGTCCTGGGGCTTGGCCTGATGGGCCAGGCACTCGCCGACGCGTTCCTGAAGGCCGGCCACCCCACCACCGTCTGGAACCGCACCGCTTCCAAGGCGGACCGGCTGGTCGCGGGGGGCGCCCGGTCGGCCCCGACGGTCGCCGACGCGGTCCGCGCGGGCTCCCTGACGGTCGTCTGCGTCACCGACTACGCCGCCGTGCGCGACCTGCTCGGCGCGAGCGACGTCGACCTGGCCGGTACGACGCTGGTCAACCTGACCTCGGGCGACTCGGCGCAGGCCCGGGAGACCGCCCGCTGGGCCGGGGAGCGCGGCGCCCGCTACCTGGACGGCGCCATCATGGCCGTACCGCCCGTGATCGGGACAGCCGAGGCGATGATCCTGCACAGCGGGCCGCGGTCCGTCTTCGAGGAGTACGCGTCCACGCTCGGCGCGCTCGGCACCCTCACCCACCTCGGGGAGGACCACGGGCTCGCGTCCCTGTACGACGTCGCGGGACTCGCCATGATGTGGGGCGTCCTCAACGCCTGGCTCCAGGGCACCGCGTTGCTCAGGACGGCCGGCGTCGACGCGGCGACGTACGCGCCGTTCGCCCGGCAGATCGCCGCCGTGGTGGCCGAATGGCTGCCCGGGTACGCCGAACAGATCGACCGAGGCTCCTTCCCGGCCGAGGTGTCCGCCCTGGAGACCGACGCGCGGGCGATGACCCACCTCATCGAGGAGAGCGAGGCGGTCGGGGTCAACGCGGAGCTGCCGAAGCTGTTCAAGGCGATGGCCGACCGGGCGATCGCCGCGGGGCACGGCGCAGAGCAGTACCCCGTCCTGATCGAGGAGTTCACCAAGCCGGCCGACGCCTGACCGCTGTCTCCACAAGAGCACCGGCGCCGGGACCCAGCACCGGCGCCGGGACCCAGCACCGGCGCCGGGACCCAGCACCGGCCGGGACCAGCACCGGCCGGGACCAGCACCGACACCGGCACCGATGACGGGGCCCGCCTAGGATCTCGTGGCATGGCTCAGACAATCCGTAGACATCTCGCCGTGCTCGGCACCGCCTTCCTGGCACTCGCCTCGTCCCTGGTGGCCGCGGGCCCCGCACAGGCCGCCATGCCCTTCGGGCAGGTCGACGCGGCGACCGTCGCAACGTTCCAGTTGCGGGCCGGGAACTCGTTCGCCGAGAACGACGCGGCCATCAAGGCCGTCGAGTCCCAGGGGGCGGTGACCGTCCGCAACGCCACCCAGGTCCTCACCTCCGGCGGGCGCACCGGAAGCAACGGCCTGTGCCACGCCACCGGCCTCTCCGCCTCCCTGAACCCCGGCGGCTTCTGCTGGGACAAGGCCGACGACACCTCCAACTCGTACACGGACGCGGGCGGCTGGACCCCGCAGGGCCTGACCGGTTCCCACGACGCCCAGCCCGACGGCAAGGTGGACGGACGGACCGCCTTCCTGGCGTCCTGGCACTTCAGCCGGGGCATGCAGACCGGCGGCGCCCGCGTCGCCAACGAGTTCAGCCGGGTCAGCCTCGTCAACACCGAGGGCGGGCAGATCCGCTACAACCACCTGCTCCTCGTACGCCCCACCGTCGACGCGAACGGCAAGGGCGGCTTCACCCGCGTCTCCAGCCACAGCGACGGTGTGGTCTGGTACGGCAACAAGCTGTTCGTCGCCAACGGGCGCTGGCTCCAGGTGTACGACCTGCGGCACATCTGGCAGGTCAACTCCAGCACCGAGGCGGTCGGCGTCACCGGCGCGACCTCGTCGGCCCGTTGGAGCAACTACGCGCTGCCGCTGATCGGCGAGTACGTCACGACCGCCGACGGCGGCGCCTGCTCGGTCGGCGACGCCTCCGCCACCGCCCCCAAGGACCGGCCCTGCCTCAACTCCCTGAGCCTGGACCGCACCGGCCAGGACGGCCTGGTGTCCGCCGAGTACAAGCCGGGCGCCGCGGGCGGCCGGGTTATCCGCTGGGCCCTCGACGCCGGCACCGCCCTGCCCTACGGGCACGCCACCGTCGCGTACTCCTCCCCGATCTGGGCCATGCAGGGCGCCGCCACCGACGGCACCAGCTGGTTCCTCGCCGGTGACTGCCCCACCGGAGTGGGCGGCGGCTCCGGCGACCCGTCGGGCGCGCGGTACTCCTGCATCCACAAGGCGGCCGCGAACACGGCCCCGCACGTCCTGACGACCTCGCCCGTCTACACCCAGAACCTGGGATACGCACCGGTGACGGGCCGCGTCTGGGGTCTCAACGAGCGGATCAACTCGACCGACGGGGTACGGGTGGTGTTCTCGATCGACAAGGCGTAGGAGAGAGGAGAACCGAGGGGGGGGGGCCCCCCGGGGCGCCCCCCCCCGGGGGTAAACGTGGGAGAACCACCAGTGCCCCCCCAAACCCCCCCCCCCCCCCGGAATAAGGGTTAGGGGGCCCCCGGTGGTAAGGCCCGAATTAAA